>JBARIA010000129.1:0-48691 GCA_049799515.1 Candidatus Dormiibacterota bacterium | reverse complement strand
GGAGTCGCTCCCGGGCTCAACCCGCCCATCCCATTGGCACCGGGGAAGGGGAGGGGCACGCCGCCGGTATGACAGTGATCTTCGGCATCGCGGCGGTGTTGGCCTTCCTGGGGGCGGTGGGGGTGGTGGTGAGTCGGCGCACCATCTACTCGGCCCTCAGCCTGGTCGGCAACATGATCGCCCTGGCGGTGCTCTTCCTTCTGCTTGACGCCCAGTTCCTGGCGGCGGTGCAGATCATCGTCTACGCCGGAGCGGTGATGGTCCTCTTCGTTTTCATCATCGCCCTGCTGGCCCCGGGTGCCGAGGAGCGGCTGCGCCCGGTGGAGTTGCGGGTTCTGCTGGGGGGGGCCGCCGCCATCTGCTTCACGGTGGTGGTGGGGCGCCTGGCCCTCAACGGGATCACGGTCAATGCAGCCGGCCAATTTCACGGGGGGCTGGGGCCATTCAGCCCCCAGGCGGTCAACGCCCACGGCCAGGTGCAGACCCTCGGAGAGCAGCTGTTCACCACCTTCCTCCTGCCTTTCGAAGTGACCTCCCTGTTGCTGCTGGTGGCGGCGGTGGGGGCGGTCTATCTGTCCCGGCATCGGCGGACCGCCCGATGACCGGTCTCTTCCCGGGTTTCCTGACCCTCTCGGCGGCGATGTTCTCCCTGGGGGCGCTGGGGGTCCTGCTCCGGCGCAATCCCCTGGTCGTCTTCATGTCGATCGAGTTGATGTTGAATGCCGGCAACCTGGCCCTGGTCACCTACGCCCGCTACACCCACACCATGGCCGGCCAGGTCTTCGCCCTGATCGTGATCGCGGTGGCGGCCAGCGAGGTGGTGGTTGGACTGGCTCTGATCACCGGGATCTACCGGAGCGGCCGTCAACTGGACATCGACGCCCTCAGCGAGATGCGCGAGTGAGCCTTCGATGAATTCCACCTTCACCCTGGTTCTCTGCGCGGTCGCCCTGGGCCTGCCCACCCTGGGCTTCCTGGTCAATGCCCTGACCGCGGGCAAGCTTCCCCGCCGGGTGGTGACCTTCCTCGGGCCCGGGGTGGTCTTGGGGTCCTTCGCGGCCACCCTGATCCTCCTGGTCGAGCTGCTCTCCCAGTCGCCCTCGCGGCGCGGCATCACGGTGGTCCTCTGGCATTGGCTCAACCTGAGCGTCGGTTCCGCCGGGGGGGCGGTGGCCAGGTCGGGCTTCAACGCCAACTTCAGCATCCGGATCGACCCCCTGGCGGTGCTGATGATGCTGGTGATCACCGGGATCGGTGGGCTGATCCACATCTACAGCGTTGGCTACATGGCCGAGGACCTCGGCTACAACCGTTTCTTCGCCTACATGAACCTCTTTATCACCAGCATGCTCCTGCTGGTGATGAGCGACAACCTCATCTTCCTGATCATCGGCTGGAGCATGGTGGCCTTCGCCTCCTATGTCCTGATCGCCTTTTGGTACCGGCGACCGGCCGCGGTTACCGCTGGACGCAAGGCCTTCATCACCCAGGTGATCGGTGACGTGGGGCTGGTGCTGGGAGCTTTCCTGATCTTCCTCAATCTGCGCGGGAGCAATGGCCAGCTGCTGCACACCGTTGACCTCCAGACCATCTTCGCCAACGTCGGCCCGGGGGCCCACTTCAACAACGGGCTGGGTCCGATGGGGGGTGGACTGGTGACGGTGATCGGGATCCTGCTCTTCTTGGGAGCGGCCGCCAAGTCGGCCCAGTGGCCGCTCCACACCTGGCTACCTGACGCCATGGAGGGGCCCACTCCGGTCTCAGCCCTGATCCATGCCGCCACCATGGTGACCGCCGGGGTCTACCTGATTGCCCGCTTCCACCCCATCTACCAGCAGGCCCCGGTGGCCGCCGGGATCGTCGCGGCGGTGGGCATCGGCACCGCCTTGATGGCGGCGATCATCGGCTGCACCCAGTTCGACATCAAGCGGGTGATCGCCTATTCGACGATGAGCCAGATCGGCCTGATGATCTTTGCGGTGGGGGTGGGCGCCTACAGCGCCGGGATGTTCCAGTTCTTCACCCACGCCTGTTTCAAGGCGCTGCTCTTCCTGGCCGCCGGCAACGTGATCCATGCCCTCAACGACGAGCAGGACATCCGGTCCATGGGCGGCCTATCGACCCGGATGAAGCTGACCTTCGGAGCGTTCCTGGTTGGCTCGCTGGCCCTAGCCGGGATTCCCCTCTTCGCCGGTTGGTTCAGCAAAGAGGAGCTGCTCAGCTCCGGGCTGGCGCTGGGACCGGCGGTGCCCTGGCTCTGGCTCCTGGGAGTCTCAGTCAACGTTCTGACCAGCTTCTACATCTTCCGAGTGGTCTGGACCGCCTTCCGGGGCCAGCCGGCCACCAGCCGGGCGGCCGCCGCCCACGAGGCCAGGCCGGTGATGCTGGTGCCGGTTTTGGTGCTGGCCTTCCTGGCGGCGGTGGTCGGCTTCCTCAACATCGACTTCTTCGGCTTTCACCCGATCACCGTCTTCAGCTCCTTTCTGCAGCCGGTCCTGGGCAGTCCCGCCGCCCGAGCCAGCGACGGGGTGCAGGCCCTGGCCCTGGTGATCGGCACTGCCCTCAGCTTGGGTGGACTGGCTCTGGCCTGGGCGGTCTATGGGCGCAAAGTGATCTCCCCCGATCTGATCAGTCGGCGCCTTCCCTGGCTCTACCAGCTCTCGCTCCAGAAGTTCTACTGGGACGAGATCTATGACGTGACCCTGGTGCGGCCCACGCTGGCCCTGGCCGGCACCGTCAGGGGGGTGCTGGAGCCCAGCTTCTTCGACCGTCTGGTCGATGGGGTGAAGGCGGGAGTGGCGACCCTTGCCGACGATCTCCGGACCATGCAAACCGGCTTCTTCCGCGACTACTCGCTGATCTTCTTCGTCTGCGCGGTGATCGGCCTGCTGGTCCTGGGGTTGCGTCTGGCATGAGCTGGCCCATCCTCACGGTCCTCCTGGTCGTTCCCATCGGCGGGACGCTGGCGGTCTTCGTGGTACCCAGCAACCGGCCCCAGCTGGCCCGGCTGGTGCTGCTCGCGACCACCGCGGCGACCCTCGGCCTCGCCTGCGTCTTGCTGGTCGCCTTCCTGGCGATTCCGCCCACCTCCGACTCCCACCTCAGCGGACGGGCCGAGGGGTCCTCGCTCAAGAGCATCAGCGGACCGGTCAGCTTCCAGTTCCAAGAGCAGGTCACCTGGCTGCACACCGGCAACTCCCTCTCGGCCACCCATCCGGCATTCAACGAAGGCAACAACGCTTTCAATCAGGCCGGGCCGCCGCCGATCAACTTCTCCTTTCATCTGGGGGTGGACGGCCTCTCGGTGTGGTTGATCGCCCTGGCCGCGCTCCTCTTCTTCCTGGCCGCCATCACCCTGAGTCGCCGCCATGAACGCTTGCGCGCCTTCGCCGGCCTGATGCTCCTCTCCGAGGTGGGAGTGCTCGGGGTCTTGATGTCGCTGGACCTGATCCTCTTCTACTTCTTCTGGGAAGCCGCACTGATTCCGCTCTACTTCCTGATGATCGGCTGGGGGGATGGGAACCGGGGCCGGGCGGCGCTCAAATTCATCATCTACACGGTGGCGGGCAGCCTCTTCATGCTGCTGGCGATCATCGGGGTCTACTTCATCACCGGGGCCCAGACCGGGGTCTACACCTTCGATGTACCGACCCTGATCGCGGCAGAGTCGTTCGTCAACGCCAGCCAGGGCTCGGTGCTGACCCTGTTCGGCCACAGCTTCACGTTGCTCAACGCCCAGGACTGGATGTTCTTGGCCTTCGCCCTGGCCTTCGCGATCAAGATCCCGCTGGTGCCGTTCCACTCATGGCTGCCGGACGCCTACAGCTCCGGGCCCACTTCGTTCCTGATCTTCTTTGCCGGCATTGTCAGCAAGCTCGGCGCTTTCGGCTTCATCCGCTACGACCTGACCCTGTTTCCTCAGGCCAGCCACACCTTCCAGCCGCTGATGATGGGGTTGGGAGTGGTCAGCATTCTCTACGGCGCCCTCGCCGCCCTGGCCCAGCGGGACGTCAAGCGGATCGTCGGCTACGCCTCGATCAGCCACCTGGGATTCATCGTCCTGGGCATCTTCTCGCTCAACATCGACGGTCTCAACGGGGCGATCATCCAGATGATCAATCACGGGATCATCATTGCCGCGCTCTTCATCTGCGTCGGCGTTTACGAGGCCCGTTTTGCGACTCGGGACCTCCGAGAGCTGGGTGGGCTGGCCAAGCCGATGCCGATCATGGCGGGACTCTTCCTGATCGCCGCCCTGGCCGGACTGGGCATGCCGCTGCTGAACTCCTTCGTCGGGGAATTCCTGACCCTCTTGGGTGCCTTCCAGGTGTCCCCGGCCTGGGCGGTGGTGGCCAGCCTGGGGATGGTGCTGGCCTGCTGCTACATGCTGCGTCTGTACCAGGGAGTCACCCAGGGAAGGCTCCGTCTGCCCGACGGCCAGGTCGAAGTACCGGCCACCAAGGCCGTGGCTCGCTTGGGCAGGCTCGACGCGGGGGTGGTCGAGGTGGTGGTCCTGGCCCCCTTGGTGGCCCTGATCATCCTGATCGGGGTGTACCCGGGACCGGTGATTCGCTACACCCGTTTCAGTGCTGGCCAGTACATATCGGCGGTTGACCGAGCGGCCTCCTCGACCGCGGCATCGGCCTCCCGAGCGGCCGTCCCCTCTGCCGGAACAGTTCGATGAGTGGACTCTGGCCCCAGCTGGTCTCAGCCGCCCCGGCCTGGTATCCGCTCCACTTCATCCCTGGCTCCGACCTGATCGGGATCCTGCCGCTCCTGGTGGTGGGTTTCGGGTCGGTGGTGGTGCTGCTGGCCGACCTGGCCGTACCCCGGCGGGGGCACCCGCTGCTGCCTTGGCTCACCGCCCTGGCCCTGGTCGCAGCTCTGGGCACGGTCATGGGGCAGTGGGTGGTCAATCCTGTCCATTCCCTGATCTTCGACGGGGCCTTCGCCGATGACCGGTTCGCGCTCTTCTCCGACTTTGTGGTCCTGGCGACAGCCCTGGCGGTGGTGGCCCTCAGCCCCGGTTACCTGCGCCGGCGGGGGATGGAGGAGGGGGAGTACTACATCCTGATACTGGCTTCGGTCGCCGGGATGCTGGTGCTGGACGGGGCCACCAACCTGATCGTGATCTTCCTCGGGATCGAGCTGCTCTCGATCCCGCTCTACGTGCTGGCCGGATTCGCCAGGGGCGAGCGGCTGCCCCAGGAGGCCGCCCTCAAGTACCTGCTCCTGGGAGGCTTCGCCTCGGGCTTCTTGATTTACGGAATGGCCCTCATCTACGGCGAGACCGGCAACACCATGCTGACCGGGATCCATACCGCGGTCACCCATTCAGCAGTGCACGGACCGATCGATCCGATGCTGCTGGCCGGGATAGCGCTCCTGGCGGTGGGGCTCCTCTTCAAGGTCTCCGCGGCCCCCTTCCACTGGTGGACCCCAGATGTCTACCAGGGGTCGCCGGTGCTGGTGACCACCTTCATGTCGGTCGCCACCAAGGTGGCCGCCTTCACCGTCTTCCTACGGCTCTTCTCCGCCACCTTCGCGCCCTACCGGTCGGAGTGGGAGATACCGATCGCCCTGGTCGCCATCATCTCCATGGTCTACGGCAATGTGGTGGCAGTCGCCCAGAACTCCGTCAAGCGGCTGCTGGCCTACTCGGGGATCGCCCAGGCTGGCTACATCCTGATCGGGGTCGCCGTGGGCAGACCCGACGGCACCCAGGCGGCCCTCTACTACCTGGCGGTCTACGCCTTCATGAATACCGGCGCCTTCGCCGTGGTCACCCTGCTGAGCCACAAAGGTGAGGACTGCGATCGCTATTCCGAGTTGGGCGGGCTGGCCCGTCGGCAGCCGCTGCTGACCGCTCTGATGTCGGTCTTCATGCTCTCTCTAGCGGGGTTTCCGCTCACCGCCGGATTCTTCGGCAAGTTCTTTCTGTTCACGGCGGCGATCCATGACGGCCAGGTGCCGCTGGCGATCTGGGGCATCCTGACCTCGGCTGTCTCGCTCTTCTACTACCTGCGGGTGATCCTGGTGATGTACAGCGGTGATCCGGCCCCAGGCACGGTGACCGATGCTGCCGGGGTGCTGGTCGGCGGCGGGCCGACCGGGGAGGCCCAGCTGGTGGGTGCCGGCGCACTCTCCCGGGCCGGCCTGGGGGTGGTCGTACTGGCGGCCGCCGGAACCCTGGTTCTGGGAGTTTTCCCGGCGGTGCTCTACACCTTGCTCCAGGGCATCAGCGTGGTCCGTGGCTGAGGCGGGCGAGCCAGGGGTAGTCCAGTTGGCGGGAAAGGTGAGCCTGGTCATCCCGGTTTACAACGAGTCGGCCAACATGGCCCGGGTGATTCCGGTGGCCGTGGAGACGCTCAGTCAAGTCTCCTCGTCCTTCGAGATCGTCCTGGTGGACGATGGCAGCACCGACGACACGGTGGTGGTGGCCAAGGGCCAGATGGGAGACCAGGTGGACCACCTTCAGGTGGTCAGCCACGACCACAAGTCCGGCTACGGGATCACCGTGGCCGATGGGCTCCGGGCCGCGAGCGGTGACTGGGTGGCCTTCGTCGACGGCGACGGACAGTTCGATCCCCGGGACTTGAGCCGTCTGGCGGCGCTCTCCCCGGGCGCGGATCTGATCGCCGGCTGGCGGATCCATCGCGCCGATCCCTGGCACCGGTCGGTGGTCAGCGGCACCTTCAACGTGCTGGTGCGGCTGCTCTACGGCATCTCCTATCGCGACGTCGACTGCGGCTTCAAGCTGATGCGCCGGGAGCTGCTCCAGGCTGCCAGCCCTATCCTGGCTCGTTCCGCGCTATTGAACACGGAGCTGTACTTCAAGGCTCAGCGGAGTGGGCTGGTGGTGCGGCAGGTGGGAATTCAGCATCATCCGAGGCTGGCCGGGGTTCGTTCCGGCGGCCGGTTGGTCCCGATCCTCCGGGCGGTACGGGAGCTAGTGCGGCTGCGCTTGGCGGTGGCCCGAACCTGGCATCCGCCGGTGGCAGGATCAGGCGGGCCTAGCTGACCCTGGCGAAGCTTCGGTAGGTGGTGGCCAGCCCCTCGGCCAGGGTGACGCCGGCCCGCCAGGCAAGGTGGCGGGCGGCGCGAGCCGGGTTCAGGTAGTTGGAACGGACCTCACCCGGGCGGCCTGAGACGTGCTCCGGCGGCCCCTGGAACTCGGCCACCCGGCTCAGGGTGGTCACCACCTCGGACACTGAGGTGGCCCTGCCGGTGCCGATGTTGAGGGAGCCCTGGAAGCGGGTGGTCAGGGCGGCGATGTTAGCGGCGGCCACGTCCGCGACATAGGTGAAGTCCCTGGTCTGGCCACCGTCTCCGGTGATCTGGGGGGCCAGCCCCTGGTGGAGGCGGTTGGAGGTGATCGCCACCACCCCGGCCTCACCGGTACCGTCCTGGAAGGGGCCGTAGACATTGCCGTATCTGAGGGCAACGAAGTGCAGGCTGAAGGTGCGGGAAAACATGCCCAAATAGCCCTCGCAGGCCAGTTTGGCGGCTCCGTAGGGGGAGAGTGGCTTGGCCCGGTCCTCCTCCCGGCTGGGCAGACGGCGGGCTCGCCCGTAGATGGCGCCCCCCGATGAGGCGAAGACGATCCGCGGGCACTGGGCGTCGACCGCCACCCGCAGCAGGGCGACTGTGCCGACCACGTTGACGATGGCATCGGCGGCGGGGTCCTTGAGGGATCGGTTCACCCCACCCTGGGCGGCCAGGTGGACGATCGCTTCTGGCCGGAAGTCCAGCAGCGCCTGGCGGGCGGCCGGGGAGGCGATCTCGTCGTGCACCAGGGTCACCGCAGCGGGCACAGGTTCCGGGCAGGCGTGCCGGAAGTCGTCGATGACCATGATCTCGACTCCGAACTCCAGCAGCCGGCGGACGGTGTGGGTGCCGATGAAGCCTGCCCCGCCGGTCACAGCCACCCGGCTCGGGGTGGTCCCCTGCTTCATTCGGTTAGCCATACTAAAGGCCGGGCATGATCGCCCAAACGGGGTGGGGCGCCGTCTCAGAAGGCTCCCAGGTTGGGAGTCCAGGCTTCCCGGCAGGCTGGAGTGTCAACGGCCTCGCCAGATCGCGGGGTAGCCCGTCAATCTGACCGGGTTGGCCTGGACGCTTAGCCGGCGCATGGAGAGATGATCAGGCGTGGAAGCAGGGCGGTTGGACAGCGCGACTGACGCGTGGCTTCAAGCCGGCGAGGCAGACAGGCCCGCCCGGCGGAGGTGGTTACGCGCCCGCAGCCTGACTGTTCCGCTGCTGCTGCTGCTGGTGCTGCGGCTGCCTTCGCTCTACGAGCCCCACTGGTACACCGATGAGGCGGGCTACGCCAACGTGGCCTGGCAGATGGCCCATGGCAAGGTGCTCTTCCTGACCACCTGGAACAACAAGCCGCCCCTGCTCTTCTGGATCTATCAACTGGGGCTGGGCATCTCCGGACCGAGCGAATTCGGCATTCACCTGCTCTCCATGGCAACCGAGGTAGCGGCGCTGGTAGGGACTTGGGTCTTGGCCCGGCAGTACCTCAGTCCGCGCCGGGTCTGGGTGGCCATGCTGCTGGCGGCGTTTTTCATGGCGACCCCGATCTTCAACGGCGACCTAGCCCTCCCCGAGGACTTCCTGATCGGATTCACGCCGTGGGCGATGGTGGCCGTCTTGGCCGCTATCCGGCCTTCCGGGTTGACCCGGGCCGTGATCTGGGCCTCCGTCGCCGGAGTTCTCTTGGCGACCGCGATCCTAATCCAGCAGACGGCGCTGGCTGACCTGGCAGCCGGGGGATTGGTGCTGCTGGTCACCAGCCGCAGGGGGATCTGGCTGGCGGCGACCTCCGGGGTTGCCGCGGCGGTGATCACCGGGGTGGTTCTGGCGCCCTTCGTTGCCGCCGCCGGCCTGCACAACGTGATCTTCTTCTTGGTGACTAGCTATACCGGCTACACCAAGAGCACCCTGCACCCTTCTTTGCTTTCCCTGCTGACTCGCGCCCTGGCAGGGCTGCTTCTGCTGATTGGCGCCTTCAGCGCCCGGAAGTGGCCCGCCGAGAGATTGCTGCCCTGGGTGTGGCTGCCGACTCTGCTGATCGCCTACAGTCTCCCGAACCGCGACTACCTCCACTTTCTGCTGCCGGCGGTGCCGGCTGCCGCCCTGCTGCTGGCGCGCTTCACGGTGCCTGACTGGCGCGCCTTGCGGTCCCGGACGGCATTGGTGGGCGTGCCCCTACTCGGCTCCGCGGTGATCGCCGGGATCATCTGGCTTG
Source organism: Candidatus Dormiibacterota bacterium (assembly GCA_049799515.1). Lineage (GTDB taxonomy): Bacteria > Chloroflexota > Dormibacteria > Aeolococcales > Bog-877 > Bog-877. Next base: position 39,438 of record JBARIA010000129.1, on the reverse strand, counting down.
GGCTGATCGGCTCCGGGATTCCCAACGGAAGTGTGTTTACTTTGAAGTTGACGGGCGAGTACTACCCAGCATTCGTGGGCCAGCTAACCGGGGCCTTGACCCAGAGCCAGTATGTATCCGTCTACAGCTCCACCGCCGGCGCCGAGCACGATGCCGTGGTTTGGATCGATAAGAACCACCTAGGGGGCTCCACCGCGGTGGTGTGGTCGCCCAACTCGTGGGCCTATTTGCTGGCCGGGCTGCAACCGATCCTGCCGGAGCCGACCATCTACGAAAACAGCCAACTGCTGGGTAACCAGGCGCTGCTGCGGCGGGTGGAGACGGACCGACCGGTGGTGGTCCTGGTGACCAGTAATTCCTACACCGAGTACGGGGCGATCCTGCCCGTGCTTCAGAAGGGATACACCGAGGTGCAGGCGTCGGCCGACGGGGAGCTCTGGATCCGCTCGGACGTGGCGTCTCGGGTGCTGACCGCGGCGGAGAAGAACGCCGACCGCAAACGGACTGCTGGCTGAAGCGGTAACTTGGGTAGCCGGTTCGATCACCGCTCTGGTAGCCTGCCCCTCCGGATGGCCCATTCGATGATCCGCGACAGCACGATGCTCCGCTCGCCGGTTTCTCGCGGAGATCGCTTCAGATTCTGGGTGTTGCTGGCGCTGGCCCCCTTGCTGGCGTCCTGTGCCACCGTCGCCACCCCGGCATCTCCGGTTGGCCAAACCAAACCCCTGGCGACTGCGGCCTCCTGCTCCGGGGTGAGCGTCTACCCCAGCCCGGGCACCAAGACGGCCTCGCCGACGACGCAGATCAGCTTTCGTCACATCTCGCCGGCGGTGATCAGCGCTGGTGGGGTGACGGTCACCGGCTCGGTGACCGGGGTGCACAGCGGACGATGGGTGGCGGACTCGGACCAGGACGGCGCCAGCTTTTATCCCACCGACAAATTCGCTGCCGGCGAGACGGTGACCGTCAGCGCCGGCCATTCCATCTGTGGCGCAGGGGGAACCTCCTTTCAGTTCGTGGTGGCAATCCCGGCCGGGCCCCTCGCCAAGGCGCCCGCTGCCAGCTCCACCCCCACCCCTGCCCTGGACCAGCCGACCACCACCTACGCCTCGATGCCGGGGGTGAAGGTGCCCAAGCTGAAAGTCACCGTGCCCTCCTCGCTGGGGGGCGGATACGTCTTCGAGTCTCCCCAGGGCGGCACCAAGCTAGGCGGGCCGATGATCGTGAACGGCAAGGGCCAGGTGGTCTGGTTCCAGCCGCTGCCGCCGGAGGTGGTGGCCGCGGACTTCAAGGTCCAGACCTACCAGGGCGAGCCGGTCCTGACCTACTGGCAGGGCATGATCATCAACGGCCACGGAATTGGGGAGGACATAATCATGAATTCCTCCTACCAAGTCATCAGGACGATCGAGCCGGGCAACGGCTACTCGGCGGATCTGCATGAGTTCGAGCTCTCGGCCTCGGGGAGCACCGCCTGGATGACCGCCTTCAACACAATCGGCTGGAACGTGAAGTCCGACGGCGGGCCCAAGAACGGAGCGGTGCTGGACGGGATCGTGCAGCAGGTGGACGTCGCGACCGGCAACGTGCTCTTCGAGTGGCACAGTCTGGACCATGTTCCCTTGGAGCTCTCAGCCACTGCCTACGCGGCCTCCACGGCCTACGACTATTTTCATGTCAACGGGATCGATCCGGTGGGATCGGGCACCGTGCTCATCTCGTCGCGCAACACCAGCACCGTGTACGCAGTCGCTAAAGCCACCGGTAAGGTGCTCTGGCGGCTGGGGGGCAAGCAGAGCAGCTTCAAGCTGGGCAGCGGCGCCAGCTTCGCCCTTCAGCACAACGCTGAGAAGCACGGCCCCGACCAGATCTCCATATTCGATGACGAGGATTCCAGCCCCAAGGACGCCCCGGCGCGAGCCATTGTGCTCCACCTCGACTTCAAGAACCGGACCGCCACCCTGGAGCGGGCGTACAAACACAAGGGCTTGCTGGTCCCGGCTCAGGGCAACGTCCAGTTCCTGGCCGATGGAGATGTGTTCGTCGGCTGGGGATCGGGGAGCTACACCTCGGAATTCAGCAGGAACGGCAAGCTGCTCTTCGACGCCTACTTCGGAAAGACCGTCACCAGCTACCGCGCCTACCTCTTCGACTGGGTGGGGACTCCGACCACCCCGCCGTCAGTGGCGACAGCCAAGGAGGCCGGAGGCGGACTGACCGTCTACGCCAGCTGGAACGGCTCCACCCAGACCAGAAAGTGGGAGGTCCTAGGGGGCCCAGACGCCGCCAACCTGACTCCCCTGGCGACTGTGAAGAAAAGTGGGTTTCAGACCACAGTTCACCTCACTGCGGCGCCGGCCCTGGTCCAAGTGGTGGCTGAGGATGCCAGCGGCCAACCCCTCAGCAGCTCGGCGGTGATCGCCGGCGGCTAGCCCGCGGCCGAGGTGACCTGGTTCCGGCCCGACAAGCCTGCTCCAGGCCGACTACCCGTGGCACAGCAAATTCTGAACCGGATCGAGGCGCCTGGTGCAGGCAGGCTGGGACCAGCTCCCAACCGGCGAGGCGGCTGCACCTGACAATGGTCAGGGCACTCGGGCGAGGATCAGACATCAGGGCCCAGCCAGAGAGCGACCGTCCAACCCTCGTAGCAAGTCCTGCGCCAGGGTCCAGGAGCCCGGGCGGCGGCGGCTGAGGAGAGGCGGGCCTAGTCTCGGTATTGGCGCCAGTTCAGGAGGTCGGGAGAAGATGCCGGACCAGACCGATGTCATCGAGGTGGTCATCGAGATCCCCAAGGGCAGCCGCAACAAGTACGAGATGGACCACCGCACTCACCGGGTGCGGCTGGATCGGGTACTGCATTCCTCAGTCCACTACCCGACCGACTACGGCTTCGTCCCGGAAACCCTGGCCGAGGACGGCGACCCTCTGGACGCCTTGGTGATCGTGGAGGAGGGTACCTTCCCCGGCTGCTCGGTGCCGGCCCGCCCGATCGGGTTGCTGCACATGGCGGACGAGCACGGTACCGACATCAAGCTGCTCTGCGTCGCCGCCGGGGACCCTCGCTTCGACACGATCAAGGAGCTGGCCGACCTGGCCCCCCACTGGTTGCGGGAGATCGAGATCTTCTTCGAGACCTACAAGCAGTTGGAGGACCAGAAGGAGGTCTCGGTGGGCGGCTGGGAGGGACGGATGGCGGCAATGGCGGCGATCGAGGACTGCCGTCGGCGCAGCCTCCGCAACCCAGGGGCCTGAGCTGAGGCGAAGTGATCGGGATCCCTATCATTGGAGGAGATCAGGTTTCAGTTGGGTGAGCCGCGCCCACTTCTGGGAGGTCCCATGAGGGAGAAGGTCTCGGTGATCGGCGCTGGGAACGTGGGAGCGACCCTGGCCCAGCGCTTGGCGGAGCTCGATCTGGTCGATGTCTCCCTGGTCGATGTGGTTGAGGGGCTGGCCGAGGGCAAAGCGCTCGACCTTTTGCAGGCGGGGCCGGTGGTCGGATACGACAGCCAGGTGGTGGGCAGCACCGATTACGCGATCACCAAGAACTCCCGGGTGGTGGTGATCACCTCCGGACGGGCCCGCACTCCGGGGATGAGTCGGGACGACCTGGTCAACGCCAACGCCAAGATCGTCGGCGAGGTGACTGCCTCGGTTATCGAGCACTCCCCGGACGCGGTCTTGATCATCGTCACCAATCCGCTGGACGTGATGACCGAGCTGGCCCTACGAGTCAGTGGCCTGCCCCGTACCCGGGTGATCGGGATGGCCGGGGTCCTGGACACGGCCCGCTTTCGCACCTTTCTGGCGGCGGAGCTGGAGGTCTCGGTGCGCAGCGTCGAGGCCTACGTATTAGGAGGCCACGGCGACTCCATGGTTCCGCTTCGAGGGCTGACCACGGTGGCCGGGGTGCCGGTCGGCCAGCTGATCCCCGCCGAGCGTCTGGAGGAGATCGTGCAACGCACCCGCGACGGTGGGGCGGAGATCGTCCGCCACCTCAAGACCGGCAGCGCTTACTACGCACCCTCCGCCGCGGCGGCCCAGATGGTGGAGGCGATCCTGCTCGATCGGGGTCAGATACTGCCATGTGCCGTCCGCCTGGAAGGTGAGTACGGCCTGGAGGGTGTTGTGATGGGGGTCCCGGTCAAGCTCACCGGGGCGGGTGCGGGGGAGGTCATCGAGATGGCGATGACCGAGGCCGAGCGGGCTGAGCTGGTCCGCTCGGCGGAGGCGGTGCGAGAGACCATCGCGGTCCTGGGCTGATGGCCGCCAGCCTGGGCCTGGGTCGCGCGCGCCGGGCCCAGCTGAAGCAGCTCTGGTGGCTGTACCCGGCCAACGTGGTGGCCTGGCTCAGTTTCTTCGGGCTCTACAGCCTGTGGACCATCGTGTTCTTCCACAGCGATCAGTTTCACCAGTACCTGTCGCCGTTCTACTCTCCGCAGGTGGCGCTCGGGCGCACTCCGGTCTCCCCGGCGCTCTTCATCTTTTACATTCCGCTCGGGTTTCGGGCCACCTGCTACTACTACCGCAAGGCCTACTACCGCTCCTTCTTTGCCGACCCCCCCGCCTGCGCCAAGGGCGAGCCCTCGCAGCTGGCTGCCATCGCTCCCACCGGCCGGGGGACGGCCTACCGGGGCGAGGCTAAGCTGCCCTTCATCCTCAACAACCTGCACCGCTTCTTCATGTACCTGGCGGTGGGATTCGTGGTGGTGCTCTGGATCGACGCGATCCGGGCATTCTCCTACCACGGTCATTTCGGCTTCGGGTTGGGGACGGCTCTGATGCTGGTGAACATCGTGCTCTTGACCGGCTACACCTTCGGCTGCCATTCCCTCCGCCATCTGGTGGGTGGCAGCGTGGACTGCTTCTCCTGCGTCCTGGCCGGGACCCAGCGTCGCCAGCTCTGGAAGGGAACCAGTTGGCTCAATGCTCGCCACTCCATCTTCGCCTGGCTCAGCCTCTTCAGCCTGATCATCACCGACGTCTACATCCGGCTGCTCCAGTACGGAGTCATCCATGACCCCCACCTGGGCTTCTGAGTTGTCGCACCCTTGACCATCGAGGCCGATTACGACGTCCTGGTGCTGGGAGCGGGCGGAGCGGGCATGCGGGCCGCCATCGCCGCGGCGGAGCAGGGATCCCGGGTGGGGGTTGTCTGCAAGTCGCTCCTAGGCAAGGCCCACACGGTGATGGCCGAGGGGGGGATCGCGGCCGCGATGGGGAACCTGGACGGGGACGACTCCTGGGAGGTTCACTTCGGGGATACCCTCCGGGGCGGGGCCATGCTCAACAACTGGCGGATGGTCGAGCTCTACGCCCACGAGGTGATCGATCGGGTCATCGAGCTGGAGGAGTGGGGAGGGGTCTTCGACCGCACCAAGGAGGGGCGGATCAGCCAGAGAGCCTTCGGAGCCCACTCCTGGAGGCGGCTGGCCCACATCGGGGACCGCACTGGGCTGGAGCTGATCCGGACCTGTCAGGACCGCCTGGTGCACACCGATGGAGTGACGATCCACATGGAGACGACCCTCACCCGGCTGCTCAAGGATGGTGACCGGATCGCCGGCGCCTTCGGCTACGACCGGGCCACCGGGGAGTTCGTGGTGATCCGGGCCAAGGCGGTGGTGCTGGCCACCGGCGGCTGGGGCCGGATGTTCCTGATCACCTCCAACTCCTGGGAGGGGACCGGAGACGGAGCCGCCATGGCCTACCAGGCGGGTGCCGAGCTCAAGGACATGGAGTTCGTCCAGTTCCACCCGACCGGGATGGTCTGGCCGCCGGGGGCACGGGGGATTCTGGTCACCGAGGGGGTTCGCGGCGAGGGGGGGATCCTGCGCAACAGCCTCGGCGAGCGCTTCATGGCCCGCTACGACCCGATCAAGAAGGACCTCTCCTCGCGGGACATCGTGGCCAGATCCATCTTCAAGGAAGTGCAGGCGGGCCGGGGATCGCCGCATGGCGGCGCCTTCCTGGACGTGACCCACATCGGCGAAGAGACCATCAAGCGCCGGCTGCCCTCGATGTACGAGCAATTCCACAGCCTGGCCGGGGTGGACATCACCAAGGAGGCCATGGAGGTGGCGCCCACCATCCACTACACCATGGGCGGGGTCAACGTCGAGGCCGAGACGGCTGCCACCAACGTCCCCGGTCTCTACGCGGCCGGTGAGGTGGCGGCCGGATTGCACGGGGCCAACCGACTGGGCGGGAACTCTCTGGGGGACATCCTGGTCTTCGGTCGGCGGGCCGGAGAGGCGGCCGCGGAGTACGCGCGCTCCCGCAACCTGATGCCCCGGATTCGTGAGTCGGAGGTCGAGGCGGAGAAGGAGCTGCTGCTCCGGCCCCTCTCCGGGGGGAGTGGCGAGGACCCTTTCCAGCTCCATCGGGCATTGCAGAACGCTATGCAGTCGGGGGCCGCGATCGCCCGCACCGAGGACTCCTTGCGGGACACCCTGGAGGAGATCCTGGAGCTGCAGGCCCGGGCCAAGCGGATCCGGGTACCTGGTACCCCTGCCTACAACCCGGGTTTCAGCGGAGCTCGCGACGACCTCTTCATGCTGACCATCAGCGAGGCCATCGTGCGCTCCGCCTTGGAGCGAAGGGAGAGCCGGGGATCTCAGTGGAGGCTCGACTACCTGGACCGCGACCCCGAGCTGGGCAAGGTCAACCTGGTCACCCGGCTGGGGTCGGACGGTCGGATGGAGGTGGTCAGGGTCCCCCTTCCACCGATGCCGGAGAACCTGCGCAAGCTGACCGAGGGGGAGACCCGGGTGGCGGCGACCGCCATCGCGGACGCGGCGGAGGCCAAGCTGCAGGCCAAGCTCAAGGGCCGGCCGGTGCCCACGGTCGAGTCATCGCCGGAGGATGAGCGGCCGACCAAGTTGCGCATCGCCTACGAGGACGGCTCCACCGACCGCAAGGTGACGTTCAAGGTCTGGCGGGGCAACGCGGCCGGCGGCGACCTCCAGGATTTCTCGGTGCCCCAGATCGAAGGAATGGTGGTGCTGGACGCGATCCACTGGATCCAGGCCAACGGCACAGCGGATCTGGCCTGCCGCTGGAATTGCAAGGCGGGCAAGTGTGGCTCGTGCAGCGCTGAGATCAACGGTCGGCCGTCCTTGATGTGCAAGACCAGGGTCGATCAGGTGCTGGAGACAGCCTCCGAGATCTCAGTCAGGCCGATGCAGGTGTTCCCCAAGATCGAAGACCTGGTCACTGACGTGAGCTGGAACTACGAAGTCAACCGCCGGATCCAGCCCTTCACGCCACCCGAGGGTGAGCACGCCCCCTTCGTGATCTATCAGCAGGACATCGAGAGGGTCAGCGAGCAGCGGCGCTGCATAGAGTGCTTCCTCTGTCAGGACGTCTGCCACGTGCTCCGGGAGCACGACGGCACCAAGCGCTTTTTCGGGCCTCGTTTCATGGTCCGGATGGCCTCCCTGGAGATGCACCCCAAGGATGTCGCCAACCGGATCCCCCAGCTTCACGGGGAGGCTGGGATCGCCCTCTGCAACATCACCAAGTGCTGCACCGAGGTCTGCCCTGAGCACATCAAGATCACCGACAACTCCATCATTCCGCTCAAGGAGAGGGTGACCGACCGCCACTTTGACCCCCTTCGGGGTGCTCTCTCGCTGCTGCGGCCGGGGCGGCCGCCGGTCATCCCGACGGGGCCCTCACGCCGCGAGGACGAGCCGCCCGCCTGATCCGGCCTGAGAGGATCGTCAGCTGGGATGGGCCACTGCGGCCGAGGCGGTGTCCACCGACGTACCAGCCACGACGGTGGCCAGCTCCTGGGGCGATAGGTAGCGCTTGCTCTCCAGCTCCTGTCCGCGGTACCGCAGCTCCAGCAGGCCGCCCTTGGAGCACTGTAGCCGGTGGAGAGCCCAGGGCATCCGGCGGTCGGCGGTCGCCCAGAAGGCCTGGATAGGATCGCCGTGGCTGACGCAGACGAAGGCCTCCCCGGGGTGCTCCTGGAGACCCTCGGAGATGACCTTGCCCACCCGTCGGGCCATGGCTCCCATGGATTCGTCCCCCGGTACCAACCCCGGCCAGACCATGTGGACCCACCAGCGCGGCTTGCGCCAGAGGACGTCCCGGTATCGGGTGCCCTGGAGGTAGCGGCCGAACTCGGCCTCGACCAGCTCCGGGCGCAGCAGCACCGGGGGAGCGGGGGAGAGCTCGCTGGCCAGCAGATCCGCGGTTTCCTGGGCCCTCTGGAGGGGGCTTGTGTAGATGGCGCGGACGCCCATGCCGGCTAAGTATTGGCCCATGATCGCCCCCTGCTGGCGGCCCTTGGCGCTGAGGCTGAAGTTGGGCAGATGGCCGTAAAGGATGCCGTCGGGATTGGCCACATCGCAGTGGCGGGCCAAGTAGCACCGGGTGAGCGTTGGGGCGGGGGAGGAGTCGGTCACTGGAGCCATCGTAAGGAGTCGCCATGGATCCTCCAGATCCGCGGAAGCGGTGGTGGGGCGCGAGAGCCCGCGAGATCGGATCTCCAAGCGGCAAAATGGCCCGGAGCGACGCCCCCTTAGCTCAGTGGATTAGAGCGGCGCCCTTCTAAGGCGACGGTCGGTGGTTCGAACCCACCAGGGGGCACACCCCTCCAAGCACAAAACAGGAGAGATGGGCATGGCGCTCAGCCCCGGCCCGAGCAGCGACCTGAACCGGGGACCAGACGGGAGTCGGGCGCCAGGACACCTGTCGATGCCGGGCGCTCGTCTGGACGGCCGGCAGTCGGCGCTGCTCGACCTGACCCGGGCTCTCCTGCGGCTCACCGTCCGGGTGTCGGCGAAGGGGGGACTTCAGCTGGAGGGTCTGACCAACGTGCCCGGGCAGGGTCCGCTGCTGATCTGCTCCAACCACGTGTCCAACTTCGACCCCCTGGTCTACGCCGCCATTCTGCCGCGGGTTATTCATGCCCTGACCAAGGCCGAGCTCTACACCAACCCGGTGATGCGCGCCTTTCTTCTGCGCTGCAACTGCATTCCGGTCAGGCGGGGCATGCCCGACCGGGTGGCGATCCGGTCGGCGCTGGCGGTGCTGGGTTCGGGAGGTGCGCTGCTGCTCTTCCCGGAGGGCCACCGGGCCCCCCCGGGGGGCATGCTGGAGTTCGAGGCGGGGGCCGGGTACCTGGCCTTACGCTCGGGCGCCACCGTCCTGCCCTGCGCCATCTGGGGCACGGAAGAAGCGCTCCCCAAGCATCGTCTGGTTCCCCGGCGCCGGGCAATCTCGCTGCGGCTGGGTCGGCCGTTTCATCCGTTAGGTAAGGACCCAGGTGCCGTCAGCCGCGAGATCCAGGCGGCGGTCGCCGGGATGCTCCCGGAGCGATATCGCCCCTCAGCTGACCTTGAGTAGGGTGATCTTGAAAATCAGAGTGGAGTCGGCCGGTACCTTGCCGTAGGCGGTGCAACCGTAGGCAAGCGCCGCCGGGAGCACCAACTCCCTGGTGCCGCCGACCCGCATTCCGGGGATGCCCTCCACCCAGCCGGCGATCACCTGGCTGGTGGACAGCTTGGAGCTGAACGGCTTGGCTTTGGAGCTGCTGCCGAAGACGGTGCCGTCGGGAAGCGACCCGACGTAGTTGGCCTCGATCGTGTCGCCCGCCTTGGCCTTGGCTCCGGTTCCCACTGTGGTGTCCTTGATCTGGAGATCACCTGCCAGGACCTTGGCTCCCGGCAGCTGATAGGTCGCTTCCGTATCGCCAGGGGAAACGCAGGCCGATGCCGAGGCGGTTGGGCTAGGAGTAGCGGTGGGACTGGTGGAGGCTGTGGCCGGAGTCTGCGGGCTGCTGGTCGGGGTCACCCCGGAATCGAGCGACCCCCCGCAGCCGGTGAGAACGAGAGCCAGGCTCAACAGGGCGCCCGGTAGGGCCAGCCTGATCCCCAGGTTCCATCTCGCTCCCATCTAGCCTGGCTCCTCCTTGGCGATTTGATCTGGCGGTGTCGAGCGGCCTGACCCGCGGGCCATGCTATACGAGATCGGCCTCAGGCCCGATGGTGGCCGTTGCTGGCCGGACAGACGTGGCCCTTGGGGCCAATCGGCAAGTGGCAGAGGGGACAGATCGCCCGGCCACCCTCGATCACCTGCAAGGCGCGCTCGGCAAGTGCCCGGACCTGGGCGATGGTGGCGACGAGCCGGGCAGCTCGAAGCTCGGGGTCGTCATCCTCGGCAGCTTCTGCCAGCTCGCCTATCTCCTCCAGGGTGGCCACTTCCTCCTCGCCCTCCAGCGCTGGCAGCTGCCGCCGCTCCTCTAGGAGCAGGGTGCACTGGCCTCCCTCCTCGTCCAGCGAGAGCTGGATGTTGCCGACCCGCCAGCCCGGGGGGTCCCCGGGATGGGTGACTGGATTAGGTGCCGCCCCGGAGAGGCCGGTCGGTGGTTCGAGCAGCTGGAGCAGCTGTCCTCCCAGCTCCTGGAGCTGAATCTTCTCAACCATCACCGTGCACTGCCGCGACCCCTGGCGGCCCTCGAGAAAGAAGATCCGGGAGCCGGGCTCGCCTTCGACGCCTACGGTGATCTCGTCGACCGGGTCAAAGTCGAACTCCAGGATTGCCACCTAGCAATTGTGCCGACTCCGGTCTCCGGCTGGTCGGGGACCGCTTACGTCAGCTCCCTTGTCAGTGGGCCCCGGTTCTGGGCGGCACGCTCCAGGTGGGCGGCGGCATTGACTATGGCCAGGTGGGTGAAGGCCTGGGGGAAGTTGCCCAGCAACTCCCCTGAGTCAGGGTCCAGTTCCTCCGAGAACAGGCCCAGGTCGTTGCCGTGAGCGGTGAGCCGTTCGAAGAGATCCCTGGCCGGGACCACCTGCCCCTGGAGAGCCAGGTTGTCGACCAGCCAGAAGGAGCACAGCAGAAAGGTCCCCTCGCTGACCCCCAGACCGTCGTCGCGCCGGTAGCGGTAGACGAAACCGTTCTGGTCGGTGAGATCGTGCTGGATCGTCTTGACCGTCTGGCGCATCCGGGGGTCGAGAGGGGGCAGAAAGCGGAGCAGAGGGATCATCAGGGAGGTGGCGTCGAGTTGATCCTCGTCGAGGACCTGGCGGAAGGAGCCCAGCTTCTCGCTCCAGCCCCTGGTCAGGATGGTGTGGCGGATCTGCTCTCTGGTCCAGACCCAGCGGTCGCGACGGACCTGGTCGACCTTGAGTTCCCGGCTCAGGCTGATGCCCCGGTCCAAGGCCACCCAGCAGAGCAGCTTGCTATAGACGAACTGCTGGAGCCCGCCCCGCACCTCCCAGATGCCGCTGTCGGGCTCTTCCCATTCCTCCATGGCCTGGTCCACCATCGCCACCAGGGTGCTGCGCATGGGGGCGGCCTTGGCCTTGCCGAAGCGCAGGTGCAGGTAGGCGGAGTCGAGCACCTCTCCGTAGATGTCCAGCTGCTTCTGATCGGCGGCCCCATTGCCGATTCGGACTGGCCGGGAGCCCTGGTACCCGTCCAGCTCGGTCAGTTCCGATTCGGTGATGTCGGTCCGCCCGTCGATCCCGTACATGATCTGGAAGTGGTTGGGGTGGCCCTGGTGGACCCTCTCCAGCCAGCCGATGAAGTTGGCCGCCTCTTCCTGGTACCCGAGCAGCTGCAGGGCGTAGAGGAGAAAGGCTGAGTCGCGCAGCCAGCTGTAACGGTAATCCCAGTTCCGTTGGCCGCCGATCCATTCCGGAAGGGAGGTGGTGGGCGCGGCCACGATCGATCCCTCGGGGGCGTAGATCAGGAGCTTGAGTACCAGAGCGCTCCGGAAGACCAGGTCCAGGTAGGGACCGTCGTACTCACAGCGCTTGATCCAGTCCTCCCAGAACCGCTTGGTGAGAGCGAGGAGGTGCATGGGGTCGTATTCGCGATGGTGGGATTTCTCCCCGTCGTAGCGGAGCAGGATGGAGCTGGGCTTGCCCGCCGCCAGCTCGACCCGCTGCACCAGCGCCCTCTCCTGACGCTCCCACTGTCCCGGCCCATCGAAGTGAAGGTGGAGGTTCCCGTGGCTGAGGATCAGGCAGTGGCCGTCGCCTCCGATCTCCACCCCGGGCACTCGGCGGCCGTAGTCGAAGCGGGCGTCGACCCTCACTGTGACCGCCAGGGCCCCGTCCGGCGCCTCCAGATGGCGCACCAAGATGTGGTCATCGTCGCGCTGGTGCATCTGCTCCTTGGCCACCATGAAGTCGGTGATCACCAGGCGGCCCTGGGGGCTGCTCAGGCCGGTCTCCAGCACGTTTGTCCCGGGCAGGTAGCGCCGGCTGTCGGCGATGTATTGGCCGTCGGGCACCACGCTCATGGAGCCGCCCTTGTCCGCGTCTAGCAGCCGGGCGAAGACCGATGGACTGTCGAACCGAGGTGCGCAGAACCAGTCGATCGAGCCTAAGCGGTCGACCAGGGCGGCGCTGTGGAGGTCGCCAATGATCCCGTAGTCGCGGATCGGGGAGTAGCGGGGACGGTCCATGAAGTTCCTTCGGTCTTGAATGACTTCCGCGATAATGGGACTCTCAAGGTGGGGTCCGCCACCGAAGCCTGCAGCGGCACCGGGGCAGACGATGGGCGCGGTCACCGCCCGACACATCCGGCTGGGGCCCTCAACCAGGCCTGGAAGAGCCCGTCTCTATGGCCGGAGCAGGGAATCCGCCCGGTCCAATCCGGGCAAAGTCTTGGAGCAGAATGAGACAGGTAGGTTAGAGCTCCTGTAACAAGCTCGTCAATCCTTTACGTCCCCGTAACATATGTGACTAAACTGTGCGTGGGCAAAAGGAGAGGCACGGTCCGGTCGATGGAAGTGGGTTCGGTGGGCGGGGGTGACCTCACAGTCGCCATTGGCTGATCGCTCCAAAGGGAGATCGGCTTGACACAGGGAAAGGCAGTGCGCACTGAGACGCGAAGCCCGGTGCGATCGCGTTCCGGTCCGCGGACCAAGGGACCGTTCCTGTGTCGTCAGTCGGTGAGGACATGAGCCAGCCACCGGTGGCCGGTGGACTGCTCAGCTCCCCGCAAATGGGAGTTCCGATGCGGCCCCGCCGGGAGGCTTCGTGGGAATTCCAGCCTCGCTCTACCCCGGCATTGAGCGTGGTGGTTCCCGCCTACCGTGAAGGTGACGGGATTCGAGCCAGCCTGGGTCGCCTGACTGCTGCGCTGGGGGCGACCGGAACCACCTGGGAGGTGGTGGTGGTGGTGGATGGGGACGAAGCGACCTCTAGAGCCGCCCGCCGCTGTCAGTCAGCCCAGGTTCGAGTGGTGGGCTACGATCGCAACCGGGGCAAGGGCTTCGCCCTCCGCTACGGGCTAGCCCAGACACGGGGGGAGGTGGTCACCATCATCGACGCCGACATGGAGATCGCCCCTGAAGAGATCGGCAGGATGGTGAGCCTGCTCCAACTCTACCAGGCGGACATCGTCATCGGGAGCAAACGCCACCCCATGAGTGAGGTCAGCTACCCATTCTTCCGACGCCTTCAGTCCCGGGCCTTCCAAGCCTTGCTTCGTCTGCTCTTCCGCTTCAACGTGACCGATACCCAGACTGGATTGAAGGTGATGCGGCGCGAAGTGGCCACCCGGGTGGTGGACGTGGCCCTGGTCAAGCGCTTCGCCTTCGACGTGGAGTTGTTGGCATTGGCCCGGCACTTCGGTTACCGGCGATTGATCGAGGCGCCGGTCCGCATCAACTACGCCTTCGAGACCACAACCGGGGTAACCGCGGTGGCCAGGGTGCTCTGGGATACGGCGGCGATCTTCTACCGACTTCGATTGCGGCACTGGTACGACCGCAATGCTGTCGGGGGCCGCGAGGCACTGGATGTTGGGCAGGGCGACCCCGCCGGCGTCATCAGGTAGTGCGCGTGAGATGGCGATCGCTGGGCTCCGAAACACGACGCGCGGTTAGTGCCAGCGGGCTCCTGTTGGGGGCAGGGCTGATCGGCGGAGCGGGGAACCTTGTGTTCAATCTGCTGGTTGCGCGAGGTGGGGGAGCAGCGACCTACGGGGCCGTGGGGTCGCTGCTAATGTTGGCCACCGTAGCCGGATTCCTGGCGACTGGTTCGCAGTACGCCGTGGCCCACTTGGCCGCCATCCGACCATCCGGTGCCAGGCTTCTGCGCCCTGCTTTCTTGGGAGTCGCGCCGTGGATGACCCTAAGCCTCGCGGTCTTGGTGGGAGCAGCGCCGCTGGCTGCCTATCTTCACATCCACTCGGTGGGCCCGGTACTGCTTACCGCATTGCTACTCGGCGCCACGGTGCTCGCTGCTGCACCTGCCGGGCTGTTGGTCGGACGGAGCCGCTTCCGAGCGGTGGCCCTGATCGGCATCGGCAGCACCTTATTGCGACTAGTGCTCGGGTCCCTTCTGGGGCACGGCCCGGGGACGGTCGTCGGCGCCCTTGTGGCATCGCTGGTGCCCGTCGTGCTCGCGCTTTTGGTGCGGATTGCGCTGCTGCGCATCGGTGATCGGACCTCGGCATCGGGAGACCCCGACGCGTTAGCGCTCAAGCCTGAGACCAGTAAGGGAGAGCCCGGTCTGATGCTGCGAGGGGGCCTGGGTGCTCTGATCGCAGGGGGGCTCTGGGGGATCTGGACGCTGCCCGTCTTGGCTGCTCGCCATCAGCTCAACCCGCACCAGTCGGGTGAGTTTGCGGCTGCCCAGCTGTTGGCGGGAGGAATCATCTGGGCGACCGCACCGGTGGTGACGGGCTTCTACCCAACCCTGGCCCGCGGTCGCGACCATCAGGCAGCGCTGGTCGGACTGCTGGCCACGGCGGTGGTCGCTGGTATTGGCATCTTGGGCCTAGGCTTGCTCGGCCCTTCTCTCATGCCGCGGCTGTACGGATCCGAGTTCCACCCGAGCGCGCTACTCCTGTTCGATCTTGGGATTTCGGCGGCCGTCACGACGGTTGTGGGCTTCGTGTGCTGGACGGCAGTGGCTCGGCGCCATATCGTCTGGCCAGTACTCGTCGGTCTGGGGGCGGGTCTAGTCTTAGCGCTGGTGCTCTGCACGGCTTGGGCCCACACTGCCCTGGAGTTGGCGGCGTGCCCAGGCATCGCGATGGTGATGGGATCCCTGACCGCCGGGCTTGCGAAGGCGGTGATGGCCCGTCGTTTGGTGCCGGAGGGCGAAGCGGTCCATGCTGGCGAGTCGGTGAGAGCCTAGCCGTGCGGATTCTGATCCTCAATTGGAAGCATGTAGGTGATCGAGGCGCCGGTGGTGCTGAGCACTACGTAACTCGAGTCGCCGCCGCGTGGTCCTTGCAAGGGCACTCGGTAACCCTTCTCGTGCCGCGCGCGTCAGGCGACACCGGGGATGACGCCGCGGGGTCAGCCGGGGTCAGGGTGGTTGCAGTCGGAACCCGGTCTACTGTGTTCCGACGCGCCAGGCAGTACTTGCTGGAGAACGGCAATGAGTTTGACTGGGTGCTGGAGTCCGTGAGTACCCGACCCTTCTTTGCTCACGAAGTTGTAGGGGACCGGGCGCTGGTGCTTTACCACCAGATCGCCGACGACGTGTGGGAGCAGGAGTATCCATTTCCAGTTAGCTGGATCGGCCGGCGCGTGGTGGAACCCCACTGGCTGCGACGTATCAGCGGCGCACGGGTGGTCGCTAACTCAAAGTCAACCGCCGAGGACCTTTTCCTGCGTGGGGTGACATCGGTGGGGATCGTGCCGCCAGGAGCGGACGCCGTTTCTCAGATGACGCCGCGCTCGCTGAGCCGGTCCCCTCGAGTGATCTTCATCGGCCGGCTGGTCAGGACCAAGCGCCCTGCTGAGGCGATCGAGGCCTTTGCCCGTATCCGTACCGCCTTCCCAGCCGCAACCCTGGACGTTGTTGGGGACGGCTATTTGCTTGATCGGTTGCGGCGCCTGAGGGCTCCCGGGGTCACAGTCCACGGATTCGTGCCGGCCGCGATAAAGTCGGCCTTCCTCGCCCGCTCGGACATCCTCCTCTTGCCGGCAACCCGCGAGGGGTGGGGTATCGTCGCGATCGAAGCAGCGCTGCACGGGGTACCGACAGTTGGGTACGACGTCCCAGGCTTGCGGGACGCAGTGGTAGACGGCCGGACTGGCATTCTCACCCGACCTAACCCACAGGCGTTGGGAGATGCTGCCGCGGCTCTGATGAAGGACCAACCGACATGGATCGCGTACTCGCGAGCCTGCCGCCAGCGGGCTACGGGGTACACGTGGCAGAGAGCGGCGGACGATCTTCTCGCGCTCTTTCCCGACCAGGTGGCTGGGCAGAGCGCCGCATGAGTCGCATCGGCGCTCGTCTAGGTCACGGCTGGCCCCAGCCGACTAGCTGGTCTGGGCGGGAAGACCAGTTGCTGGTAGACCCTGGCATGATAGCGAACGGACCCGCGGTCCTGGCTCGGCTGACTGGCAGTTCGCTGGAGCGTGGTGGCTCGAGATTGGTAGCAGCTGCGGGTGCTGCGTCGCCCCGTGACCCGGCGCTAGTTGGCGGACCGGCTGTCTCGGTAGTTATTCCAGCTCGCAACGAGGCACTCGGTATAAGCCGTTGCCTGGAGAGCATCCGCCGAGCCCTCAACTGGGTGGGTGTGGCAGCCCTGGAAGTGGTCGTCGTTGATGACGCGAGCGTTGATGACACTGCGGCGGTGGCCGGCGCTTGCGGGGCCACGGTGCTCCGGCAGGACTCACGCCAAGGGCCAACGGCGGCGTGGATGCGCGGGGTGCAGGCAACGACGGCACCCGTGGTCGTCTTCGTTGACGCCGATTGCGAGGTTAGCGGAAGGGCATTGGCCGCGCTTCTGGAGGTCTTTGTCCGACCAAATGTGGGGGTGGCAGCCGGTCGATCTGTTGCGGTGGGTTGTGTCGGTGGGGGGGGGCTAGTGGAGAGGTCCGCCAAGTTCAGTGGGCTCTTCCTTCACGAGATCAAGAGTCAACTAACGAACCATGATTTCCTTTCCATTGGACGACTGATGGCCGTTCGCCGCTCGGCCTGGCATGTCTCCGATGGTTCTCTCGCTCCGTGTGATCGAGTGGTGGCGAACGTTGCCAAGCTCGCAGGCTGGGAAGTGACCTACGTGCCCGACGCTGAAGTGTATTACCAAGTCGTGACGAGCTTCCGGGAACTTCGAGAGGACTACCTGCGCACCAACGTCGCGAGAGTGCATCTACCGCTAGGTCGGGACGCGCTCCCGGTGCGGGTCCTCCTGCACGCGGCTCTCGTGGGGACGGTCCACTCTCCGGTGAATGCCCTGGCCTGGGCGACATGCCGGTGTCTACTGCTTACAGAGAGAGCACTAGGACTCAGTCGCAGGGCTTCAGGCCATAGGCGAAGGTAATGTCGCCGAGCGTGGGCGGTCACCACTCTGGTGTGGGGCGGGTGCCGCGAACAGCTGGGATCAGGGCGCGGTCCATGCCGTCGCCTTTCCAATGCGTGCACGGACGTTGCGTTGACCAGGGGAGAACCCGGCCTAGTTACGAATTGAGCAGTTCAGGTGGTTGAGAGCGCCCCGCCGCTGAAGGTAGGCAGGAACTCCATCCGAGTGGTCAGGAAGCACGGCCGCAAACTCCCCCGAATCGTGCTGGCAGCCATCATCGTCCACCTAGTCGCTGCCATCGCGCTTATGCCCGTGTCTGGTCAGCCATTCGATCTGGCTTCACTGACCGGCGCCAGCGAGGCATGGCTCCGATGGGGCTTCCCCATCCTCTACCACTGGAAGTTTGGATTCGACGTCACCGGACTCGCACTCGGAGCGCAGAGCCTTCGCTTCGTGCTGGAACAGTTGGGGATGTCCGGCGCTGCCGCGATCGCAACAGCGTGGAAACTGCCGCTTGTCCTTGCGGACGTGGTGGTCGGATTGACCCTGCTGGATCTCGGAGTCCGTCTGGGTATGCGGCGACCGGAGCTGGTACCGACCCTGTGGCTGCTCTCCCCAGTGTCGCTCTGGGTTTCCGCTGGCCATGGCCAGATCGAGTCGCTCACGATCCTCGCCTTCGTACTGTCCCTGGACCTCCTGGTGCGCAGACGATGCTTTCTGGCGGGGATCGTCGTTGGGCTGGGGATAGGAATCGAGTTCCTGCCTGCGGTTATGGTGCTAGTAGTCGGCGTTTGGCTTTATGCAGCCCTGATCAACCGCAGGCAGGGCGCGCACTTTGTGGCGGGCCTAGGCGTGGCTTTAGTGGGCTGCTTCGGTCCCTCTCTTTTCAGCAGCATCGGCCGCTCCAGCTTGTTTTCTGGACTTTCCTCAACTGCCGGCGTGACCACCGGTTCGGGAAGTGCCACTGGAGGACAGGTAGCGGGCGGCGCATCACTCTGGGGTGTCTTCGGCGTCACTCCCGGCCACTTTTGGGTCATTGCGGCCATGCTGGCAGGAGCGGGACTAATTGTCGTTGTCGCGATCAAAGCACGGAAGGAGTCCAGTGCCATAGCGCGCCAGCGCCTGGGCGTGGTGGCGGCGGGGGGGCTCCTGCTATCGATCGTCGTATTGGATCCCGGCGCATTGCCACAGTTCTCAGACCTTGCCCTGGGTGGGCTTTGCCTCATCGGTATCGGGGTTGGTCTGAGCCCGATCGTCATTGTGATGGGCCCTCTGCTCCAGCTGGCGGGAGGGCTGCTGAAGGTCTACGGGGGGACCTTCCAATCCTATTGGTATGACATGTGGATAAAGTCGGACAACTCCGGCTGGGCATTTCCGCAGAGCCCCCTCGCAGCCAACATAACTGGGCGCCTCGGCGCGCTGATCATTGTCACAGGGCTCTTCTGGGTCCTATTCCGCCCCGCCGCGACGGCCAATTCGCCGCGGCGGAAGGCACCGAAGCTCCGTCGCTCCGGGAACGTGGTGATTGGGGCTTCGGCAGCAGTGGCAATCTTGGGCTCGGGGTTCCTGGCGACCTGGTCTCTGCAACCGACCTTCTGGCGAGAGGTCGGGTCAGGCGGCCCGGCCTCGCTAGCGGATTTCGCCAGCACCACAGCCACGCGGCCCGGCCAGGTCGCCGGATCCGAGCACGGCGCGGTGATTAGCTTTTCGCCCACTCTGATCAGCGCATCGTCTCAGGCGAGGGTCTCTCCCTCGATGACCCTGACGGTCAAGGCTCAGCCGTTATTCATCGCCACTGACGCTGGCAAGCCGCTCGACGCCTCGGCCGCCACGGACATAGTGACTATCCCGAAATGGTCAGCCAGGCGCGCCGACATTCGGTCGGTGTGGGTGAGCGTCCTTCTCGGGCGCCCTGATTGGGTCTCTCAAGTGGCAGCTGGCAAGGCCGCTCCTGACCTCGTCGAAGGAACAGACCCAATATCCCCAACCGCCATAAGGTGGCTGATTACCGGCTGGTCGGTGATGACCTACCGGGTCCCTGCTTCGTGGATCTCATCGGAAGGGACGCTCCACTTGTCGGTGACAGGAACCAGCCCGCTGGACAGTCACCTAGTCTGGAACGGGGCTTCCCGAAGTCGTTGGATAGTGGTGGAGCTCCAATCCGCTGAATCGACCGTGACTATCGATGGGGTCCCGTACCACTCTCTGGTAACAGAGCCTCCGCCGAGTGTCGGGTACTTCAACGACGCGGTGGCATCCATTCAGCGCCTTCCCGTGAGCGCAAGCACCATCGTCACTGGTGTCGCGGTCGGAGGAGTACCCGGTACTGTAGTTAGCGCTGCCCTTGAGTGGCCCACATCTAGTCCCCTCGACGGAGCAGTCCCGGGGTTTTGGCTCTTCGAACTGGGAGTTCTGGACATTGTTGTGCTCCTGGCTGGAGCGTTGGCAATGGCGGTCTTCGCCACGCGTCGGGTGATCCTCTTCCCGGTGAGAGGACTTTGTCTTGCGTGCAATACCGAGCGCGAGATTGCCGATCCCCGGCCGACGCTGTTCAAGAACGGAAGGCTCGCCACGCGCGGGACCTGTCCGGTATGCCTGGCCAACATGGTCCGGATTGTGAAACCGGTGTCCATGACCGCATTAGAGCCACCCGCAGAGTCTTCCCCGCCTCAGAATGTCAGCCGTAAAAGAGTCGTGCTCATGACCACTCGCTACCCCCTCGACTATCCGGGAGGAGTTGAGCGTGTAGCGCAGGCGCTGATGACTCGGCTTGGAGGCGACGAGGAGAGTTGGCGATCGGTTCATGTTTCGGCCTACCGAGGGCGGAGCGCTCTTGCCCGGTTACCCCTCTTCGGCGACCTGGTCGCGTCCGTGCTACTCGCGGGTCGGACGGCTCGACGGGTGGATGCGGTGATGGTACACGGCGCCGAGTATGCGTGGGGGCCGCTGATCGTTTCCAGACTTGCGAGGCGGCCCACTGTGGTCGTCTGGCATGGCGTGCGCGCCGAGGAGTCGCTCCCCCCCGCTCGGACTGGCCCCGCCGGCTTCGCACAGCGACTTTTCAGTTGGGGAAGTGATCTTCTCCAGCGACTCGCTCTACGGGCAGATGCAACGGTCGCGGTGAGTCCCAGCGTCGCGCAGGAGACGCGCGGCCGCTTCGACTTTGCGGGGCATGTTACGGTCATCCCGAACGGAGTTGATCAGCAGAGCGCCTCTGCTCGCCACCGGACGCGACGCCAGGGCGACTCGCCGGAGGCAATCGCGGCGAGTCCCTCGACTCCGGCTGCCCGCGCCCTGAGGGTGATTTGGATCGGCACTGCACCCTACAAGAAGGGGCTGGACATTGCATTGGCGGCCTGTGAGAGGGCGAGTGCCTCGGGGCAGAATCTGACCCTCACAGTGGTTGGCGTGTCCCAGGACGGTGCGGGGCTCGCGGGGCGCGCGATTCCGCCGTGGATCAACTGGGTCGGCTTCGTCGCCCCAGCTGAGGTTGACCGAATCCTGCTCGTCCACGACGTCCTGATTAGTCCCACTCGCTACGAACCGTTCGGGATGGCGGTGTTCGAAGCTCTCGCCGCGGGACTGCCCGTGATCGGGTCCCGAGTGATTAGGTGGCAGATTGGCGGTGCCGGAGAAGTAGTCTCCTCGGAGGATCCCGCGCTGTACAGCCAAGCGCTGGCTCGTCTGGCCAACCCCGACCTGCGGCGAAGACTGGCATACGCGGCTGTTGGACGGGCGCGTCAATTCTCCTGGGGGCTGGCAATCGCGGCGTATCTGCGCCTGCTTGATGAAGTAGCTCCGGAGCCACAGCCGGTGGCTCGCCCTGTTTCACGTCGTCCCGCCTTTGGGGCTAGAGATGACCGCTCTTAGATGGATGGCCCTCAGCCGCGCTAGTGGCTCGCTGAATCATTGGCTCAGTAACCTGAGACGGTCTCCCAACTTGGAGTCAGGACGGCTAGATCCGGGCTCGCGGCGGAAGGCGACCGGAACCGACGCCTGCCCGAGCTGGGAGCGGAGGTGACAGTCCACGCCGGAGCGGACCGTGCGAGTCGACGAAGTCCGACTGAGTTGGCAGGCGACGGCAGATCCGGGGAGGCGCGGAGATTGGACCATCGCATGGGCCCCACTTGCTCGCCAGCCGTGGCTGATCTCCAGAGTCGAACTCTAACTGACTATCATGTAACGAATCAGCAACGGTGTGTGATTGCGCTGCTCCGCAGTCAGCACCCGAGCTGACGGAAGTGTTTTGATTGCGGTGTCGAAGGGCCCTTGGGTGATCGCGTGGCCAGGCGGCCCGCGTCAATTGGCAAGCAATCCGGTGGGACCGGCAGGGAGAGACGAAGCTTTGGGTGCATCCTCTGAGGAGGGGGTCGCCGACTGCTGTGGTTTGGGTACGAACCGTGAAGGCGGCGGCTGGCCGCCCCGAACCCCCGGCGATTCGGTTGGGCTTGTTGCTTTGTTTCTCCCAATGCGCGCTCAGGCCATCGGGCGGGGAGTCGAGGATTGAGCGAGATGCTGATCCCCGAATTGGTGGCGCAGCGAGCCGCGTCCGCCCCCGATGCGGTCGCCGTCTGCTCTGGCACCGACGTCCTTTCGTACGGGGAGCTCGACAGCCGGGCTGACCAGTTGGCGCGCCAACTTCGAGCTGTAGGGGTAAAGACCGGCACCCCAGTCGGGCTCTGTATCGAGCGATCACCTGACTTTGCAGTCGGAGCACTAGGGATTATGCGGGCTGGCGGTGCTTACGCTCCCCTTGACCCCTCATACCCGATCGAACGGCTGAACTTCGTGCTCCGGGACACTCGGGCTCCAGCCCTGGTGACCAACGGAAAGACCCCTGTCGGATTAGCGCCAAGTGGATGCCGAGTCGTGGTCTTGGCGCTAGGTACCCACAAACAGATATCGACGCCCCCTGACGAGTCATCTAGTGCGGGGAGGCGGTCTGAGCATCTCGCATATGTGATCTACACATCGGGCTCGACCGGTGTTCCCAAGGGGGTCGCGGTCACGCATGGCAATCTTGCCAACCTGGTGAGGTGGCACCAGAGAGCCTTCCAAGTGAACCCCATGGACCGAGCCACGCAGTTGGCCAGCCCTGCGTTCGATGCCGCAGTCTGGGAGTTGTGGCCGTATCTCTCCGCTGGGGCGAGTGTCTACCTGCCTGACGACCTGACTCGGATGGACCCAGAGCGCTTGCGGGATTGGCTCGTTCTTCAGCGGATCACGATAGGATTTGTACCTACCCCCCTAGCTGAGGCGATGCTCAGTCTGGCCTGGCCGAACGAGACGGCATTGAGAGCACTGCTAACCGGCGGCGACGCACTGCATCGGTTCCCGCCCGCCACACTGCCGTTCAGCGTAGTAAACAACTACGGACCGACCGAGGCAACCGTGGTAACGACTTCCGGCGTTGTTCCGACTGACGGCGGGCCGCGCTCGCTGCCGTCGATCGGGAAGCCGATTGACGGAGTCGAAGTCCACGTCGTCGACGAGGATCTCCGGCCGGTCCCGGAAGGAGCTCCTGGCGAACTGCTCATCGGGGGTGCCGGATTGTCCCTTGGATATCTGAACCATCCCGACCTGACCGACGAGAAGTTCATCCGCGACCCCTTCGGCGAGATCGAGGGAGGTCGGCTCTACCGGACCGGCGATATGGTCCGGCGTCGTGCGGACGGTGAACTGGAATTTGTCGGCCGCCTAGACGATCAAGTGAAGATCCGTGGCCAGCGGGTTGAGCTAGGGGAGATCGCGGGCGCATTGAACCGTATCCCGTCCGTCCGCTCAAGCGTGGTCGTGGCTGCTGACGATGAGGGGCATGGGCGAAGGCTAGTTGCATACGTGGTGCCTACAAGTGCGCAGAAGGTAGTCCGCCGGGAGCTCCATGAGCGCCTGGCCCAGTCATTGCCTGCCTACATGGTCCCCAGTGAGTTCGTCCTGATCGACGAGGTCCCGGTGACGCGAAATGGTAAAGTCGACCGGGCAGCGCTGCCGAACCCATTCTCGAGGAGCAATAGGCCGGGTCGCAGTGGTGTGGGGCCTACCACTCAAGTCGAGGAGGCACTCGTCGTGGTGGTGGCGGAGCTTCTAGGACTATCGACCGTGGGAACCGACGAGAACTTTTTCGTTCTGGGCGGTCATTCGCTGCTTGGCGCCCAGCTCATCGCCCGAATCAGCCAAATGTACGACGTGGAGCTTCCCTTGCGTAGCGTTTTCGACGGCCCCACTGTGGCGGAGATGGCGGCGGCGATCGAGTCGCTGGTGCTCGCCGAGGTTGCTGCCATGACTGATGATGAGGCCGAACGTCTCATGGGAGCGGCACAGGTGCCCGGCGAACCTCCCCTGAGCAATCCGCGCTAGAGAGTCGAGCCGTGTCAAGCGCCAGCGGGGCTGACCTCAGCCTCTACCACCTTCTGGACCCAGAAGTACTAGCCGACCCATACCCGCTGTATGCGCGGCTCCGAAGTGAGGATCCCGTGCATTGGGACCCTTATCTGCACGCATGGGTGGTAACGCGATACCAGGACGTGCTGCAGGTCTTCCAACGGTTCTCCGCGGACCGGACTCCGACACCGGAGCGCCTCGCGGCCCTAGGTATGGAAGAGCTGGCCCCAATCGCCCAAGTGATGGTACGCCAGATGTTGTTCATGGATCCACCAGACCACACTCGCGTTCGTAAATTGGCGGCCGCCGCCTTTACACCGCGCCGTGTCGACCAGATGCGAATCCGAGTTCAGGAGATAGCCGACCGTCTGATCGATGACGTCATCGGCGCCGGTGAAATGGACGTTATGGAGGCGATCGCCAATCCGCTCCCGGCAATCGTGACCGCCGAGATGTTCGGCATCTCAGGCAGTGAACACCGCCTGCTGAAGAACTGGTCCCAAGACTTCGCTGAAATGCTAGGGAATTTCCAGCACAACCCCGGCAGGGCCGCACAGGTGCTGCGGAGCTTGGAGGCTATGACTGACTACTTCAGCCGCGCGGTTAGCGAGCAGGAGACGCATCCGACGCAAGGTTTGATCAATGCGCTCGCTTCGGCAGAAGTGGACGGTGACCAGCTTAGCGACGAGGAAGTGGTTGCCAACCTAATCATCACCATGGTCGGTGGGCAGGAAACAACCACCAACCTGATTGGTAACGGGTTGCTTACCTTGCTCAGATGGCCAGATGCAATGGCGCGTTTGCGTACAGATCCCTCTCTAATGCCGTCAGCGGTCGAGGAACTGCTCCGGTACGAGAGTCCGAGCCAACATACAGCGCGCTTGGCCCCTGCCGATGTCGAGCTCGGAGGCATGCCGATAAAGCGGCACGATGCCGTCATTGCGGTCATGGGCGCGGCCAACCGAGATCCCGAGCGCTTTCCCGACCCGGATCGCCTCAACTTGGGGCGAACCGACAACCGGCACGTTGCGTTCGCATGGGCGAGCCACTTCTGTTTCGGCGCGCCACTCGCTAGGTTGGAGGGTCAGATAGTCCTGTCTACCGTTCTCCGACGGCTGCCAGAGGTTCGCCTAAAGGCGAAGGAAGTGGAGTGGCGCCCGAACCTCGGGCTGCGAGGGCTTGCGGCACTCCCCATCGAGTTCTCCACATGAGCGAAGGGCTCGACACCGAGTTATCGGCAGCCAAACGCGACTTGTTGCAGGAGCGACTCCGGGGGCAAGTTCGAGACGACCCAGTGGGCTCGTCGTACGACGATCACCGCGGGCATGCGGACCTAATCCCTCTGTCCTTAGCTCAAGAGCAATTGTGGTACTTCATTGAGCTCGCGCCTGAGAGTCCTGTCTACAACGAGGCTGTGACTATCCGGAAGGACGGTCTCTTCGATGTAGAAGCCTTTCGCCGAGCCTTCCGTGACTTGGTGCAGCGTCACGAGATGTGGCGTTCCACGTTCCGGGTAGTCGGTGGTGAGCCATTTCAGACAGTAAACCCCTCACCGGATCTCCGACTTCCGCTCGTGGACCTTAGCTCATTCCCTCGCCCACAAGCCGAACGCCGGGCGAATGCCCTTGCCGTCGAAGAGGCAAAGCGGCCATACGATTTCGAAGTGGGGCCGATGATTCGACCTCTTCTTGTGCGGATCTGTGAGGACCACCATCGTCTCTACTTGGCGATGCACCACCTGATCTTCGATGGAGTGAGTCTCTATCGGGTGGTGCTACCGGAATTGGTCGCCCTGTATGATGCGTTTGTCCAGGGTCGACCATCCCCGCTCGTCGCTCCTACTGTCCAGTACGCCGATTATGCGCTGTGGGACCGCTCAATTGCACATACGAATTCGCTTGGGCGGTCGCAGGACTACTGGCGCGAGCGCCTTAGGGACGTTCCAGACGTAGCTCTGCCGCTCGACCATAGCCGGCGGCCCAACCCACGATTCGAAGGGCGAGCGGAGCCAATCGAAGTCGGCAGGGCCACAGTCGATCGACTCGAAGAGCTTAGCCGGGAGTCAGGCTGCACACTTTTCCAAGCTCTCGCTGCAGCCTTCGCTGTGCTTCTGAATCGATATACGGGGCAGGACGAGCTTGTCTTCGGCACCGTGACGGATTTACGCGACCGGCGCGAGTTCGAGTCGATTGTTGGATATTGCCTCACTCCCTTGGTGGTCAGATGCGACCTCAGTGGACGTCCAACCTTCGCGGAAGTGATGAGGCGGTCGCGAGACTGCCTGGTGGAAGCACTTGACCACAAGATTCCCTTTCAGAGGCTAGTGAGCGAACTTCGGCCAAATCGCGAGGCCGGTGGCAATCCCATCTTTCAGTCGATGATTGTGCTCGAACCGCCAATGGTGACTCCGGACCCTGAGTGGAGTCTCCATCAGATGGAGGTGGAGTTAGGTAACGCACTTGGCAAGGCGAAGGTAGACCTTCACATCGAGCTCGACCGGCGCCCCGACGGACATCTGAGCGGAAGGCTTATCTACGACACTGACCTATTCGAGAAATCGACCGCGAAGCGGATCGTGGAGCGATGGACGACACTCCTGGAAGAGATTTGCCTCCGCCCCGACCAGCGTATATGTGACTTCTCCTTCCTGAGTGACGGTGAGGCGCATTGCCAGCTGGTCGAGTGGAATCGTACTGAAAGTGCCGTGCAGACAGGCGTGACTGTGCACGACTTGGTCGCTTTCCAGGCTAAGCGGGCGCCCGACCGGCCAGCGGTTTCCTGTGGCACCGACTCAATCACATACGGGGCGCTTAATCATCGAGCTGGGCTGGTAGCTAGCGAGTTGCAAGCAGTTGGAGTGGTCGCCGGGGATGTAGTTGCCCTGTGCACGGAGCGCTCAATCGAGATGGTAATTGGAATGTTGGGCATCTTGAAGGCGGGAGCAACGTACCTGCCCCTCGACCCACGTTATCCGAAGGACCGCGTTGCGTTCATGCTCGCGGACTCGGAGGCTAACGCTCTGCTGACGCCGTCCCGACTGATGGAAGCTCTCCCCCCTTGCAAGACGTTGACGGTGCCCATGGACGACATCGCCCGAATAGACGCCTCGAACGGCGTCGGGGCGAGCGTGGCGGTATCGAATGAGACACCTGCGTACATCATGTACACGTCTGGCTCCACCGGGCAGCCCAAGGGGGTGCGGGTGTCTCACGCGAACGTGGTCAATCTTGTGGCCGCCCTGGCTATAAGTCCGGGATTGCGGGCAGACGACCGGCTTCTCGCCGTCGCACCCTATTCCTTCGATATGTCAGTCGCGGACATCTGGGGAACCTTGGGTATGGGCGCCCTGCTCATTCTCGCCCCTCAAGACGCGGTGGGCGATGGCGTGGAGCTCGGGGGTCTGCTGAAAGCGTCGGGGGCAACGGTAATGCAGGCGACTCCGACAACCTGGCAGCTGCTTGTCGATAGTGGATGGCAGGGTGACCCCGGACTCCGCGCTCTGTGCGGGGGGGAAGCGCTCAGCTCGCGTCTGGCGCGCGACTTGATTCTTCGCACGTCCCAGCTGTGGAATATGTATGGTCCGACCGAAACTACTGTCTGGTCGGCGTGTGGGCGGATTGAGTCAGCAGACAACATATCGGTAGGCAGACCACTGGCTAATACGCGGATTTACATCCTTGATGACGAGATGCGGCCTCTACTGCCGGGTGTTGCCGGAGAACTCATGATCGGGGGAGCCGGTGTTGCGCGCGGCTACCTTGGCCGGCCAGATTTGACGGCTAAGCACTTCCTTCCGAGTCCTTTCGTCGCTGGGGACCGTATTTACCGAACAGGTGATCGCGCTCGCTTTCTACCCGACGGGCGCATTGAACATCTCGGACGGCTGGATGCGCAATTGAAGATTCGCGGCTTCCGGGTGGAGCCGGGCGAGATCGAGGCGGCCCTACTGATGCATCCGGCGGTCAGCGGAGCTGCGGTAGTTGGGTGGGATAACGGAGATTCGGTTTCGCGACTGGCGGCCTACATCGCGACCGCAGGTAAGCCTCCCACAGTAGGTGAACTGCGCGCTTTCCTCCAGTGCACGCTGCCTTCGTACATGCTGCCCTCCGACTGGACCTTCGTAGAGCGACTTCCTCTCACTGCAAACGGGAAAGTGAACCGGAGCGTGCTTCCCCGCCCCGACGCAAGGAGTAGCGATGCGCGCAGTGCGTCAGCTCCACCTCGAACCGGTATCGAAGAGACTTTGCTTCGTATCTGGGCGCATCATCTAGGGGGTGGCCCAATTGGCGTGCATGATGATTTCTTTGAGCTTGGAGGACACTCTCTACTCGCAGTTCGCCTTGTTCTCGACGTCGAAGCCGAGACAGGTGTGAAGCTTCGGCTGGCAACCGTGTTCGAGCGTGGTGCCACGGTGGCGGGAATGGCGGCGAAGATTCAAGCTGCGCGAACGGGAGCCGTTACGGGTTCTGAAGCTATAGCCAGGGTAGACCCGGCCACTCCTTACCTCTTCTTTGTGCAGCCCGATGAGTCAACTATGTTGACGCTGAGGCACTTCATCGGCAAACTTGGTTCAGAGCGACAGGTCGTCGGGCTGATGCCGGAAACTTCGAACGGTCGGTTCGATCGCTCGCGCAGCATCGAGGAGTTAGCGGAGCCAATGTTGGGCACTATCCGCCGACAGCAGGCGCAAGGCCCTTATTATGTGGCGGGTTTCTCACTCGGTGGTCTGATAGCCTACGAGCTGGCAGGCCGTCTTCAAGCCGCTGGCGACCGTGTTGCATGGCTCGGGATCCTTGATTGTGCCGGAGATCCAGAGGTCTTCCGGCGCCTTCTTTGGCTGCACTCACCCCGCGGCGCGGTGGCGCGGATGCTAGACGGTGCTGTTCGGCGCGAAACTTATTCCCAGGTGCAGGCGCTCGCGGCGCGCTGGGGGAGGGCGCCGTTGGTGCGCCTCGGTGTACTTCCGCCACCTAACACGAGCAATTTCGACTGGCGTGGTGCAATGGCACTCGGGGCTGGCTACGGCTTTCACCCGCACGACGCTCCCATGGAACTCTTCGTGAGCGCGGACAGCGTCGAGACGATGTCGGGTCGATCACTAGGGTGGGACCGGGTACATAACGGGCCTATTAGAACTCATTCCATCCCTGGTGACCACCTTGCTATGGTGAAGGAACCGACCGTCCGGCTGGTCGTCGACATCCTGCGGGACAGCCTCCGCGCGACCCAGGCGGCCGAGTCGGTGCCGGCGGGCTGATGCCACTCTGCCCAGTGGGCATCGGTGAAGTTGGGCTCCAGATCTGGAGTGCACCGGTAGACCTCACACCGGTAGCTCTAGCAAGGTTATCTGCGTCACTGTCTACGGGGGAGTGGGGGCGCGCCAATCGGTACCTGGAAGAGCGTGACCGATCGCGTTTCGTGGCCCGCAGGGGCTGGCTTCGCTATTTGCTGGCAGCAACCTTGGAAGTCGATCCGCGCCAGCTGGAGTTTGACTACGGGCCAGACGGGAAGCCATCGCTCGCTGGCTCTAGCGCGAACCGTCTGCGGTTCAGTCTGTCTCATTCAGGCGGTCTCGCCCTTTTCGCTCTGTCCGAGGGCATGGAAGTGGGAGTAGATCTAGAGGAGGTTCGCGCGGACTTTCCAGTCGAGGCAGTGGCTAGCCGCTTCTTTACGCCAGGTGAGCAGAAGGGCCTGGCGGAGCTGACAGAATCACGACGAATTGCCGCGTTCTTTTCCCTGTGGACCCGCAAGGAGGCATATCTAAAGGGCGTCGGCATGGGACTGAACGACCTTGGCCTGCGAGTGGACACCGGTCGCGCTGACAGCACGAATGTCCCACTGCGAATTCGCGGGGCGCGCGGCAGGAAGGCACTCGGTTGGTCGATTGGCTCAGTTAATGCTGGTGCAGGCTACTCCGCCGCGATTGCCGCTCAGGCGCCCGACAGGTCGCTGCCGCACCTTGCGCAACCGGTGTGGCCCGTCAGCGCCTGAGCGCTCGAGCCGCCCTGACGCCTGAAAGGCCGAGAAGGGGTAGACGCAACAGGGGTCGGTCAATCGTGGAGCAGCACCAGGCCCGGCGCGTGCCCTGAGCGCACCTTGAATCCGCAAGCTACCATCTCACGGACGTCCGGTCGTCCCCGT
Organism: Candidatus Dormiibacterota bacterium; assembly: GCA_049799515.1. Taxonomy (GTDB): domain Bacteria; phylum Chloroflexota; class Dormibacteria; order Aeolococcales; family Bog-877; genus Bog-877. The sequence continues at coordinate 9,681 of JBARIA010000129.1, read as the reverse complement.
GGGGCCGGCTCGACCAGTGCCCAGTGCGCGCCCAATCTGTCGAGGCTGGCCTTCAGCGCACAGGAGCCGGCTACCGGGTGAAGTGATGCGCCTGCTATCCCAGGTGGTCCAGGCTGAGCCTGAGCCCCCGTGATCTGGGCATCCTCGGATGTGACAAGGGTACCGGGAAACACTTCGGAAGCGGGGTTGAGGGTCAACCGATGACCTGTGAACGCGAGAGGTTCGTAGAGCTCCCAGGGGAGTACCACAACCAGGGACGACGGGGGAACGTGCGACCGCATATAAGCCGCTGTTCGCAGCCAGCTGCTGGGATAGCGGACCGGGACGATCGTCTCGGGAAGCTCTCGAATGGCACCCAATCCGTTCGGCAAGAGGACGGCGACCATGACGCAGGCAACCGCTACCCCGGACAGGGCGCTGGCGGAGGGCTGGCCGGTGTATACCCTCGCAGTCAAGGCAGTGACGGTCTCCGCCCCCAGCACGACCAAGGCTACCATCCAAAGTGCGCTCCACTTCTCGGGCTCGCGGAAGGCGCCTAGAATAGGCAGCCGCTCCATGGCCCACAGCATCACGGCCAGACCAGGACCGGTCGCAGTGCTAGCCGCCAGAGCCAGACCTAGAACCCCGGCGCCAAGCAGCCATGCGCGATCGCGCTGGAGCCAAGCCCCGACCAACGCAACGGCGGACAGGATCGCGGCGGACAAGGGCCACCACGGGGCACCCTGGTCCAAGAGCGGCAGGCGCCCTAAGCGCTCGGGCCAGAACCCGAAGAGACCGATCAGGTTGACCCACAGCCCATAGGCGGGGCTCGCGCTGGACCGAAACAACCTTAGGTCTGCCGCGGTGAAGTGCTGGACGGACGAGTAACTCGCGAGCGTGTGCCCAAGGAAGAAGGGCACCCAACCATATGCGAGACACACCGCCGCTAGGCAGAAACTGACGGCGCCCCAGCGCAGGGCGGGGACGTTTGTCCAGGACCTGTGCCAGATCAGACTCGCCCCCGCGAGGACAACCAGAAGTCCGATCGCGTGCTGGTCGAAGGTGATGCCCAGCCAGGCGAGGACGGCGCAACCGAGTGCTGTGGGCCATCCAGGGTGCCGCTCAAGTGCTTCCCACGCTCCAAGCCAGAGGAAAACGACGCCGACCGCGCCGACCACCCCCCACTGACCCTCCACTAATCGACCAAATACCCAAGGGTTGAGGGTGGCCAGAGCCCCGCCAATGAGCTGCGCCGCCCAGGAGCGGTTCCTGAGAAAAACCATAGGCCCAAACCCACACAGGAAAAGTGACCCCGCGATCCAGAACCGGCCCGCCAGAGAGCCACCGAGAAGGTCGGTGATCAAGTTGATCGGAGCCGAGAAATTCCAGGTGACGGCCGGGGACCGGGGGCCGAAGGCAGCGTCGACTTGGAGTACGTAGCCTGGGAGGCTGAGACTGTGGAGGCAGACTAGGACGATGAGCGCTGGGAATCCGACAGCCCGCCCCCAGGTTCCGAGAGGAAAACGACGGCTAGTCGGCCTCACCGGGGCCTGTGTGGCTGCCGCTTGCTGGACTGCGGCGGTGCTACCGTGAGTCAAAGTGGTGAGGCTGCGGATCTGTCAAGTCCGACTTTTGGCGAAGGAGGTAAGGGAGCCAAAGGCCGCACGGTAGATCGACTCTGGCGGCCGTCGTGGTAGGAGGCTTTGACTCGCTGTCTGGAGTGAGCCCCGGAGGTGCCCACGTGACTGGCGCCGGTGCCTGGCTGGGCTGTCCCGCCCCTATCCTGTTCCGCACGGCTGAACTTCAGCGGTCCGCCAGGTTTGTCTCGAAGGCCCGAGATGGCCCGCAGCCCATCTCGGGCCGAACTCGGCCGGACTTTGCGTTCCACCGACCGGGTATGGTACAGTCTGTGCCGAAGGAAACGTTGGCACCGTGGACGGGTGATCCAGCCAAGGGAGAGAGCGGTTGAATCAGCTACCCAAGCGAGTTTGGAACACAGTGACTTCGTGGCGGGTGTTGACCACGAGCGGGGCCCTTCTCACGGCTTCGGGGGTGGTTCTCTGGGGCGCGACCCAGGCCCCAATTTCCCTCGCGCAGTCCTCAAGTGCCGGGTACGGGGGGGTCTCCGCAGCCAGCACTACTGGCGGAACTCCTGTGACAGGGGCTGGGCTGGTCGTGCCATCGATCGTTCTGCTGATCGGGATGATCGTCTTGGGGGTCGGCCTGTACCTCCGCCGCTCGTCGGCACAGACTGCGAACTAGAGTCCCTTCTGCGGGGATAGTTGGCTCGGGTCGTCGAGGCGGGGGGGTGTGTTCCACGCAGTTCGAACTGCGTTGTCGTGAACACCGGGTCCGGGCACGGCCCGAGTAGTCGTCGTCGGCGGTGGACAGCACGGCGTTCTCGTTCGTAGGCAGATGGGCCAAGGGCGGCGATTTTCATCTGGTTTCCGTAGGAACTAAGGCTGAGGCACTCCTGGCGAGGATCTGCTCCGGCCTGGCGAAGGGCGGAGCGGGAGGGATTCGAACCCTCGAAGGGGTTGCCCCCTTACGGCATTTCCAGTGCCGCGCCCTCGGCCAACTAGGCGACCGCTCCCTGGGGGATTCTAGTGTGGCATTCGGTATTGCCCCTGAGCCAAGGTGGCCGGCGCCCCCGAAGTGGGACGCCGGCCACGGTTACTTGATCAGGTCGGCTGCGGCGCCGGTTGCCCCTCCGGTGGGGGTATCGGCTCCGGGGGAGGTATCGGATGGTGCAGTTCGAATACCTCCTCGTTGAACAGCACCCTGTCGCCGTGCTCCAACTGGTATTCGTTCATCCGAAGCGGGACGAACCTCCCGATCGCCTTGAAGATGAGGAAGGTCATTCCGCCGTCGTAAACGGTGATCACCAGCAGGCCGATCACCTGCACCAGCAGCTGGTGCGGGTTGCCGGCGAAGAGGCCGGCCACGCTTACGTTGGAAGAGCCGTGAACGCCGACGTACTCGACCACGGCTGGGTTGGCGATAAAGCCGACCAGGAGCCCCCCCACCGCCCCGGCCATGTAGTGGGTGTGGATCACCCCTAGGGTGTCGTCGACCTTGCGGAATGGCCAGCGGCCGGAGAGCTTGTTCATGGTGTACCAGGGGATGGCCGCTCCGAAGAGGCCCACGATCATTGCCCCGTAACCATCCACGTAGCCGGCGGCCGGGGTGATGGCCACCAGTCCGCAGATCAGTCCGTTGATCGCGCCGACGAAGGAGAGCTTCTTGTTGAACCAGTAGTCGAACATGAACCACACCAACAGGGCGGTAGCGGTGGCCAGGTTGGTGTTCAGGATTGCGGCTCCGGCGTCAGCGTTGGCGAAGTAAGGGTCGCCTCCGTTGAACCCGTTCCAGCCCAGCCAGAGGATGCCTGCGCCCACCGCCGCCAGCAGCAGGTTGTTGGGCTTGAAGTCCTTCTGGTCCTTGAGGGTCCGCGGCCCGATGACCGCGGCTCCCACGAATCCAGAGATCCCGGCGGCGACGTGGATCACGTAGCCGCCGCTGAAGTCGACTACTCCCATTTGGGCCAGCCAGCCGCCACCCCAGAGCAGGAAGCAGTTGACGCTGTAGACCAGCACCGACCAGACCGGCACGAAGATCATCCAGGCCTTGAAGTTGATCCGTCCGAAGAGGCCGCCGGCCAGGATGATCGGAGTGATCGCGGCGAAGACGAATTGGAAGTAGATCAGCGATGACTGAGGAAATTCGAACTTGGGCATGAGCCCGTTGAGCAGGGGAATGCTGGCCCGGGTCGTCTCTCCAAGGGCGGTCAAGACCGGCTGCGGGAAGCCAACCACGCTTCCAATCCATGGATGCCCGAACCCGATATTGAAGCCGCAGAGCACCCAGACCACCAAGACCGCGGCGAAGGCGTAGAAGCACATCACCGCGGAGCTGACTGCCCACTTCCGCTTCACCAGTCCTCCGTAGAGGACGGCGAGGCCTGGAAGTGACTGGAGGCCTACGAAGGTGGCGGCCGACAGCTGCCAGGCGTTGTCGCCGGCGTTGAGCCACGTAGGCGACGGGATGAACATGATTCCTCCTCTCAATTCACGAGCCTTGTTCCCAACCCTGGCGGTCGGGTTCCGTCGAATTTCGCAGACAGGGGCAATCGGCGTCACCGGTGCATTGCCACGAATAGTGCGCAAAACCGACGTGGACTAGACACAAGCGCAAACTCGGCACCCAGAGGGGAAGAGCCGGTGGGTCAGCTCTGGTGAAGGGGGCTCAGGCCGCCCAGAGCGCGGAGTCGATCGCGGCGGCGGCGGCTCTCCCGTCGGCGATCGCCTGGACGACCAGGGAGGCACCTCGGACCGCGTCTCCAAAAGCGAAGACGCAGGGGATGTTGGTATGGCCGTCGGTGCTGGTCAGGATCCGTCCACCCGGGAGCACCTCCAGCGCCAGCTCCTCGACGATCTCGTCGACAGCTGCCCCGGTGAAGCCGAGCGCCAGCAGGACCAGGTCCGCGGCCAGGGCGGTCTCGCTGTCGGGAACCGGATCCAGGCTGCGGCGCCCGTCCTCGGCGGCGACCAGGCGCACTTGGCGGAAGTGAAGCTGGCCGACCCGCCCCTCGTCGCCAGAGAAGGCCACCGTCTCAACGCTGAAACCCCGCCTACCGCCCTCCTCATGGGCCGGGGAGGTCCGCAGGATGACCGGCCACTCGGGCCAGGGGTTGTCGGATCCTCGGTGCAAAGGTGGCCGGGGCAGCAGCTCCAGCTGGTCGACGCTGGCGCAGCCCTCACGGTGGGCGTTGCCCAGGCAGTCGACACCGGTATCCCCGCCGCCCAGGATCACCACCCGACGTCCGGTGGCGCTGATCTCCGTCGTGCCGGGGAGCAGGGGAAGGCCAGCTCGGCGGCGGTTCTGCTGCTCTAGGTATTCCATGGCCAGGTGGATTCCCCCGAGCTGGCGGCCCGGGATGGGCAGCTCGCGAGGGCGCCGCGCTCCCACCGCCAACCCGATCGCATCGAAGCTGCTTCTCAGCTCCGAGACGGTGACGTCGCGACCCACCTCGACTCCGCACCGGAAGGAGACTCCCTCTGCCTCCAGCTGGGCCACCCGCCTGTCGATCATCTCCTTGGGCAGCTTGTAGTCGGGGATGCCATACCGGAGGAGTCCGCCGGGCCGGTCCGCCTGCTCGAAAACCACGACCGTGTGCCCGGAGCGGGCCAACTGCTGGGCAGCGGCCATTCCGGCCGGGCCCGACCCCACGATCGCGACGCTGCGCTCACTCCTGGCGGCTGCCGGGCGGGGGGTGACCCAACCCTCCTGAAACCCCCGGTCGATCAGGCTGCGCTCCACCTCCTTGATGGTTACCGGCTCATCGTTGATGGCCAGCACACAGCTTGCCTCACAGGGCGCCGGGCAGACCCGGCCCGTGAATTCCGGGAAGTTGTTGGTGCTGTGCAGCCTCTCCAGGGCGGTCTCCCAGCTGTCCCGACCGGTCAGGGCATTCCAATCGGGAATCAGGTTGTGGAGCGGGCAGGCGTGGTGACAGAAGGGGATGCTGCAGTTCATGCAGCGGCCGGCCTGTACCCGGAGCTGGTCGGGAGGTAGACCGAGATGAACCTCCTGGTAGTCAGCTAGCCGCTCTGCGACCGGGCGATCGGGGCCGAGCTGGCGGCCGTGACGGATAAAGGCCAGAGGATCCGCCACCGGCTCAGGCCAACGCCGCGACCGTCTCAGGCAGTGTGTCCTGCAGCCGCTGGGGTACCCCTGAAACGCCCGCGCCGCGCCGGCGTGGCCTGACTAGGGCCAGCTGGTCGATCCCAAGCGGCCATCGGGCCAGGAGTTGGCGGGCCTGCTGGCTGCCGGTGTATCGAAGGTGCCTCTCAAGTAGCTCCCGGACTATGGCCAGATCGTCCGGGTCGGGAGCGGTGGTCTCCACCGAGGCGGGGTTGCAATGGCGGCGGACGGTCGCAGAACTGGCGAGGAGGTAGGCAGCCCCGCCGCTCATTCCCGCGCCGAAGTTCCGGCCGACCGAGCCGAGGACCAAGACCGTTCCGCCGGTCATGTACTCGCAGCCGTGGTCCCCGATCCCCTCGACCACCGCAGTGGCGCCGCTGTTGCGCACCGCGAAACGGTGGCCGGCCTGACCTTCGAAGTAGGCCTCGCCGGCGGTCGCCCCATAGAGCGCCACGTTGCCGATGATCACGTTGGCGGCTGCCGGGTAACTGGCCCGGCGAGGGGTGCGGACCACCAGCCGGCCACCGCTCAAGCCCTTGCCCGGGTAGTCGTTGGCAGCCCCGGTACAGGTCAGGCTGATCCCAGGCGCCAGCCAGGCACCGAGGCTCTGGCCGGCGACGCCTCGGAGCCGCACCCGGATGGTGTCCTCCGGCAACCCCTCCTCGCCGTAGCGGCGGGCCACCTCACCGCTCAGCCGAGCGCCCACCGCCCGATGGGAGCTCCGAACCCGGGCGTAGACCGTCACCGGCTCCCCGGTCGCGAGCGACCTGCCGACCCGCTCCAGGAGCCGGAGGTCAAGTGCCCGGTCCAGGTGGTGCTCCTGAGGGCGCGTCCGGAAGAGCGCTTCGACGTCGGCCTGCTGTCGACCGCGTCGGAGCGCGGCTGGGCCGGGCACCGGAGTCTGCAGCAGGGGAGTGAGGTCCAGCTGACCCGCCTTCCAGGGCCTGGTGTCGCTTCGCAGGCCCAGGCGGTCCACCTGACCAACCATCTCCGAGACGGTCCGGAAGCCGAGCTCGGCCATCTGGCTGCGCACGTCCTCAGCGACCATCATCAGAAACCTGACCACGTGCTCGGGGGCACCGGCGAAGCGGCGTCGCAGGACGGGATCCTGGGTGGCGATCCCCACCGGGCAGCTATTGAGGTGGCAGACCCGCATCAGGATGCAGCCGGTCGCCACCAGGGCGGCGGTGGCGAAACCGAACTCCTCGGCCCCCAGCAAGGCGGCGACGACCACGTCGCGCCCGGTGCGCATTCCCCCGTCGGCCTGGAGGGTGACCCGGGAGCGAAGACCCTGGCGGACCAGCGCCTGCTGAGTCTCGGCTAGTCCCAGCTCCCAGGGGATGCCGACGTGCTTGATCGATGACAAGGGGGCGGCGCCGGTACCGCCATCGTGGCCGGAGATGGTGATGTGGTCGGCCCGGGCCTTGACCACTCCGGCGGCGACTGTTCCCACCCCGGCCTGAGAGACCAGCTTGACGCTGACCCGGGCCTTGGGGTTGGCCTGCTTCAGGTCCCAGATCAGCTGGGCCAGGTCCTCAATGGAGTAGATGTCGTGGTGGGGCGGCGGGGAGATCAGCTCCACTCCGGGCACCGCGTGGCGGAGCCGGGCGATGTTGGCGTCCACCTTGTGACCGGGCAGCTGACCACCTTCACCGGGTTTGGCGCCCTGGGCGATCTTGATCTGAATGTCGTCGGCGTTGACCAGGTAGTTGGTGGTCACACCGAACCGGGCCGAGGCCACCTGCTTGATCGCGCTCCGGCGGGAGCTGCCATCGCCGGCTGGGGCGAACCGGGCCGGGTCCTCGCCGCCCTCGCCAGTGTTGCTCTTGCCCCCGATCTGGTTCATCGCCAGAGCCATGGTCTCGTGAGCCTCCTGCCCGATCGAACCCAGCGACATGGCCCCGGTGACGAAGCGGCGCACGATCAGCGCCGCCGGCTCCACCTCGTGGAGGGGGACGCCGATCCCGGGAATCGGGTCCAGCAGATGACGCAGGGTGGTCGGGGGAGAGGTCCTGGCGTTGGCCAGCTCAGTGAACTCTCGAAAGCGCTCGGGGTCATCAGCCCGCACGGCATGCTGGAGAGCCGCCACGCTCTCTGGGTTCCAGGCATGCGACTCGCCGCCATGGCGCCAGCGGTGCTCCCCACCCAGCTCGCGTTCTGACTGGTATGAGGCAGCGTCGAAGGCACCGCGGTGGCGAAGCAGCACCTCCTCGGCCAGCACCTCGAAATCCGCGCCGCTGAGCCGGGAGGGGGTCCCTGAAAAGCAGCGGTCGATCACCGAGTTGGCGAGTCCCACCGCCTCGAACACCTGGGCCCCGCAGTAGCTGGGGAGGGTGGAGATGCCCATCTTGGACATCACTTTGAGCAGCCCCTCGGTCAGGCAGTCGATGTAGGCGGCCCTCGCCAGCTGGCGCCCTATGGGCTGGGGGAGGCTGCCGGAGCCGGCCATGCCGGCGACCGAAGCCAAGCCCAGATACGGGTTGACCGCCTCGGCGCCGTGGCCGATCAGGCAGGCCAGGTGGTGCACGCTGCGAGCGTCAGCTGTCTCCACCACCAGGCTTAGGGCTGAGCGGGCCCCCGCCCGCACCAAATGCTGATGGATGGCTCCCAGGGCCAACAGGGTGGGAATCGGGGCCAGCTGGGCCCCGGCCTCGCGGTCGCTGATGATCAAGATCCGGACTCCGTCCTCGACCGCCAGCAGCGCCTCAGTGCAGAGCCGGTCCAGGGCCAGCTCCAATTCCCCATCCCGTTTCTCTGGGGCAAAGACGGCGGAGAGAGTTCGAGTCCGCAGGTTGGGGGGCAACTCGCTCTGCAGCTGGCGGAGCTGACCGTCGGTCAGGATCGGATGGGGAAGTTCCAGCCGGGTCACCGGCTGGAGCTCGGGCGCCAACAGCTCGCCGCCCCCTCCCAGGGTGGTCCGCAGAGACATGACTGCGCGCTCCCTGGTCGAGTCGATGGGCGGGTTGGTGACCTGGGCGAAGCTCTGGCTGAAGTAGTCGAAGAGAAGACGTGGTTGTTCGGAGAGCACGGCCAAGGCGGCGTCGTTGCCCATCGAACCGGTCGCCTCGTGTCCGGTCACCGCCATCGGTCCCAACACCTGCTCCAACTCCTCGTCGGTGTAGCCGTAGCAGCGCTGCCAGGTGTTGAGCTCTCCCGCCGTGGGGGCCGGCAGCGCGGGGGCGTCGTCTACAGGGGAGGGGAGCTGGTAGAGGGACTCCCGGGCCAGCTGCCCGTACCGGTGGCGCCGGGACACCGAGCTCTTGACCCGGGCGTCGTCCAGGATGTTGCCGGTCTTGGTGTCCACCAGGAAAAGGTGGCCCGGCTCCAGACGTCCCGAGCGGCGAACCTGGGCCGGGTCCAGGTCGACCACCCCCATCTCTGACGCCAGCACCACCAGATCGTCGGTGACCGAATAGCGAACCGGGCGCAGGCCGTTGCGGTCCAGCGCCGCCCCGACCCAGCGGCCATCGCTGAAGCTGAGGGCGGCGGGACCGTCCCAGGGCTCGATCAGATTCGCCTGGTAGCTGTAGAAGGCCCTTAGCCGTCCGGGCATCTCGACGGTGCCTTCCCAGGCCTCCGGGACCATCATCATCAGCGCTTCCGGGAGCGACCTCCCGGTCCGGAGCAGGAGCTCGATGGCGTTGTCGAAGGCTCCGGAGTCACTTCCCTGGGGTTCGATCACCGGCAGGATGTCCTGGGGGCTCGCCCCGCTGATGGGATGACGCCAGCCCCGCTCCCTGGCTCTCATCCAGTTGACGTTGCCCCGGAGGGTGTTGATCTCGCCGTTGTGGGCGATGAACCGGAAGGGTTGGGCCAGTCGCCAGCTGGGGTCGGTGTTGGTGCTGAAGCGCTGGTGGAAGAGGGCTAGCTGGCTCGTGAGGTCTGCGGCCGAGAGGTCGGGGTAGAAGGGCTCGAGCTGGACCGCGCTCAGCTGTCCCTTGTAGGTGAGAGTGGTGGTGGAGCAGCTGGTGATAGCGAAGAGCTGGCTGGAGGTGGGAT
>JBARIA010000128.1:0-8958 GCA_049799515.1 Candidatus Dormiibacterota bacterium | reverse complement strand
GGCTTCGAAGTCCAGCAGCGCCTGCAGCCAGGCCTGGTCCGAAGTCGCGGCGGCTATCCCCTCGGTGGTGTCGAGTGACCCGAATAGCCCAAGCGCTTCCCGGGGCGAGCCCGCTCTGGGGCTCTGTTGTCCGGCGCCCTCAGCGACCAAAGAAGACCGTCTCGTGCTCTCCCTGGAGGACGATGTCGAAGCGCAAGCCGGAGCTGGTCGGCTGGCCGACCAAGGTCCCCCGCTCTCTGTCGTTCGGGATCGCCGCGAGCACCGGATCGTTCAGGTTGGCCTCCTCCTCATCCGGGAAGTAGATCCTGGTGGAGAGTTGCCGGAGCAAGCCCCGGCCGAAGAGCTGGACCTGGATGTGAGGTGCCTGGAGGGACCCGTCAGAGGACCCCAGCCGGCCCGGCTTGACAGTGAAGAAGTGGAAGGCCCCCTCCTCGTCGGTCAGGCTCCGGCCGAAGCCTGACCATCCCTGAGCGCTCTCCGGCGGGAACCTCCCATCTGGGTCCGCCTGCCAGATCTCCAACACGGCGTCAGGCATCGGCTCGCCGGCTCCATCGAGCACTAGTCCCTCCAGCAGAATGGCTCCGGGCTGGTCCGGCTTAACCAGATTCTCCGCTCCCTCCCAGGCCAAGCCCAGGCTGAAAAACGGACCGGCGGTCTGCGAGGGGGTGTTGGTGAGCCGGTTCATCGCGGCGCGGGGGACTCAAAGGGTGTGCTCCCAGCTCCGTCCAGGACGACGTCGAAGCGGTAGCCCAATGCCCATTGCTCCACGGTGAGGTCGAGGGCGAAGCTGGAAACCAATCGCTGGCGGGCCTTCGCATCAACGGAGTTCGCGATTGGGTCGAGTTCCATCAGCGGGTCGCCGGGAAAGTACATCTGGGTCACCAGCCGCTCGGAGAAGGTGTTGCCGAAGAGCGACAGGTGGATGTGCGCTGGCCGCCACGCGTTGAGGTGATTCTTCCAGGGATAGGCCCCCGGCTTGACCGTGACGAAGCGGTACTGGCCCCGATCGTCGGTGAGAACACGGCCGGTTCCGGTGAAGTTGGGGTCCAGAGGAGCCGGGTGGACGTCGTTGTGGTGGGCGTACCTGCCCGCCGCGTTCGCCTGCCACACCTCCAGCAGCTGATGAGGCACGGGATGCCCGGCGGAATCGGTGACGGTGCCGGCCACGATGATCCGCTCACCCAGCGGCTCCCCGGCATGCTGACGGGTCAGGTCGGAGTCCAGGTCGGTGGGGGCCAGGTGACCGAATAAAGGACCGCTACGGTCGGCCAGCGCCTCGGGAATCACCACCAAGGGCCGCTTGGGAGCCCTGAGCAGGGTCGAAGTGTAGGCGGGAAAGAGATAGGGGGGCTGAGCCGTTTCGCGCTCTTCGAGGCCCGGGGTGTCGGAAGCCCTCACTGATTGTCTCCCACTGGCTCAGGGGGCTGGCGCATCCCACTGATTTCGCACGATACGCTGGAAATTCCAGTGGGCAAGCTGGGGGTCTGGCTCATGCTTCCTCGCCGGATCGGAAGGCCCGCAGTGCCGCCAGCTCCCGGTCGGTGGGCGGCTCAGATCGAAGCAGGTTGTCGGCCACCGCCAGCCTCCATCCGGTCGCTCGAACGGCCTCATCCACCTCAATCCCCGGGTGCAGTTCAGTGAGCGTCAATTCGCAGCTCACCGGATCCGGTCGCAAGACTCCGAGATCGGTGATCACCATGCTCGGTCCCGCGCCGGGCAGCCCCAGCTGCTCGCGATCACCCGGTCCCTTCCCAAACCCCATCGAGGAGACGAAGTCCACCTCTTCCACGAAGGTGCGCGGGCTCTGCCGGACCACCACGATGGTTTCCTTGCTGCAGGCTGCGATCTCCGGCGCCCCGCCAGCTCCCGGCAGCCGCACCTTCGGCGCGGCGTAGCTGCCCACCACGGTGGTGTTGAGGTTGGCGAAGCGGTCGATCTGCGCGGCTCCTAGGAAGCCGACATCAACCCGCCCCCCCTGCAGCCAGTAGTTGAAGATCTCCGGCACTGAAACCACCGCATCGGCGGTCTCTGCCAGTTCGCCGTCTCCGATCGAAAGCGGAGGGTTGAGGGGCTTGGCGCCGATGGTGCCCGACTCATAAATGAGGACCAAGTTGGGAGCGGACACTCGGCGGGCCAGATTCGCCGCCACCGAAGGAACCCCGATTCCAACGAAGCAGACGCTGCCGTCGCGCAGGGCTCGCGCCGCCGCCACCGTCATCATCTCCTCAGCCGAGTAGGCCAAGGTGACCCTGCCGGCGACGCGGTCCGGGGCGTCGAAACGTTCCGCGGCCGGCTTGGAAGACGCCACCATCATCCGGCACCAGCCCCGGCGGCCGCGGGCAGGTCGGGTGTCTGCATTACGTGTTCATCCATCCAGTCCAGGAAGCGATCGCGGTCCCGGCTGATCTCGTCCCAGGCCTGGTAGAAGCCGTTGTCGCGATTGGAGTACCCGGCAGCGTAGGAGGGATGAGCCCCGCCTGGGGCCACCGCCACCGCGGTCACTGTCCAAGATGGCAGGACCACCGCGCCGACATGCTCGGGAGCCAGTTCATCGACCACCTCTTCCACCGTCACCAGTGAGCGCGCTGACGCCAGCACCGCCTCTTTCTGCACGCCATGGATGCCCCAGAGGAGGACGTTTCCCCGTCGGTCCGCCTGCTGGGCATGGACGATCGCCACGTCCGGATGCAGCGCAGCGACGGCGGCCAAGCGCTCGCCGGTGAAGGGGCAGGTGATCGGGGCCACCGTGCTGAGCAAGGGCTGCAGTCCGGTGCCCTCATACCCGCGCAAGACCGCGAAGGGCAGTCCCGAGGCCCCGGCGACGTACCGGTTGGTCAGCCCAGCGTGGCTGTGCTCCTCGAGTTCCAGAGGTTGGGGCCAGTTGTGCTCGACCGCATCCCGGAAGCGATGGAGCGAGCCAACTCCAGGATTGCCACCCCAGGAGAAGACCATCTTGTCGGCGCAGCCCATCCCGATCAGTTGGTCATAGATGAGGTCTGGAGTCAGCCGAATCAGGGTCAGGTGGCTGCGCCGCTGCCGGATCACCTCCTGGCCGGCGGCGAAGGGGATCAGGTGGGTGAAACCCTCCATCGCCACGCTATCGCCGTCGTGGACCAGAGCCGCCACCGCATCGGGAAGGCTCATCAGCTCAGCCATAGCCCCCCCTCCAAAGGGACGGGCACCGGTCCGCCACGGCTGCTGGGCTGAGATCGGCCAAGGCGTCTGGAGTCGGGGATGAAAGCACAGCTAGGAAACGTTCCCCATGGCATCGCGATTCATCGACTCGAGGATATTCGATTGCTTGAGGGATGCTCGACGGCAGCAAGCGAAGTCCGAACGCCCCAGGCGACCACTACCCGGCTGTCGATCCCGATCAGCTCTCCGACGTCGGTCACGGAGATCATCGCCGCCTCCTCCTGCGCCAAGCTCCTGGTGCGACTGGGCATCCCGCGGGCCCCACGGCAGTTGTCACCGGGAGGCCTTGGACGGGTACTCCGCTGGCCGCTCGGAACGGGTCTCGGCGAGCCTCTCTATTTGGTACGGCTAGCGCACATGCGGTCTGATCACGAACACAGAATGTTAGGCTCTCCCGCTTCGACTGTCAACGGCCAGCCCTACTCAGGTCCAGTTCGCGTCGAACTGAGCCTCAGGCGGCCCAGGTACTATCGGAGGGTCGCTCCGGGGGCATCTTGGGGGTCGCGTGAAAATCGGTCGAGCGGACCTGTACGGACCCGGTGAGGGTGAGCGGCTCACGGCGCGGGGAAGCGTCATGTTCTTCAAGGCGGGCTCGGAGACGACCAAGGGACGGCTCTCCCTGATGGAGCGGACGTTGCCGAGCGCCGGTCGGATGCCGCCGCTCCACGCCCACTCTGACTGCGAGGAGGCCTACTACGTCCTGGCCGGAGAGGTCACCTTCCGCCTCGACGGCCGCGAGGTGGCAGGTGGCCCGGGCTGCTCCGTACTGGTGCCCAGCGGGGTACCCCACTCCTTCGGCAATACCAGCCACCAGGAGGCCCGGCTGCTGGTGATCCACGCTCCCGCACTGGACGCCTACTTTCGAGAGCTTCAATCGCTCTGGTCGGGGCAGCAGCCTCCCACATTAGCTGCGGAGCGAAAGCTGATGGCCCGGCACGGAATGCAGCCTGCCTGAACCGATGCCTTCCGCTGCTGGCCCCGGCGGAGTTGCTGCCCAGCTCCTGGGGTGCGCTCGGACCGGGTTGGTCTCAGCCGGCTGCGGCAGTTCGGTAGCGGGGGGTCGCCAGGTCTGCCTCAATCTCCCGGGCCGTCGCCAGAACGGAGGGGAGGAAGTCGCTGCGCAACTCCTCCAGGCTGACCGATGTCGCATGCGCCGAGACGTTGAGTGCGGCGATCACCGAGCCCCTCCAGTCCCGGATCGGAGCTGCCACCGAGCGCAGCCCGAGCTCCAGCTCCTGGTCGACAGTGGCAAATCCGTCCTGGCGGACCTGGTCGACGACTAGGCGCAGCTGATCCCGGTCGACCATCGTCATGGAGGTCAGGGACTCCAGCCGCACCTCGGCCAGATACCGCTCCAGTCGTCCAGGGTCCAGGCCGGCCAGCAGCACCCTGCCCATGGAGGTGGCGTAGGCCGGGAAGCGGGTGCCCAGAGCGATGGTGACGCTCATGATCCGGTGGCTGGGGACGCGGACCACGTAGACGATGTCGTCACCGTCCAACACCGAGATCGAGGCCGACTCATGCAACTTGGCCCCCAGCTCCTCGAGGTGGGGCTGGGCCACCTCCGGCAGGCCCAGGGCCGATAGGTAGGCATAGCCCAACTCCAAGACCCGAGGGCGCAGGGAAAAGACCCGGCCGTCGCTCCGGGCGTAGCCCAGCTGGACCAGCGTCAGCAGGAAGCGCCGGGCCGCGGCCCGGGTCAGTCCGGTCGCCCTCGCCACCTCGCTCAGGGTGAGTTGGGGCCGCTCTGCGCCGAAGGCACGAATCACAGCGAATCCGCGTTCCAGTGACTGTACGAAGTCGGAGTTCCGCCGGTCAGTTGGGGCCACAGGTCCACGGCTCAACCCAGAATCGGGCTCCGATCGTTCCGGCGGCGGGGAGCCGGGGACTTGCGCGGCCAAAACCGGAAGACACCTCCTGAGACTGGTGGCCGGGCGAAACCTTGATCCTAAGTATGCGGTCTGCCTGATAGGGATCAACCAACCGTCTGATCGTCCCCGGAACCGTCGCGGAGCTGGTTTGCCCCGGGCCCCGCTGGCCCTGGGTCTCGTCGTTAGGGAGCGGCCAGCTCGCCCGGGTTGTACTGTGGAATTGCCCCATGCGGGTGGGTGGTCTGAGGCAAGTCGCTGACTCTCCGATTTTTGGGATGATCCGCACCGGGGTGTCAGCCGGGCTACACAGGAGGCGTCCATGGCCAACGATATCGACGGCTACGGCTTTGCCGCCCAGGGTCGCAACATCGGCCGCCTCACTGCCGACATTCGCGAACTGGACAGCGCCGGTGTCGAACGGGTGGCCCGGGGCTGGGATCGTCACGTAGGCGACTCCCAGATGGACTACTTCAGGTCTGCCGAACAGGCAGCTTCCGAGGTGCTCGAGGCTGCCGGCCGCGTCAGCCATTGGCACGCGGTGAGGGACTCACTTCTCGGCCTGACCGAGGGGAAGTCGGCTCTGGTCAGCTGGAAAGCCGAGCATGGCGAGGTGGGGGCTAAGGCCGAGCGGGCCGCCCTGGCCGCGGCGCTAGGACTGCTGGCGGGAGCCGACTCCGACCACCCAGAACTGATAGTCCTGCTGCGGCCGATGGGCGAGGCGCTGCCGTGGCTCCTGATCGATGAGGAGTCGGCGCCGGTCGGAGAGTAGGCAGGCCCACTGTTGACGATCTGCTTCGCGATGCGGCAACGCGTCAGCAAACCCCACTCTTGCGTCAAATCGCAAGCCTGCGCATCTTGATCCTACCGACCCGCCTTCGCCCGCGTTTTCTCTGCCTTATAGCGACCTCTCTCCTCGCGGCAGGATTTCTCAGCAGTTGCACGCAGGCACCCGCCAAGACTCCGCGAATCCCGCAGACTGTCACTTTGGACACCATCTTCTCCTGGGGCGACGCGTACGTTTCGCACCACTTGACCTGGGTGTCGTCTCAAAACACGGAAGTGGACACCTGGCTGATCTACCGAGAGTTGCCCTCCACCTTCGCCCTCCCGTGCACCGAGTGCTATGTGTCCGAGGTTCCAGGACACTTCCGCTGCGCCGAGTGTCATTCCAAAGGCCCGCAGCTAATCGTCATCACCGCGACTAAACTCGCTCGTAGCCCGAGCCCCAGGACGTCATACTTGGAGTTCCTCTGGCAGCGTCAAGTGGCGCTGGGGTCGTTGGGCACCGTGCACGCCGGCACTCTTGCGGCCATGCCCAGATACAGCGAGAGTCAGGTTCCGGACATGAAGCTGCTCACCGCCAATCAAGCTCGCTGGCTGGCCTACAAGCGGCACCTCACCATCACCGTCCATGCCACTTACTACCCCAGTCTCCCTATCGACACCGTTATCGCCCAGGAGCCGCCACCAGGCGACGTCCCAGCCAACGACCATGTGAACGTTACGGTGAGCTTCCCCGCTCGAGTGCCCAAGGGTGAGGTCATAGGGCCGGCACTCACCCCATCAACGTAACGCGAATACTTCGAACCGCCCCGGGTTGGGTAGAAGCTCTGGGCTGCCCTGAGTTCCGTGGAGTCGGGTTCCTGGATTCCTAGGCTACTGTCGTGGTAGTGCTCGGCTTACCACTCAGCGCGCTAACCATACCCAGCTCACTGTGGAGCCGGCTTCGATCGAACCAGTCGAGGTACTCCACGGTGGCGTACACCACTTCTTCCAGGTCAGGCCAGGGATCCGCCTGGCGAATCAGCTCGGTCTTTTCGAGACCGTCGAAGGACGCGGCCACGGCGTTGTCGTAGCTGTCGCCCTGGGATCCCACCGAGGCAACTGCACACGTCTCGGCCCGCCGATTGGTGTAGCGGACGGCTAGATACCCGGCAGATGCAATCGCCCGTCGCGACGCCCCCGTTCCGACTACGGGCTACCTGTACTTCAGCGCCCAGCGGACCGCCTCACCGGAGTGCCAACCTCCTCGGCAGCGGATCCTACGTGGGAGGTGCATCAAGGTGGCACTGCCTGTTGACGGCCGTGATTGCGCTTGGGGGCGGCCGCGACGCCAAGAAGGTCGGCAACCGTGGCGGGTGCGCTGGGGTCGGCACTAGGTCACTCCCGCAGGCTGGAAAATCTCCCACATGGATGCGTAGGCGCCGGCCTGGGCCAGGAGACCCTCATGGGTGCCGTCCTCGATGATTCGCCCGTCGGCCAGGATGACTATCCGGTCGGCGGTCCGGGCGGTCTGCAGCCGGTGAGCGATCAGGATGGTCGTCCGGCCGCTGGCGAGCCGGGTCATGGCCGCTCCCACCCGCGCCTCGGTCGCCAGGTCCAGGTTGGAGGTGGCTTCGTCCAGCACCAGGATTTTTGGTTCGATCAGCTGAGCTCTGGCCAAGGCGATCAGCTGGCGCTGGCCGGTGGAGAGAGACCGGCCCCGCTCCAGCAATTGGTGGTGATAGCCACCAGGCAGTTCCTCGATGAAATAGTCAGCGCCGACCGCTTGGGCGGCCGCCTCGACCTCGGCGTCGGACGCCTCCGGTCGCCCGTAGGCGATGTTGTCCCTGATGCTGCCTGAGAAGAGGAAGGGTTCCTGGGGCACGTATCCCAACCGTCGGCGGTAGTCGCCGGGCTCGAAGGAGCGCAGGTCCTGGCCGTCCACCGTGACCCGGCCCTGTTGCGGGTCGTAGAAGCGAACGATCAGCTTGGCCAGCGTCGACTTTCCCGCTCCGGTCTCGCCGACCAGGGCCACCGTCTGCCCGGCCGGGATGTCGAGGTCGATTCCGGCCAGCGCGGCCTGTGCCTCTGGAGCCGGCTGCACCGTAGGGGGCAGGAACTGCTCTCTCGCCGGGTACCGGAAATGGACTCCCTGCAGGCTCAAGGCGCCCCGGCGGATGTCGGCCCGAATCGGATTCTGGGGGGACGGGGTCAGGCTCTCCTGACCCATCAGCTCCCGGATGCGGCGCATCGAGGCGTTGGCCTGCTGCCAGGAATCGAAGATCTGGGAAAGTTGTTGGATCGGCGAGAAGAACATGTCGATGTAGAGGAGAAAGGCGATCAGAGCACCGCTGGTCAGCTGTCCCTGGGCGATCAGGTAACCGCCGAACCCCAAGATGACGGCGTCGGCCGCGTCGGAGAGGAATTGCACGAACGGGAAGTACACCGAGACCAGTCGCTGGGCCGAGAGCCGGGCGTCCAGGTAGCGGTTCCCCAGGCGGTGGAATTCCGTCTGGCTGAGCTGCTCATGGCCGAATGCCTGCGCCTCCCGGACGCCCGCCAGGCTCTCCTGGAAGTCGGCATTGACGATGGCGATCCGCTCCCGAGCCCGGTCGTAGATCTTGGCGGCCCGCCGTCGAAATACGGAGGTCGCGATACCCAGGGGAACAATCACCACCAGGCTGGCCGCGGCCAGCCGCCAGTTGATGAAGAAGAGCGCGACCCCGACCCCGACGAAGGTGCAGATGCTCACCACCGCGGTGATCAGACCGCTCTCCAGGAGTGACTCCAGGGAGTCCACGTCAGTCGTCATCCGGGTCATGATTCGACCGGCCATCTCCCGCTCGTAGTAGTCGATGGAGAGCCGCTGCAGCTGGGCGAATATCTTGATCCGCAGCGACAGCATCAGCCGCTCAGCGGTTCGGCCGGTGATGTAGGTCTCGGCGATCGAGTCGAGCAGGTCGGCCAGGGTGATCACCAGGAATACGGCCGTCGCAATGATGATCACCGTCAGCGAGCCGGCCACCACCCCCTGGTTGATCCCGTTCTCGATCAAGAGCGGTCCCGCCAGGCTGGCCAGCGCATCCAGGATCACCAGAACCAGGCCCAAGCCCAAGGGACGGCGGTAAGT
>JBARIA010000127.1:0-9997 GCA_049799515.1 Candidatus Dormiibacterota bacterium | reverse complement strand
ACCGCTGCTTTTGCCCAGGCACGGAATCCAGCCTCGGCAGCCGCCACAGCCGATGACGGCTTCGCCGTCGGGCTGACCGCCGGGGCAGTCGACCGGGGATGAGAGGCGATCGTGCTACCACAGCCGCCGATCATAAAAGCAGCGGCCAGAGTCGCCAGGCACACCACTACTGCTCGCCTCATCTGAATCTCCTTCATCTGCCGGGGTGCTGACCGGCCTTTTCCCGCATTACGCGGCCCCGCATTGGGACCGTGGCAGTCTGCGATGCTCAGATGACCTCGGCCGGCAGGTCGGCGAGGCACTTCTGCGCGACCGACTCCGGAATTGCTAGCTCTTCGGCGACGGCGGTGATGACGGCGGTGAGGTCTGCGTCCCGACCTATCAGCTGGCCGCCCCGGCTCTGCTCCCAGCCACTGTGCGTGGGGTAGTTCACGATCCCGGAGACCATCGTCCGGCCATCTGCATGCTCGCGAACGTAGAGCCAAAAATCAGGCGGGTCAGTGAGATCGTCGTGCCACTCGATGCGCCCTGTGGCGCTCGCAGTGATCGGCCAGTCGGCCTTCGTGATCCGCACCGGGGGCCTCCCCGTCAACGTGATCGTCAGCGTGTCGCCCATGGTCGCCTCCTTTGGCCCGTTGGGTGGGCCGCACCTTGTTGTTTTTGCGGGCTTCTGCCCCGCCACCACGTCCAATATAGCACGCTGCCAGCCATTTAGCCAGCCATCCATGTAACGACCTGCTGAAGATGCTGCAACAAGCCGGGACGACCCCCGGGACGGCCACATTGCCAGCCAGCCACCTGCTACGCTCCGGGTATGGCAAGCAGGACCGATACCCCGATGGCGCGGATGCAGGTGGCGATCCCCGCGGACCTTGCCCAGTGGCTCCGCGAGCAGGAGGCCGCAGCGCTCCAGCACGGCCAACGAGTCCCCCAGTCCAGCATGATCCGCGCCGCGCTTCGCGAATGGAAGACTGCCGGACACGGCTGGAAGGACGCCTCCGGAGCCTGACTCGCGGCGCGGGCTGGTAGGCGGTCTCATCGGCTCTTCGACGCGAGAGAGAGAACCGGCCCCTCCCGCCATTCCTCCCACGCCTCCAGCGCCGCCGTGCGGCCGCAGCGACATGGAACGGTCCCGGCGTCGAGCGCGGGGCACCAGCTCGCGTGTCCAGCGCTAATTAGGGCGTGATAGAGGTCGTATGCCCGCTCGGCGGCCCCCATCAGCCGCCCTCCCGGGCGGTCAGCCTTGGCGGCCATGCCGCCGGGTGAGGTGCTGCCATCGCCCGTAGGTCCTCCACCCTGTAACGGACGATCCTGGAGGACAGGATGACCTTCTCGAGGTCCCCTCGGGCGACGATCACACGCAGGCTACGAGGCGAGATCCCCAGGATTCGGGCCGCGCCCGGCCCGTTGACCAAAAGTTGCTCTTGTGTCGCGATCCTTATGATGGCACGCTCCAGCAGCGTGACCTGGCCACACCCTGGCGCCCCAGGGGGACTCATGACGGCGACTTCCCTACGATTCTAGCACGTCGCTCGAACGCCGTTAGCCTCCCCTGGCCTACCCCAGCCCCGAGACGCCGTGTGGGCTGGCCCCATTTGTGGAGCAGTAGTGGAGCAACGCGCAGCCGCTCATAGCCGCTCCGAGCCATCCAGTGCAGGCTTGGTCGAGATCGCCCGCCACTTCCGTGTACCCCTGCAATCGGGTCGGCCGCGGTCTTAAAAACCGCAGCCCGCAAGGGCGTGTGGGTTCGACTCCCACCCCCGGCACTCTCGTTATTAGGATCAAAACACTGGAGATTCCTCACCAGAACGGCAGCGGCTGGAGGATTCGGGCACCAGCTCTGATGCCAATTTTGATGCCAGCCGGCGGGGAGGCAGCCAGCATGGTTGCGCGAGTCGCTAAGGCCAACCGGCCTAGGACTGAGGCTTCAGCCTCCGGACTCCCTCAGCGCCTTTGCCCGCTCGTGGAGTGACCGGCACCGCCTGCTCTCGACGCGCTCGTCGCGGGCACGGAGGACCTCCGTCGCCCGCTTCCTCAGCCGACCCAGAGGCAGCCATCGTCCTCAGCGATCAGCAGCGCCAGCGCCGCCATCCAGACGGCACAGCCATCTCAGGCACCTCCACGGAGCGCTCCAGTTGGCTCCGGGGTCGACCTGGCCACGGTCGCGAAGCTGCTGGGACACAGCTCGGTCGCGCTGACCGCGAGTACCTACGCGGGGATCTTGCCGAGCCTTCGGGAGGAGGCCGCGGATCGGCCAGAACGGTTACTCAGCGGACCGGCAGACGCCGCATAGACCGACCCTGGAGCATACTGGCGGGCTATGGCTACGAAGTCAGATGACGGCGTCGAACTGTCATTCGCGGTGATCTGCGAGAAGGTTCTCCAGGAGTCAGATCGCGTCATGTCGATCATCCGGATAGTGGATTCGGTCCGGGCTGAACGGCTCCCCCTGCCCCCGGGGGTAGCTCTCCCAGTCGTGCCTCCGCCGGTCATCTCCCTACAAGTGGCTGTCGGCATTCGCGCGGAGCACGGCGTGAAAGGATCTCTTCAATTCGTGATGGTAGCCCCCAACGGCACGCCCGGTCAGCCATTCTCAATTCCCGTCGCGGCATGGCCACCACCCAATTTGGGAGCGAACGTGGTGGTTCCGCTACAGATCGTCGCCCAGGAGGCTGGGATCTACTGGCTTGAGCTGACCTTCAACTCTAAGCGACTAACTCGGTTACCGCTGCGGGTAACGATTGGCTAAGTAGCGACGATCCGAACAACACCGCCGTGTCAGGCAGAACGCCCCGTCCCATAGGCCGCCACACACGGCGTGTCCGGCGGCTGCGCACTGGCCTACCAACCCTCTGGGCCGGCCGACTAGCTGCGCTCAGGCGGACGAACAGCCAGCGCTGAGCGCCGACGGCCGAGGCCTTGGAACTGCCGTCAACCACGAGGCCCTCCAGGGCTTCCAGACCCTGGTCGGCGGCAAGTCTCACCAGCCAATCCGAGAGTTCACCTTGCCTTCTAAACGACGCGATCCTGTTTGAGGTCCCGGTATCCCACACCTCAAAACTCATTTCGTCTTACTCTCCCTTACCACTTTGGATATAGAGCATACCCATCCAACGACGACATCAGGCAGTGTGTCGTGAACTTGGACGTGGTCACCAGTGCCCGTGACCCGAGTTCCTTCGGGGATCTCTAGTTCGGCAACGTAGTCCCCTAGATCGGGATGCTTCTGAGCTTGCGCGCGAGCCCCTTCGAGAGTCCGGAACATTGAGAGCGCCCTATATTCCGCCTCGACTTTGGCCGCTCTGCGCGCGTTGGGGTCTGGTGGGGGTTGCCTTCCGACGTCCCAATATGACTGGAACTCAGTCTCCGTTGGGTGCTCGTCGTGGACCAGGCGGAATAGACGCGGCACGCTGAGCCGAGCATATGCGGGGTCGAGCCGTAGCGGGAACTCGGTGGGTCCCCCTCCAGCCTCGGAACTTAGCGGGACTTGACCTGACTGCCAATCTGACTGCCAGGGAGGCAGTCAATGGCGGTTCAGGTCATCGACGGTCAACGCCGGGGCTAAATCGAGATCGAAATGGAGGCGACGGGGAGATTCGAACTCCCGGCCAGCGGTTTACGAAACCGGACCTGCCGAGATCAAATTGCCCGCTGGCCGAAGTGGACTGACCCATTGGTTGACCCATTAGCGGTATAGGTCGTGATCGCGGTCAGCACCACCACCCTCGGTGCGTAGACAGCCGGAGCGGAATGGTGGCCGTGCGCTGGTCTCGGCAGAATCTACCGTTGATTGCCGGCGCGTGCGTCGAGATCCTTTCCATCTGTCTGCTGCTGGCCCGTGCGGGAGTTCCAGCGACAGCAACGGCGGCCTGTCATTGCACTGGGTGGAGACTGGAGCGTTTGGAGGCTCGTGCGGCGTGATTTACGTGCTCGTAGCTACGCGGGTCCGCGAGGCCCGGCAGCGGCGGAAAGCGACTGCCGACAGCGGGCGAGACTCCGGGGCGTGACTCTGACCACCACTACCGACTTGACCGACCTACACTCGCCGCCGAAGCTCACAGGAGGACACGACGTGAACGATGAACACCCACCCCTGAGGGTCGGCAGCGCCGTCCCCTCGGCACGGGGTGACGTGTCTCCAGGCGGCAAACGGGTGGAGGAGTTGATCGCCGAACTAGCCAAAAAGGTCGAGGCGCTGGAGAAGCGGATCGCGAAGCTGGAACGGGGCGCTTAGGCAGAGCCGATCACGAGAACCGCTCCTCCGTGAGCGACGTGGACGGTGGGGGCGGGGTCGCGGGAAGTCTGGGCCGGTCAGCTGGTCGCCCGCATCTAGGGTGTCCCAGAGGACGCCTGATCGAGTCAGGAGTCGCGCCCATCTCCGCTAGCGCCACCCCCGACGCCTGACCAGCCCGAAGCCAGAATGGCGGAATGGCAGACGCGGCGGCCCAAAAACCGCAGTACTAACGGACGTGTGGGTTCGACTCCCACCCCCGGCCCTCGGTGTCGGTGATCAGGGTTTGCCCGAGGAGGCCCTAGTTCAGACAGCATGCCGCCTTGGTGTGAGCGATCAACCTCTGCCCTGGGCAGTTCACTGACCGCAACTCCCCAGCCGACTCACAGCGGCGTGCTGGGCCAAGCGATCAGTCACCGCTTACAGTGGTGGGTAGTGCCACCTGCCTGCTGAGCCAGGGGCAGGGTCTGCCCAACGCCCGGGACGCCTCTCGGTGAAGGGATGTCGATGGTTTTGGATTCGAGCGCCGGTCCCCCGTTCGTGCCCTTGCTGCTGATGGTGGGCGCCGCCGCCTACTTCATACCTTCCTTCATAGCCTTTGATCGACACCGCCACCGGGCAGCGGTGCTGGCCATCAACTTGCTCTTGGGTTGGACGCTGATCGGTTGGTCAGTCGCCCTGGACCTGGCGCGGTCAACGCCGGTACCGCCGCCCAGCTGACCGGCCCAGACCTCCCCGCGATCCCCCCACCGTCCAGGTCGGTCGCCGGGGGAGCGGTTCTCGTGATCGGCTCTGCCTAAGCGCCCCGTTCCAGCTTCGCGATCCGCTTTTCCAGAGCCTCGACCTTCTCCACCAGCTCGGTGATCAGCTCCTCCGCTAGGGTGCGGTCGGCTGCGACGTCAGCCCGCAGCGCTTCCTTCACCCTCTCCCCCAGCCCTTTCGAGACCGATTTCGACTCGCTCACTGGCTTCACTCCTAAGACCTGCTGCCGGCCGAGTGTATTTCCCTCGTCGTGAACGGGGCGGGAAACTGAACCAAGCCCGGTCGCTCGCGACGCCTCTCCTAGACTTCTGAGTCAGATGTCTCGGTTCGCCACCTCCCCTGTTGACTTCGCCACGAGCCAGGCTGTCCTCGAGCTCCCCCACCCACCCCCTCCCGCCGCCCGCGCGCTGGTCACCGCTCTGTTGAACAGCGAACGACTTGGCGAGCGGGAGCAGTTGGCGGTGGCACTGCTGGAGGTCCTCAATGACAGTTTTGGCCTGCCACCGGTGCGGCTGGTGCTGGCCGACCGAGCCCAGACTCACGCCACTGATCAACGGGGCCGGCTGGCCCAGAAGACCTACGGCTACTACCGGTGCCGGATCCCCCGCCCGGGAGCGGCGCCTGAGCGCTGCGCGATTCGGATCTACCACCGCACCGCCATCCGCCAGCAGGTTCTCGCTTCGGGGGCCTTCGTCAACACCCTTCTGCACGAATGGACCCACCACTTCGACTTCAGCGGCCTCGGACTCGGCCGTTCCCCGCACACCGCCGGTTTCTTCGCCCGCCTGCGCTGGCTCGCCGGCTCGGTGGGCGCTGCCAGAGTGCTGCCACCGGAGGCTGAACCCTTGGTGGGCAAGCGTCGCGGTAGCATCTGAAGAGACACCCGAACCAGGAGGACTCGATGATCCAGCCCCGATCCCACCACCGCCGGTACTCCCTCCTTATCGGAATTGCTGTCGGCGGGATCGCCATGCTTCTGACGGCCTGTGGAACTGGGCCAGTACCAGGGGGCTCCGGGTCGCAACCGACCTCCAGCAGCAGCGGCTCGAGCAGCTCCAGCGGTTGCACTGCCGCCACCGCCAAGAGCTCAGTCACCATCGACGCGACCGACAACCTCAGGTTCAGCCCTGACATGGCCTGCCTGAAGGTCGGCGGCACGGTGACCTGGAAGAACACCGGCACCATCTCCCACACCACCACCGACACCCCGGCACTCGCCGCCAAGGCCTCGGACGCGGAGCTGCCGGCCGGAGCCACCGCCTGGAGTCACCCCCTTTCTGCTGGAGAGAGCTGGTCACTCAAGCTGACGGTGGCGGGCACCTATAAGTACTTCTGCATCCCCCACGAGACCCTGGGCATGCTCGGTTCGATCACCGTCGTAAGCTGACCGTGGCACCCGGGCCGGTCAAGGCTCGGATCGGGAGTTGAGATTGCGATTTGCGAAGCGGATGGATCGGCTGGGCACCGAGAGCGCCTTCGAGGTCCTAGCCCACGCCCGGCGCCTGGAGGCGCAGGGCCATCCCATGATCCACTTGGAGATCGGCGAGCCGGACTTCGCCACCCCCGCCAACATCATCGAGGCGGCCTATGCGGCGATGCAGTCGGGGGCTACCCATTACACCCCGGCCTCGGGACTGCCCCAGGTCCGCGAGGCGATCGCGGCTGAGATGAGCCGCCGGGGCGGAGTCGGGGTCAGCCCCGGCCAGGTGGTGGTGGTCCCGGGGTCCAAGAACATCCTCCACTTCGCCCTCCTGGCTCTGATCGAGCCCGGAGACGAGGTCATCCTGCCCGACCCCGGATATCCCGTCTACCGCTCTCTGACCAACTTCGTGGGAGCGGTCGCCAAGCCGGTAGCCATCCGGGAGGAGAACGAGTTCCGGATGGACCTCGACGAGGTGGCGCGGACCATCACCCCCAAGACCCGCATGATCATTATCAACTCCCCCCAGAATCCCACCGGGGGGGTCCTCACCGAGGCTGACCTGGACCGCCTGGCGGAGCTGGCGGTACAGCATGACCTCTGGGTGGTCAGCGATGAGATCTACTCGGAGATCTGCTTCCAGGACCTGCCCAAGCCGATCTGGTCGAGACCGGGGTTGGGAGAGCGGACCATCATCATGGACGGGCTCTCCAAGACCTATGCCATGTGCGGATGGCGGCTGGGCTACGGGGTGATGCCGGAGGCCCTCGCCCAGAGAATGGACACCCTTCTGATTAACACCAGCGCCTGCGCGACCGCCTTCACCCAGCTGGCCGTGATCGAGGCGCTGGAATCCCCCAAGTCACGGGTCGCGGTCGATCGAATGGTCGCTGCCTTCAAAGGTCGGCGCGACACCCTGGTGGCCGGACTCAACTCGATCCCCGGCTTTCGCTGCCATCTGCCAGCCGCTGCCTTCTATGCCTTCCCCAACATCACGGAGACCGGCATCCCGAGCCGCGAGCTGGCCGACAGGTTGCTCGAGGAAGCGGGAGTGGCAGCGCTGGCGGGAGAGGCTTTCGGGGAGAACGGCCGAGGCCATCTGCGCTTCGCCTACACCGTGTCCGAGGAGCAGATCGTCCAGGCGGTGGAGCGGATCTCGGCCTTCATCAAGACCACCGCGCCGACCGCCGTCGGGTCCCGCTAGCTGCCGTGCCCCGAGCTGACGGGGCTGCCCGGCCCATCGTGCTGGTGCCCACCCAGGCCACCTTCAAGGTCGGGCCAGATGGCGGCAGGCAACTGGTCCAGTCGCTGAACCGAGCCTACGTGGCATCCCTGCAGTCAGTGGGGCTGACCCCTGTGCTCCTGCCCACCCGCAGCTCTCTGCCAGCCGACCTCTCCTGGGCCAGCGGCCTGCTCCTCCCGGGTGGTCCCGACGTGGATCCCCTGCGCTATGGGCAGGACTTGGATGCCGCCACCGAGCCTGATCCGGAGAGTGATCAGCTGGAGTTCGCCCTCTTGGACTGGGCCCTCGGCCGGGGGATTCCGGTCCTCGCCATCTGCCGGGGATTGCAGGTTCTCAACGTCGCACTCGGTGGCAGCTTGGTGCAGGACCTGCCCCAGCACGCTCCCCAGGCCAACCCCGAGGAGGCCCGGCCCCGTGACCAGTTGGCCCACTCGCTGACCGTCGATCTCTCCTCCCGGCTGGGGCGGATCGTGAACTCCGACACCCTCGAGGTCAACAGCCTCCATCACCAGGGGATCGACCAATTGGCCCCCCGATTGCTAGCGACCGGCTGGGCACCTGACGGGCTGATCGAGGCGGCCGAGATTCGGGAGGATCAGTTCGTTGTGGGGGTCCAGTACCACCCCGAGGAACTGACTGCTCAGGACCCGGCAGCGCGGGCCCTCTTCCTGGCGTTCGCTGAGGCCTGCCGTCAAGGTACTGCGGTGGGCCGGGCTGCCGGCGCGGAACTGGTTACCTCGGCCTAACGGAGAGGGTCAGCCGGCCAGGGCCGGCTCTGTCTCGGCCTCGGGAATCCCCTCCGGGAGCGGCTGCCCGGCAGCGATCAGGCGGGCGTCCTCGGCAGCGATCTTGTCCAACTCGGCGACCAGCGCCCCCACCAGTTCCGCCTCGGGCATGGTCGCCACCACCTTGCCCTTGCGGTAGAGGATGCCCTTCTTCTGGCCACCGGCGATGCCGATGTCGGCGTGCATCCCCTCGCCTGGTCCGTTGACCACACAGCCCATGACCGAGACGTTGATCGGGCGCCTGACCCGCTTCAGCGCCTCCTCCACCTCGGCCACCATGGGGACCATGTTGATCTCCAGCCGGCCGCAGGTCGGGCAGGCGATCAGGTTGGGCCCGGTCGGCTTCTCCTGCAGGTTGGCCAGGATCTGCCGGGCCACCCGCACCTCTTCCTCAGGCTCGTCGACCAAGGAGACCCGAATGGTGTCTCCGATGCCCTCCTCCAAGAGGATTCCGATCCCCATCGCGCTCTTGATCGAGCCGGTCTTGGTGGGCCCGGACTCGGTCAGTCCGAGATGGAGCGGGTAGCGGTTCTTGAGACCGGCGAAGAGCCGGTTGGCGGCGATATTGGTAAGCACGTCGCTGGCCTTGAGGCTGACCTTGATGTCCTCGAATCCAACCTCCTCCAGAAGCCTGATGTGGCCGAGGGCCGCGTCGACCATCCGCTGGGCCACATCCGGGATCCCCCCCTCGCCCCGGCCGCCCGCCAGATTCTTGCGGTCGGGCAGGCTGCCGGCGTTCACCCCCACCCGGATCGGCACCCCCAGCGCCTGGCAGCGCCTGGCGATCTCGGAGATCTTCTCGGGCTGGCGGATGTTGCCGGGGTTGAGCCGCAGGCACTGAATACCGGCATCCAGGGCCATCAGGGCCAGGGGGGCGTCGTAGTGAATGTCGGCCACGATCGGCAGCCGGCTCCCCTTCACGATCTCCCGGAGCGTCTGGCCCGCTTCCTTGGTGTCGCAGGTGACCCGGATGATGTCGGCTCCGGCATCGGCGGCCCGCGCGATCTGGTCCAGGGTTCCCTTGACGTCCTCGGTGGGCGTCTTGGTCATGGTCTGGACGCTGATCGGGGCCGCGCCCCCGATCACCACCGAGCCAACCTTGATCGGCCTGGTCTTGCGGCGCTCAATCATCGGGAGATATTGGTGATATCGCCGTAGGTCACATAGATGAACAGCATCGCTATCAAGGCTAACCCAACTGCGTGGACCACGCCTTCCACCCGGGGATTAATCCGCCGCCTTCGGACCATCTCCAAGAGCACGAAGAAGAGCCGGCCGCCATCCAGGAAGGGGATCGGCAAAAGGTTGAAGAGGCCTAGGTTGACCGAGATCAGTCCCATCAAAGTTAGGTAGGTGGTCGGTCCGATCTGGGTCGCCACCGAGGTCTCCTCGGCGATTCCCACCGGGCCCGACAGCCGCAGGTCGGCCGGGTGATGCGGGCTAACCAGCTTCCAGAGGTTGACGAAGGTCGATCCGATCTGGATCGGCACGGTGGAGAAGCCGGTCGCCAGCGCCGAGTAGATCGGCATCGGAGGTCCGCCCAGGCTGGGCAGCAA
>JBARIA010000126.1:0-18018 GCA_049799515.1 Candidatus Dormiibacterota bacterium | reverse complement strand
CCAGGATCAAACTCTCCGTCATTACCAACCCGACCGAAGTCGGGAAGGTTGCAAAGAATTTGTTGGGCCCCTTCCTGTAGGGGCATGTGGACGCAGAATCGTCTCCACTCTTCAATTGTCAAGGTGCAGGCTGGACCCGCCTCTGGAGCTGGTCAGCCACCGGGTCCACGGGACTCGGTGCGGACGGTGAAGTATAGACCTCAACTCGCCAGAGGTCAAGGCTGATCTCACGGGGGTAGTGGCTCAATTTGGATTGGGCCACTACCCACCAGGGTCAGGTAGGGACCCCTGCCCTCGAGCCAGTCGTGGCGGCTCCCGTCCACCTGCAACAGACACCCCTCCTGGGCCATCCGGTCCCGCCGGCGGTGGGCCTTTGCTGGCCGCCGCTTCCGAGGAGCCGGCACCCCTGCTGTCCTCAGCCACCGGTCCACGGTGGCCCGGGAGAGGTGGATCCCTTCTCGTTCCGCCAGCATCTCGGTGAAGTGGTGGCGGTTGAAGCCCAGATAGGTCGTCCGGGCCAGTTCAACCACTCGCTGGGCTAGATCCGGATCTACTGCGTTCACTGGCCGCCGGCCCCGGTTCCGGTGCGCCAACGCTCCCGCCCCCTCCTGCCGGTACCGCGCCCTGAGCCTTCTCAGTTGGCGTTCCGCCAGCCCCAGAAGCTGCTCCGCCTGGGCTGGGCTCAGCACCCCTGCCTCCAACTGGTTCAGCACCAACACCCGCCTTTGCTCAGCTGAGTTCAAAACGATCTTGTCCTTCATAGCCGGACAGAATCGCTGAGCTACAACACCCCCGTGAGGGTGGTGGGTCAGTTTGAACGCCACTTCGCTTGACTTCGGACGGAAGGCCACGGACTGACTTTTTCGTGGCTGAGCTAGCCGATTACGATCTGGTATTCGCGGTACAATCGAACTGGTGGGGGATCATACTGAGATGACCGCAACACTAGAAGCTGAGTTCCGGTACTACCGCGAGCACCAGGACGAACTTGTCAGGGAGCACAACGGTAAGTTCGTTGTGATTCAGGGCTCCGAGGTGCTTGGGGTGTACGACACCTACGAACAGGCGTACGCGGCTACGATTCAGGACCACTCCTTGGGCACGTTCCTGATCCAGCACGTGGAACCTGGCGAAGGGAGCTACACCCAGACCTTCCACTCACGGGTAGCTTGAGGCCCGTTCGTGCGCTGACGACAAAGGCACCCGGTCGTGCCAACGTCCTCGTTTCTGAAGTCGAGGTGAGTACGCCCACAGCGGACACGGTTAATCCCAAGGTGAGCAAGTCTTATTGGGCGATTTGGGACACCGGAGCGACCAACACCGCGGTTACGTCAGACGTAGTCACAGCTCTCGGGATTGCACCCACCGGAGTAGCGAAGACAAAAACGGCTAACGGCGAGCGCGTCTGCAACGCGTATCTAGTCGACGTGAATTTGCGCAACGGCGTCATCTTTACCAACATTCCCGTAACCGAGGCAACTCTCGAAGGGGCCAACGTCCTGATTGGAATGGACATCATCAGCCAGGGCGACTTCGCCATCACGAACGTAGACGGCAAGACAACGATGTCGTACCGTGTGCCGTCTATCGCGGAGGTTGACTACGTGGCAGAGGCTCCGGACGGGTTTCTACCGGAGAACAGGGAGGAGAGGCGCCAGTTGGAGCGGACTGGACATCTGGCGCCACCAGCTCCTACTTCCGCCAAGCGGCCGACACGCCCGCGCCGCTAGCGGCGATACAGACGCTACCTCTCAAGACAGCATCCCGACGATCTCCTCGACGGACCAAACGTGATCCGTCACCCCAGTCGCCATCGCAGGAGTCCGAGGGTAAGGATTAGCGAGGCTTTTATGGGGCCGAGCGAAGTTGTAGTGCATCTGGTGAAGGTTCACGGATGCGATTAGGTTGTCGGCCTTCTTAGAGAAGCCGTTGGTCAGTCGGGTGAAGCGCCTCATGCTCATCCGCATGGTCAGGTTCTGACGCTCGACATGGCTGGTGGTGACCGTCGCGGAATCCGGTGATCCGCTGACCATGCGCCTCTCAGCCGTGATGAACCGGGACGGGCTGTAGCGGCGCTCCGAGTCGGGGTTGGTCCCGTAGACCTTGACGAGCTGCCCGTAGTCCACATCCGCCCCGAACGCTTCCTCAACCGCTGTCAGGTAGCAGACCAGCCCGTCGGTCGTGAGCTGGGTCCGGTTGGCGACCCGCTCCCGAACCTCGGTCATGAAGTCGATCGCGGTTGGGGTGTCTCGCTCGCCTACGAGCGTGTTGATGATGAGCTTGGTATCGGCGTCCATCGCCACCCAGGTCCAGATGTCTCCGTACCCGAACTCTCCTTTGTGCTCCTCGGGTACGTTGGCTTCCTTCGCGTAGCAGAAGGCCCATATCTCGTCGGCCTCCACCCTTCGGCACGTCAGCCCTCGGAGGGTGTCGTCCTGGTACTGGGCGCAAGCATCGGCCAGCTCGACCAAGAGCTTGGAGACGGTGTTCTTGGCTACCCCGGTCATGCGGACGGTGGACCGGATGGAGTTGCCCTCGACGAGAGCCCTCACCACCTGGACCAGCTTGGCTTGGGGGAGTCGGTTCATACTGACTATAATACGCTAGCGCTCAGGCATTGTCAAGGGAGGCCATGAAAAAAGCCCGCGCTCGGGCGGGCTTTTCGGTTTGGTCGAGGCGGCCGCTACGGGTTCTGGCGGTACTTCCTCGGAGCGTCGGACCGTGACGGTCGGCGCTTATCCCCAGGCTTGGCGATGTCATAGCGTGGCGCAGGCAAGCCATGGCGCCGCAGGTGCTCCATGAGTTCCGTGGCCTTCTTGAGCGAGCTAGGGTTGACCTTTGGGTTCATCGGGATCAGCGTCTCAAGGCGATCTCTCGGGCTTGCCATGTCAGTCACCTCCTACTGCTAGGTGGCCATGCCCCTGATAACGGCCCCGCGTATGAATGAGCCAGGTCCAGTGCCCTCTACGGACTTGGTAGGCGCTCACGAGGTCATAATAACCTCGGACCGCCCTTCCTAGCTTAGGGTCCTGGTCAAAGTCCTCGATACGCAGGTTCAGTTCCTCCCTCAACGTCTGCATACGTATGCCGCGACCGTGACTGTGCCAGCGCTGGGTGTTGCACAGTTCGGTGGCAATCATCTCGGACCGTGCGGTGCGGAGTTCATCCGTAACCGGGGTCTGTTGAGTTTCCGTGCGATCCCAATCCTTGAACTTGTATTTCACCAGCCACTCCTTCAGCAAGGAGATCGATAGCTCTCGCTCCTGCTCGACTCTATACAGGATCGCCGGATCAAAGCTCTGCACCAGGTAGAAGAGTTCGGCCGTCGTCAGATCCCCCGCGGCGGACTTCTCGATGAGTTCTTTGTACTTCTCCAGATACCCTGTGGCCGGGACGAACTCGGCCGCCTGGCCGCGTCTGACCTGAGGGTCAATTGGGCCGAGCACAGACGCGTAATTCATATAGATGGCGTCCCCTGACATCACCAATATGGTCCCCGCCGAGAATGCGAAATCAGGCACTACGAACGTGACCGATGGGTAGTGGGACCGGAAGGCCCACGCCATCCTCTCGGCCACTTCAGCAAAGCCACCGTCGGTTTCCAGGATTACCGCAAGCCTTGCCCGCTTCCTGTCGATCTGTTCGACCGCTTCTCGGATTATGGCCTCAATGCTAAAGTCGATCGGACCGAAATAGGTAAGACAATCCGCGTCGAGTAGACGCTCGATCGAGCTTAGCCGGCGATTAAGCTCGGTCTCGATGACGCCTTCAGGGCTGTCCTGAAGTCTCATCCTTTGGACCATCGGGCTTGCGCCGCCTTCCTGGCGATTTCGGACCGTTCCTCAGGGGTGAGCATGGCGGCCCTAGCCTTCCCGCCCTTCTTGCCCCCTAGCCTTCCCAGCTCCACGGCGGCTGGGTTCTTGCCCTGATAGGGGTCATAGTCCGGGTCGGTCGCCTCTCGTATGATGGCGAAGCCCATCTGGTTGAAGTCGGCTGGCTTCCGTGACCGCTTAGGCATATCGCCAGTCTACAGGTGATCTCAGATTGGTCAAATTCAAACTGACCCACCACCCCCTGGTGGGCGCCATTGACGACGCCACCGGGCTGGTGGTGGGGGCCACCTTCCGAGAGCAGGAGGATGCCCAGGGCTACTTCCAGGTGCTGCGCCAGGTGGTGCTGAGCAAGGGGGTGCCGCTGGCGCTCTATTCAGACAGACATGGGATTTTCGTGAAGACCAAGAAGCGGGAGCCCAGCCTCGAGGAGCAACTCTCCGGGCGGCGCCAGCTGACCCAGATGGGAAGGCTGCTGGGGGAGCTTCAGGTGGAGCTGATCCTGGCCCGCTCGCCCCAGGCCAAGGGCCGGATTGAGCGGCTCTGGGGCACCTTCCAGGACCGGCTCGGCAGCGAGCTCCGGCTCCAGGGCGCGGCCACCATGGAGCCGGCCAACCAGATCCTCGCCAAGCACCTGCCCCGCCACAACCGCCAATTCACTGTGGCCGCCCAGGACTCGGCAGCTGCCTGGCGGCCGCGACCTCGAGAGCTGGACCGGTTGTTCTGCTTCAAGTTCCACCGGGTGGTGGCCTGGACCACACCGTGCGATTCCAGGCCCAGGTGATTGACATCCCCCGGCCCGGCCCCCGCAGCCGGGCCCGGGCCCGGGTGGAGGTCCAGCAGCGCTTCGACGGCACCCTGCGGGTGATCTACCAGGGCCGCTGTCTGGCCACGGAGGCCGACTCCCACACAGGACCACTCCGTCTACACAGCTTCACCGCGCCACCTCTTCCCCCGCCAACACCAAAGCCGGCCC
The DNA here is from genome assembly GCA_049799515.1 of Candidatus Dormiibacterota bacterium. Lineage (GTDB taxonomy): Bacteria > Chloroflexota > Dormibacteria > Aeolococcales > Bog-877 > Bog-877. The sequence continues at coordinate 13,212 of JBARIA010000126.1, read as the reverse complement.
GCCCGCAACGACCGCTCCGCTCCACTCCCTGGAAGCCCGCCCCCAGCCACCCCTGGAAGGCACCCTGGAAACAGACGGGATGACAGATTCCCTGAGCTGTTACGCGGACACAGTCCCTGAGCCACTACAGGCTGATCTCACGGGGGTCCGGTCACCGAGCTGCCAGCTTCCCCCGGCCACCGCGGTGATCAGCTTGGAAGTCACCCTTCGATTCTGGCATAGGGGATACGGGCCTCCGGTGGGGCCCTCGGCGGCCCGACCGCCCCGTCGGTGGCGGGGAACCTTGCTCCAGCAACCTTCAGCCGCTGCCGTGCACCGCCTCGGCCGACGACCTACTATGCGGGCGAGCCCAAGCTCTGCTTGGTATTCGGGTGGGAGGAGATTCGCATGACTGAGACCGTGCTTCTGATCGGGACCAGCAAAGGGGTCCTGGTAGCCCGCAGCGACCGCGCTCGCGAGCGCTGGGACGTGGAGCCACTGCAGCTGATGATGAGTTCTGTCTACGGGCTCGGCATCGACCGCCGCCGCAAGACTCCACGGCTCTTTGCGGGCGCCACCAGCGAGCACTGGGGCCCGTCGCTCTTCCACTCCGACGATCTGGGTCGGAGCTGGTCGGAGCCAGAGGCGGCACCGGTCGCCTTCCCCGCCGACACCGGGGCGGCCCTGATTCGGATCTGGCAGGTCGAACCGGGGCTGGAGTCCCAGCCGGAGGTGGTCTACGCCGGGGCAGAGCCCCATGCCCTCTTCCGTTCCCAGGATGGCGGAATCACCTTCCAGCTGGTCGAGGGCCTCTACAACCATCCCCACCGGCCCCAGTGGCAGCCGGGAGGCGGGGGCGCCTGCCTCCACACGATCGTGCCCCACCCGACCGACCCGGAGCGCCTCCTGGTGGCCATCTCGTCAGGCGGGGTTTATCGCACCGCCGATGGCGGCGCCAGCTGGGAGCCGGCCAACCAGGGCATCCAGTCGCACTGGATGCCAGAGGAGCAGCGCTTCCCGGAGTTCGGCCAGTGCGTCCACAAGGTGGGCACCCATCCATCTCGGCCGGAGCGCCTGTTGGCCCAAAACCACTTCGGAGTGTACCGGTCGGACGACTACGGCACCAACTGGGAGGCGATCGAGCAGGGTCTGCCCTCGAACTTCGGCTTTACCCTCTTGGTTCACCCCCATCAGCCCGACACCGCCTATCTCTTCCCCCTCACAGCTGACTACGAACGGCTCGCTCCCGAGAGACGCTGTCGGGTCTACCGCACCCGGGACGCGGGCCAGAACTGGGAGCCGCTCACCAAGGGATTACCGCAGGCCAATTACCACTCAATCGTGCTCCGGGACGCGCTCAGCACTGACCAGGCCGATCCAGCCGGCTTCTACTTCGGGACCCGGGATGGCGAGGTGTACGCGAGTTTGGACGACGGTGACTCCTGGAAGCTGGTGGCCAGCCACCTCCCTGATGTGCTGGCGGTCCGGGCCACGATGGTCGCGTGACCGCCACCCTGCACCTGCCGGCGGTGCTGCGGGCCTCCGCCGAGGGTCAGCGGGTGGTCTCGGTGGCTGCCGATACAGTCGGCGGGGCGCTCAACGAACTGGCCAGGAGCAGTCCCCAGCTGGAGCGGCGTATCCGGGATGAGCAGGGTGTCGTGCGGCGCCACATCCGCATCTACCTGGAGGATCGGGACATCGCGGATCTCCAGGGGATGGCGACCCCGCTCCCGGAGGGAGCTCGCGTCCACATCATCCCAATGGTCTCCGGGGGCTAGCCCGGGCCGGAGTTTCCCGATCCTGAAGGATGTGGCCCCGGTGCTCCTACCGTCCAGGCTGGACCGCTCGCCCGTCGGCGTTGCTCAGTGCCGGTCGGCCATCAAGGTCACCAGCACTTCCCCGGGGTTCGCCGAGCGTGGCATCACCTCCTCGCGGCGAGACCATCGTCCAAGCCGGTGTGGGTGACGGCGGGACGATCGTTGTCCTCGACGTGTGGCAGGAGTTGATGGTGACCGTTCCTGACCCCGCCGAGCGAGAAATTGCCCGGGAGACAGTTGACTCGTCCGACCTCTCGATACTGCGACTGCTCCCAGGAGGTTCGAGCGGGAGGGCCCCGACGTCTGTCCTCCGCGTTCCATTCCTAGCCCTGAGGGCGGAAATCGCGAGCATCACGGCCGGTGGATCGGTGCCGTTCGCTTTTCAGGTGGAGGTTGTGACTCCCTGAGGATCGTGATCGGTAGCGGCGGCTGCCATCCGGATGGGTTGGCCGGCTGCAATCGGCCCCTGGCCGAGTGACTGCGACTAGGTGCCGCCGAGCAGCTGAAAGCTATCGCCCGGGTGACCTCCTTCTCGTGGTTTTGCTAGGGACACGCGGCCGGTGAAGGCGGTGCATCTGGAAGCGGACGGCCCAAGATCACCCTGAGCGCCAGGCTCACCGCGATTTGGGCCAGTGCCAGACCACGAGTCAGAGCGATCAGATGGGTCATCACAGTCCGATGCGGTCTGCCTTCCCTGACGGACCACTACATCGTCATGCGATGTACTGACCCTAAGCTGTCCGCTATTGAATGGTCGGCCAGCTTCGCCGTGGGCTGGGGCAGCCATCGCCGCTCTCCACCAGCTGCTGCCGGGTTCCCACGGAATTGGCGACAGACGCCCCGACCCGATCCTGAGGCTGCCGCTGCAGCCCCCGGACTAAGTTCCACGCCCGCGCCGACCCGCGCTCTTCCGCCTGCCGCCGCGCCGTGTACTTCTGCGCCGCATATTGGTTGATCACCTAGTTATATTAGCATATGGCCATATAGCTGTCAAGATATACCTTCCGTTCTCTCTAACTACAATCTCTCGCTACCAGCGTTGGTTGACTGGGTTCCGTGCCCAGGCTCCGGACGTGATATAGTCGCTTGGCTATGCCTCCTGTCGACGAGGGCTCCGAGCTCACCGAGCCACGGCCGCCCGTCGAACCGTCAGCTCCCATGGAGTTGCTGTGGCTGGGCCATCAGTTACTCAATCGGCAACCAGGGGTATCGGACCGGTTTGATGTGCTGGGTTCCGAGCGGGCCGAGCGACTGGCGGAGCGGCTGCGCTCGTTCTGGGGCGACGGGGTCAGCGGCGGAGCTGGCGAGCTGGTGGTCATGGCCGACTACGCAGGCCTGCTGTTCGCCCAGAACCTGGATGAGATCCTCGACGACCTTCCCAGCTCGGCGGAGGATCTGTCCGGGGTCGGTCTAAGCGCTGAGTCTCCGGACGACCGTCGCCACTTCATCGAGCGGCTGACCCGCCTCCAGCACGAACCGCAAGTACGACGCCGGTATGCGGGCGTCCTGCGCGACCTATGGGAACCGATGCGCCCCGAATGGGAGTCAAAGGGGCTTCCCGAGGTGCTCGGTGTCTGCAAGCGCACAGCCCAGCGACTCGATCTCGGAGCACCTCTGCAGGAGGTGGTACCAGCGATTGCCGAGGTCAGCAAGAAGAAGGCGGAATGGCGATCGCTTGTCGACGAGGCGGCGGAGGCGGGACGGCTAGCGCTGATCCCAGGTTACTTCGGCGGCAGGTGGAGCATTTGGGACCTCCCTTACCACGTGGTGGTCAGCTTCGGCGGTAGCGCCGACCCGCTGGCGGAGGCGAAGAGCAGCGGTCAGCGGCTGGCGCCCAGGCTGCGCGCCCTGGGAGACCCCACTCGGCTGGCGATATTGCTCTACTTGGCCGAGCGAGCCACCAGCGTGGGCGAGGTGGCGCGCCGATTTGAACTTGCACAACCCACGGTCAGCGCTCACTTGCGATCCCTGCGGGGCGCGGGCCTGGTGACCGGCACCCGGTCCGACGGTCGGACCATCTACCAAGTGGAACAGGGTCGACTAGCACAACTGCTGCACGACCTCGCCGAGTCTTCGGGAGTCGATCTCAGCAGCTGATCTGGCCTTGCGCAGTAGCCGGAAGCCGGTAGTGAGTCACTTTGCCCTGAGCCTGACCGGGGCAGGTCAACTCTCTTCCCGCCGGAGCCCAGTCTCTGCTGGAGAGTGTCGGCCCGGGCACCGCTGAGCTCGGCCATTTCAGTACGCGGATCTGCCGCTCATCCGCCGCGGTAGTGCGCTTCAACCAGCAGTCGACATCTGGTCCGGAAGGCCGAAGCGAACGGTACCGTCGAGAGCCCAGCTGAGGACCCGCGGCCAAGGTCCGTAGCCGTCCGCCACGCTCAGATGACCTGCTCCCGAGATGATTTCGCCATCGAGGCCAAGGGGTCGCCCGTAGACCTCAGTGGCGGGGCCCTCGGGACAGTACGGATCTCGTTCGGACCCGACCAGCCGCACCGGGCTCCTGGACGACGAGCCGAGAGCCTCGGCGCTCCAGGGACCGGTGTGGAAGTCGGCGGTGGCTGGCAAGGCCAGGTAGCCCGGACCAGGCGGCGCCACAAGCAAGACCCGGTCGGCGGGCGGATTGAGGACACCGTGGGCAGCCGCCTGATACCAGAGAGCGCAGCCGAGGCTGTGGCAGATGACAATGCGCTCGCCGGTGCCAAGCATCGCGTACTCTGCGGCGAGCAACTCCAGCCAGGCCTCCAAGCAGGGCGCGTCGGGATCGGGAAACTGTGGGTAGAGCACCTGCTCGCGGCGCTGGCACAGCTGATCGGAAAGCCACCACTGCCAGTGCTCACGCGGGCGGTGATTCCCCAGCCCGTGGAGCACCAGGAAGCGACGCCCCACCGCTCAACCGCCAAGCAGGGCGCTTTGGATCTCTCCGTAGGTCGGCCGCCCGGGATCGTCTAGGACAGCGTCGCTGGCGGCGGCCTGGGCCGTCTGTACCACCGCCTGCAAGGCGGCCCGGAAGAGCAAAGATCCGGTGCTCACCCGGGCGGCTCCGGCATTGGCGAGACGGCTCAGCGTGTGCCGACCCGGCAGGTACAAGACGTTAAGCGGAGCGTCGATCGCGGCACTGAGGGTCGCGACCGTCTCATAGCTCTCGGTACCGGGGACAAAGATGCCGTCAGCGCCGGCCGAGAGGTAGGCGGCGGCCCGCTTCAGGGTTTCAGCAAGAGTCGGCGGGGCAGATTCAGGGGCGAGCCAGAAGGCGTCGGTGCGGGCGTTTACGAACAGCTCCGGGGAGCGCGTCTTGATGGCCGTGATCTTGGCGCAGTGCAAATCGCTGGGCGCGAGAGATCCGTCGGGACGCCCATCTTCTAGGTTGATCCCGACCGCCCCCGCATCGCTGACCTCTTCCGCGAGTCCGGCCACCTCCTGGGGGTCGTCACTGAAGCCCGACTCGAGGTCCACCGTCAAGAGAACCGGAATTCGGGCGAGCCGCAGGGCGAGCGCAACTGTCTCCTCGCGGACCGCGCCGGTGGCATCGGGCTTGCCAGCGGCACCAGCCACTCCCAGGCTGGTGGTTCCGACAGCCGGATAACCAGCCTGGCACAGCACCAATGCCGAGGCGTAGTCCCACGCATTGGGCAAGAAGAGTGGTGCGCCGCGCCGATGGAGAGCGACGAATGCGTCACCGCGCTCGCTCACGAGAGCACGACTTCCAGCCGCGCTGGGACCCGCAACGCCTGCGAAGACTCGTAGTCAAGGGGCTCGCCCGGGAGGAACCGGCAGCTTTCCCGGACCGCGTCGACCACCCCGGCAGCCAGCCCCAGCGCCTGAGCCTGCCCTGGACAGGGGCGAACCCCATACCCGAAGGCGAGGCTCGCCTCTCCCCGGCGATCGGGATCGAAGCGGCTCGGATCGTGAAAGACGCTGGGGTCCTGGTTAGCCACCTCGACATCGCACACGACCATCTCACCGGCGGCCAACCGCTGTCCTCGGAAGGTCATCGGCTCCCGGGTGACGCGGCGACTGGCGCGAAGCGGCGGACGGCGACGGAGCGCCTCAAGCAGAAGTGCGTCGGTCGACCAACCCGGGTCAGCTCCTGCCGGCGTGGCATCTTGCAGGGTTTGCAAGGTGATGCCGATGAGCCCGGCAGTCGCATCGCAGCCCTGGACCATGAGTGCGATTCGAGTCACGATCAGCTCCAGTTCGGCGGGCTCGAGCAAGCTCAGCAGCTGGGCTAGGGCTTGCTCAGCCGCCCGCTCGGTCGCGGCATCCGATCCCGGGAAGTAGCCGGCAGCTACCGCGATCACGTCCTCGGCAGCTCGCTCCGGATCGGCGATGCCCAGGCCCGCAGCCATGGCGGCCATCGGGGTCCGCCGGGCCAGCAGTGACATGATGTCGATGTGCTCGCCTTGTTGCCCGGCCCGTCGGAGGACGGCATGCGACCTTCGATAGGCAGCGCTGCGCAAATGCGCGGGATCCAGGCGGCGCAACTCAGCAATGGCACGCTCGCGGCGCCTTCGGTGCTCGGCACCGTTGATGAAGCGCGAGACCGAGGCTCGCAGCCAGCTGATGGTGCCCACAAGTCCGCCTTCGGGAACGGTGCCGACCTGGAGACGTTCATCGGCCAGCACCGCCTGCACATCGCGGTAACGTGAAGCGACCCATGCGCTCCTCACCGCTGACTTTGAGAATGCGTCAGGAGTGGGCGAGACGATGGATTCACCCACCTGCGCGCCGCCGTCCATCTCCATTCCCGTCACCGGCTGATGGTAAGCGGAACTTGTTTCGGCCTGGAACGAAGCTTGCTAAAGGCGAACCGGGTCAGCGGAAGCGGTCGTCCGGAAACGGGACCTCGGTTCCCAGCAGTTCGCTGAGTCCCTGCTGTCCGAGCTCGGTCAGGTGGACCGCCCGACCATGGGTTGCTCTCTGTAGCCAACTCAGTTCAAAGAATCGTCGAGTGAGCGCCGCCGGCAGGCTCCCCGCCGCATGATGTCGTCTCTCGGTCCAGTCCAAACAAGGCCGAACCACCGGCCGAGAAGATCCAGTCGGAAGCTCAATCCCAAGCGGGCTTAGCCGAGACTGGTCGCCCAAGGTGAAGTCGGCAGTGATGACCTCGACTGCGATCAGGGCGTCGGTGAGCGCGACCCCGAGGCGCCCAGCAAGGTGGTCATAGCAGGTGCGACCCGCCCGTAAGGCACTCTCGGCGCGGCTCAGGTCAGGGGGCGATTCATCCCTGGTCGGCGCCGCCACCGCGAGTGCCTCCAACACCGCCGCTGCCCTGGGGCCAGCCAGTCGGAAGTAACGACGACGGCCCTGCTGGTTGACCGCCAGGACTCCACCAGCAACCAGCTGCGAGAGATGCTCGCTGGCCGTCGAGGCGGTAACGCCGGCCCCGCGGGCCAGCTCACCGGCCGTCCGCCAACGTCCATCTAGCAGCGCCAGGCAGAAGGCGGCGCGCGTACCGTCCGCAAACAGCTTGGCGGTAGCTGCGACGGGCGCCTCGCCGACCTGGCTCCCCACTAGGACGATTATCACTGGTCGCCGATTCGATCACCAGGGCGATCCGGGCCGCGGGTATCGGGTCAATGTGAAGGGGCCTCGGTCCAAGGACTCACTTGACTTTTTTGTAACAGCGCCAGCCTGCCCGGTCGATTCAGATCGCCGTCCGAACCGGATGCCGGACTGGTGGCCGGAGGGGTGGTAGCTTCTTGCCCTGTGTTCGTAGGTGATATTGGGGGCAAGGATTTAGAGGCGACGGCGGAGGGGCTTTGGTCGAGCTTAGATGGCGCCTGGCAAGAGTCATTCCGCCAAGCCTGGGAGGCATTCCGCACCGGCAACATCGCCGTTGGGGCCTGCGCGACCACCCCCGATGGGAGGCTGGTTCGCGCGGCCCGCAATCGGGTCGCCGACGACCAAGGGCCCATCGGGGAAGTGTTCGGCTCTTCATTGGCCCACGCCGAAGTCAACGTGCTAGCTCGGATTGGTCTGGGCCAGCCGAAGGAGCTGGTGCTCACGACCACCCTCGAGCCCTGCCTGCAATGCTCGGCCGTGGTCCGTCTCGGGCCCGTCGCCATCGTCCGCTTTGCCGGCTCTGACCCCCTGTGGGACGGCTGTCACGACTTCAGCCCACTTTCGCAGCGCGAGGCCGCCCGGTCCCAGGTGGAGATGGTCGGCCCGCGTGCCGATGAGCTCGGTCTGTTCGGTACCCTGATCTCCCGCTTCTGGCAGCACGGCTCGAAGGTGGAGGCTTACTTGAGGGCCCACGGCGAGGCTGAGAGCCTCGACCTAGTGCAGGACCTGAGCGCCAGCGGCAAGTTGCCGAAGCTCGCGGCGATGGAAGTCGAAGAGGCCCTCGCGCACCTGTGGCCACGGCTGAGGACACTGCGGAAGTGAGTCCAATCCAAGGTGACCGGTCGCCGCCGTCCGGCTCAGCTCCGACCGGCCCGCCGCGCCTCCTCCTCCAGCCGGACGCGGTAGCTCGCCCACCAGTTCTTATCGACCTCTGGGAGGTTATCGTCGCCAGCCCGCCAGCCGACTTCCCCGTCGACGAGCTCACGGACGATGTCGGCTTGACCGGCGTGGCGGTCAGTCTCAGCGATCATGTGCACCAGGATCCGGTTCAGGGTTACCGCGCTGTGCTCCGTCGGCCACCAAGGCACCTGGCCAACGGCGTCGAGGGCCAGCGCCTCGATGGTGGCGTCGGAGTGAGCCCAGACCCGCCGGTAGAGGCCGACGATCTGCTCTCGAGACTGGTCGGCGGTGGCCCACATGTCGGCATTCGGCTCGGCGCCGGGATCTAACCAGGGCAGCGGCTCGCCCATCGGCCGCCCGAAGGTTTCACCAAAGTAGCCCGCCTCCACACTCGCCACATGCTTGACCAGCCCCAGCAGATTGGTCCCGGTCGGAACCATTGGGCGGCGGATGTCGTATTCGGAGAGGCCGTCGAGTTTCCAAAGCAGAGTCTCGCGTCCCTTCTGCAGGTAGCTGTGCAGATCGCCCTTCGGGTCGGACTGGCTCACTTGGGACAGTATGGCTACGGTGGTGTCGTGCCAGGAGCGTGCCGATGGCGCGGTAGCTCGCGCCAGAAGCGGTGCCCGAATCCAAACCATCCGAAGCTGAGATCCGTTGCGTGGGCGGGCTACCGCAGAGCCAACCTCGCGGCGCCCTTCGGTTCCTGCACCGCTTGATCAGCCACCAGTTACGATCCGGGTTCCCTCAGCCCAAGTCAAACTCACGTCCGCCCAAGCGAGGTGGCGGTCCCGACTGACTTTTTTGTAACGAGGCTAGAATCGGGCCATGGCCCGCGTTCCGCCGCATTTCTATCTCAACCACCGGGTTGGCGAGGGTTTCCTCTTCTACCACGTGTGGGAGGAGGAATGTTCGGCCCGAACCCGCCTAGCGAAGGAGCGCTGGGCCAGGGTCGATGGCACCGGTGGCAACTCCGAGTGCGACATCTGCCGGCGGCTCAGCGAGACGGACGAGGCGGTGGCCGGAGAGCCCGTCTAGAAACATGATCCCCGATCCCTGTGAGGGTCGTTGGTCAGCTCGGTCCGCCCCAGACGCGTGACCCAGAGCGTCCGCTGGAGCGCCAGTGCGAGAACTGGCTAACACTCCCCAGGCGCTTCTTGCGGCAACGCCGGACGGCGGAGAAGCAGGTGCATCAGATGGTCTCAAGCCGGTTCGCCTCCGCGCAACGGCGACAGATCCGCTTCGCACAGTCCGGTTCGACAGCCCGGGGCTGTTTGCCAGCTGACCGACTTGGCTAACGGAGACCCAGTCCAGTCCGGCCGTCGAGGAGTTCGCGGGCTATGTCAAGGTGGCCCGAGTGGCAGGCGGTCTCCTCGATCATGTGCAGCACGATCCAGCGAACGCTGGCGGGCTCGTCATCATCCGAGTCGCCGGGCGCCCCTTCGGCGATGCCCCCAGGGAGAGCGAGCTCAGCACCTCATCTGAGCGACGACACTGCTCGCGGTAGTAGGCAAGGACCTCAGCTACCGGACGGTCACAGGCGAAGGCCGCCTCCGGGTCGTAGGGGGGACGACCCTCATACCAGGACCGACCGGATTCCGAGCCGGCGATCACCCCCCGGAACCAGTGGCCCTCGGCGTCGCCGAGATGCTCGACCAGGCCGGCGATAGTCCAGCCCGAGGGAACCACCGGTCTGTACCAGGCCTGCTCCTCGAGGCCCTCGACGATGGCCAGCACCGACGCCCGCTGGTACTCGAGAAAGTGCAGCAGGGCCCGTCGCTCTTCGTCAAGCTCGTCAGTGATGGCGGCATGGTAGCAGCCCCTCTACCTGACCCCCGCTTCATGAGGACAGGTGGCTCAATTTGGATTTGCCGCAGGCGCGGCGGGGTCCAGCGGCGAGCTGCCTTCTCGGGTCGGTGAACGACCACCACTGTCGTCCGGTCACACGGACAGATCGACCTCCAGCGCGGTGGCGGCGGAGCGAACCAGCAAGCGCCCCGAGAAGATGTCCTCATCTATATCTGGGGTATTGCCCTCGGGAGCCCCGCTGGTTCGCAGACTCTGACCAGGCACTTGCCGCCCTGACGGGGCTTGCGTACCTGACAATGGCCCCAGCGCAGCAGCAGCTGGGGCCATGCCGAAAGATCGCATGGCCGAGATAGGGGAGTTGAGCGGTGACCGAGGGGGTGGGCATTAGCTGGAGCGCGCCCGTCGCTCGCCGCCCACGCTCGGACAGCGACTGGCGACGACGCCGAGCTGACGACCTTCGACGCGGCGCAACCGAAGCCGCCGAGGTTGGGGTGTCCGGTGCAGCCGCAGGCTGACCGCGCAGCGGCGCGGTCCTGGGGCTGGATTGACCGGGTCGTCGGGAGGATCCGGCCGGACCGTTCCCCGGTGGTGGCTCTGGTGCTGCTGCTGATCCTGGCTGGCCCGGTGGTCGCCTACTGCGTCGGCGGCGTGCCCCATGTGGGTCGCGTCGGGCTGGCCGGTGCCGATGTGGCGAGCTACCACCTAGTGGTCAACCGGCTGCTGGCTGGAGTCATGCCCTATAGCGCCACCTTCCACGGTCGCACACCGTTCATCTACCCCCCCGGGATTTTCGCTTTCATCGTGCCGCCGATCATCGCCGGAGGCCACTACACCCTGGCCTTTGCCGCCGAGATGCTGGCCCTGATTCTGCTCGGCGCCGCCTGGCTGGCCCGCGTGGGCCGCTCGGTCTACGGCGAGCACGCTGGAATTGGCTGGGCAACGTTAGCCCTTCTCGCCGCAGCCGGTCCGGTGACCCTGCTGCGGCCGGACCCCGCGATCGGGATACTCCTGGCCGGATCCGTGCTCGCCTGGCAGAGGCGGCACCGGTCTCTGGCATTCGTCCTGATCGCCCTGGCCGGACTGATCAAGGACTATGGCTGGGTCGCCCTGATACCAATGCTGGCGCTCCAGCTGGGGGAGGCGAATGGGATGGCCCGGACCTTCGCCAGCCGGATCGGCCGCGTACTGGGGTCGGCGGTTCCCGCAATCGTCTTGGTCGTTGTGGTCGGCGTGATTTTCGCGGTCTGGTCCCACGGCGATCTGATCCACTCTCAACTGCTGAATGGTGCGCGCGGGGTAGAGCTCGAGAGCCTGGCGGCCGGGCTGCTGCTGGCGCTCACCCAGGGCCGCACGGTAGTCGTCTTCCGCGGCCAGCTCGGCAATATGCTGTTGGGCGGCCCCGACCTGCACTTGTCGCTGGCAGTGATTCTCTTCGTCTGCGTCGGAGCCTTGGCAACGGGTCTGGTTGCCTGGCGTGCCTATCGGCAGCAGGTCAGCGCCGGCGTCGCCGTGGCAGCGGTGGTGGCGGCGGCGCTGGTCGCCACGCCAGTGCTCTCGCCTCAGTACCTGGATGCGCTGCTGCCATGCCTGGTGCTGGCAGCAGCGGAGCTTGGCTATCCCCAAGGGGGTCGACTGCTCTGCCTGGGACTGGCGATAGCGCTGGTGACTCAGCTGGAGTTCCCCTACCTGTGGCTGAGCGCGGTGGCGCTGCACCCTTACGCGCTGGCGGTCTTGGAGCTCCGCAACCTGTTACTGGTGGTGTGCCTGGTGGTGCTCGTCGGCTGGCATCGAAGCGCCCCAGCTCTGCGCAGGGTGACAGGGGACCCAGACTTCAGAGCGGACACCGACCTGGCTCGAAGATAGGCCCTGGGATCCGACTTCAGCCAGAGCTGGGACGACCGTCGACCAGGGCTAAGCTGCGGTGGGCCGCCTCCGCCACGATCTGGTCGTGTGATGCGAGGATCACGATGTTGCCCTTGCCAGCGTGGTCGCTCAGCAGTTTGAGAATCAGCCCCCTCCGTTCCGCATCCAGCTCAGAGGTGGGCTCATCGGCTAGCAGCACCTCAGGCGCAGCGACCAAGGCGCGAGCCACCCCGACCCGTTGGCGCTGACCTCCGGAGAGATCGCGAACCAGCCGATTGGCGTTGTCAGCCAGCCCGAGGGCGTCGAGGGCCTCGCGAGTCCGGGCGGTGACCGCGGCCCGATCCACGCCCCGAGCTTGAAGAGCGATGGCGACATTTTCGGCGGCGGTCAGCACGGACACCAAGCCATGGTTCTGCAGGGCCACGCCAAACCGGCGGCGTAGGCTATCGGTTCGGGGGAGGGGATCCCCATCCAGCAGCACTTGACCGCGGTCGGGATTCTGCAGCCCAGCCATTACCAGCAGCAAGGTCGTCTTGCCCGAGCCTGAGGGCCCGGTGATCACCACCATCTCACCGGCGCTGACCTTTAGTTCGGCGCCTTCGAGAATGCTCCGCGACCCCACATCGACGCCGATCTGCTGGGCCCAGAGCTCATTTGCCATCGGACTCGAGCTCCGGGTTGCGCAGATCGACCCCGGCGGAGTGGCGGGCGACCCTGAGCAGAGTGCCGGCGGGGATCCACTCGAGCACATCCAAGGGTAGCTGCACGCTCCCGTCCCGCCCCACCACGGCGTACTCCTCCCCTCGCCGGCCCTCGGCCCCGATCCGGCCGGCGCGAATAGAAACGGTTCGGGGCATCGCCGCCGCCACGGCTGGGTCGTGGGTGACTACCACCAAGGTCGTGCCCAGCTCTCGGTGCACGGTCAGCACCAGCTCCACCACTCGGTCCCGACTGACTGTGTCCAGCTCGCTGGTCGGTTCGTCAAGCAACAGCAGGAGGGGAGCTGTGGCGGCGGCAGCGGCGATAGCCACCCGCTGCTGCTCGCCTCCCGAAAGGTTGGAGACGGTCTGGCGGGCGAGCGACTCCATGCCCAGCAAGGTCAGCAGCTCGACCGGGTTCCAGGGTGGGGCGTGCCCTCGCCGGCGGCGGGCTTCTCGTTGGGCGAACTCGATGTTCTGCTCGGCGGTGCCGAAGCCGAGCAGGTTGCGCATCGGATCCTGAAGCATCAGGCTGATGCCGCTGGAGCGGAGCTCAAGTAGCTTGCGGTTGCTGGTCCGGCCAAGAT
>JBARIA010000125.1:0-7570 GCA_049799515.1 Candidatus Dormiibacterota bacterium | reverse complement strand
GTGCTGGCGCGGGCGCGATTCTGGCGTCGGGGGAAGAACCTCCCCCGACCGAGCTGGCCAAGCGCACCCCCTCAGCCCTGCTGGCTGCCGGCACCGGCGGAGCCGCCGGCTGGTGGGGTCGGGTCAGGGAGATGTGGGACTCCCAGGGAGATCGCAAGCGGGTGATCGCGACAGCTGCGGCGGTTGTGGTGGTGTTGCTCCTGCTCTTCATCATCTTGCCCTCCGCGACCGTCACCCTCGGCGTCCGGGCCCACCGGCTTGCCGACACCGTGACCATCCAGGGCACCGACGGCACCAGCTCCGGCCGGACTCTGGACCAGATCTCGACCCAGGCATTACAGAGCCAGACCTACAACAAGAACTTCACGGTGACTCCAAGCGGGACTCAGGCGCTTCCGCCGGTCCCGGCTACGGGGACGATGCAGTTTTGCGCAACGCATGGGGCATTTACGGGAGGTGCTCCCTACACGCTGACCTTCACGGGATCGCCCAGCTTCGTCGCAAGTTCGACGGTAGTCTTCACCACAACCACATCTTCGGAGAACGGCACCTACTCCGTACCCAGCTGCAACGGTGCCGCGGCCGGCACGGTTGGGATACCAGTGCAGGCCGATTCTTCGACTACTGTCGGCACGGCGGGCAACGTCGGATCTGGTCAGACCTGGAGCTGGGACGGGTCCGGGGGCGTCGTGGACGGCACAGTGCCAGCGTCTCAACTCGGTTGGACCCTGACCAACCCCAGCGCGATGACTGGAGGCACGAATGCGGCGACCCAGTCGGTGTTCTCCACGGCAGACGCAGCAAGCGCCCTGGCCCAGCAGACGACTATCGACACCAGCCTCACCAGTAAGGCCGTGAAGGACCTCAAGAAATTAGCGGGTAAATCGGTCATCGCGCAGACCGTGTCGGGTAAGGGAGTGACGGTCACGGTCACCAACCCGCCCCTGCCAACCGGCTGCAACACCTCCGCGTCAACCCCCTGTCCCGCCGCCACCGCTCAGACCTTGACCGTTTCGGTGACCGCCGCCGCCAGTGCCTACAGCCCGGCCGTGGCCACTGCGGCAGTGCTGAAAGATCTCAAGTCCAGGGTGCCGTCGAACGCCGAGTTGCTGGCGGATCCAGATCTGGGGCACCTCAAGGTGGTCGCGGCGGGGGCGGGCGGCACGGTGACCCTCACCTCGCATGCGGTCGGGTACTGGGCCCCCACGCTCAACCTCAAGCCCTACCAGAGCAAGCTCGCGTTCATGAGCCCCGGGTCAGCCAAGACCTACCTTCTGTCGCAGCTCTCCGGAGCTAGCACAGTCACCATCTCCCAGTCTCCGTTCGGGTGGCCCTGGTTGCCGATCCTTTCGGGGAACATCCACCTGAAGCGGGTCTCACTCTCCCAGAGGCACACCTCTGGCTAAGGCTGCGGGTTCGACTCCGGTCGGCAGGATCATGGCCCTCGACCCCGGGCGCACCCGGGTCGGGGTTGCCGTGAGCGACGAAACCCGGACCATCGCCCAGCCCCGCTCCACTGTGCTGCGACGAGCTGACCGGCGGGATCTGATCGAAATCGCCCGACTGGTCCGGGAGCTCTCGGTGAACGAGATCGTGGTCGGTCTGCCGCTCCAGCTAGACGGTCGGGAGGGTGAGTCGGCGGCGGAGGCGAGGGAGTTCGGGGCCGCGGTGGCCCGGGCCACCGGTGTCGAGGTCAGCTACCTGGACGAGCGACTGACCACCAAGCAGGCTGAGCGGCACCTGATCGCTTCTGGGACCTCCCGGGCTCGCCGCCGGGAGGTTGGGGACCAGGTGGCGGCGGCCCTCATCCTGCAGCAGGCGCTGGCCCTCCCCAAGCGGCGCTCCAAGTGAGACGCCACCCGATCATCAGCTGTGTTTTGGTGCTGGCCGTGCTGGTGGTCGGGGCCGGCGCGGCGCTGGCTCTGGTCGCCCGAAAAGAGCTGTCCCCGGTGCAGTCGAGCCAATCCCACAAGGTGCTCTTCATGATCTCCAAGGATGAATCCCTGACCGAGGTCTCAAACGGCCTCCAGTCCCGTCATCTGGTGCGCAGCAGCCTCTTCTTCAAGCTCTTCGCCGAGACCAAAGAGCTGCAGTCGGACCTCAAGCCGGGCAAGTTTGCGCTGGACCCCGGGATGTCGGTTGAGGAGATCGTGAATGTGCTGAAGGGGCCCCCGCTGAGCGAGGCCTTCAACGTGACCATCCCGGACGGGCTCCGGCTGGCCCAGGAGGCCCAGCTGCTACAGATGGACGGGCTCTTCTCAGCGGCGAGCTACCTCAAGGTGGCCAACGCCGCCACCACCTTCCCGGGCATCACCCCGCTCTCGGGGACTCCCGCCGGTGCCGGCTGGGAGGGATTCGCCTTCGGCGACACCTTCCAGGTCCTTCCCCAGGTGACCCCCAACCAGCTGCTGAAGAGACAGCTCGAGGACTTCCAGACACGGGTCGGTCAAGAGATCAACCAGGGCGCCGCCAACGTCGGGCTGACGCCGTATCAAGTGGTGGTGCTGGCCTCGATCGTCTCCGCCGAGGCGGCGACGGTCTCGGACCGGGGCCTGGTGGCCGGGGTCTTCTTCAACCGGCTAAAGGCGGGAATGCCGCTCGAAAGTGACGTGACCGTGCTCTACGCGCAGTCCCTGGCCGGCGACGACAGTACCGACGTCAACACCCAGTTCGCCTCCCCCTACAACACCTACCTGCACTCGGGGCTGCCGCCCGGGCCCATCGACAGCCCCGGGTTGACGGCGATCAACGCCGTCCTGCATCCCACCGCCAGCGCCTATTTCTACTTTCTGGCCCTGCCCAACGGTAAGGTGGAGTACAGCGTCACTCTGGCCCAGCACAATGCGCAGATCCAGGAGGCCGGACTCGGATGAGGCAGTCTTTGGGGGCTGAGGTCGGAGGACCCCGTCTCAAGTGACCCCTATCGAGTCGGTGGGCTGGGGCATTCTGGGCCTTTTGGGTGGAGCCCTGATCGGCCAGCTCTCACTCCTGCTGGAGCGGCCCCTCAAGGACGAGGATCCGCCGCCTCGGCTCGGCCCGGGAAAGCTGGAGCTGCTGGTACTGCCGGTTTTGGGGTTCGTGGGGTTCGCCGCCTTCGCCCTGCGTCAGGGGATGGGGGCTGGGCTTCTGGTCCACAGCCTCTGGATCCTGGTTCTGCTCCAGATCCTCGGCTTCGACCTGAAGCACCGGCTGATCTTGGACGTGGTCACCCTGCCGACGATTGCTCTGGCTTTGATCCTGGCCAACTTAAGCCCCGACCTCTCGGTGGTGCGGGCGCTCTTCGGAATCCTGCTGGGCGGGGTGCTGATGCTCCCCTTCGCCCTGGTCAGCGAGATCTTTCACAACGGAGAGGGTTTCGGGTGGGGCGATGTCAAGCTGGCGATGGTGATCGGGGCCATCACCGGAATGAGCCTCAACTACGGCCAGATCTACGCCCTCTGGGCCCTGATCGCCGGCACCGTGATCGGGGGGGTGGCCACCATCCTGCTGCTGGTGACCCGTCGGGTCAGCATGCGCGATGCCCTGCCCTACGGCCCCTACCTGGTGGCCGGAGCCGGGCTGATCCTCTACTTCATGTAGGGAGAGCCGGTGGCGATTCGATCTCGTCCTGGCGCTTGTTGGCGACCATCTGTTCCAAGGCGGCGATCGGCTCGCCGGCCAGCCGGGTCCCCTGGTCCTTCTTGAGGACCACGATCGCCTCGTCGGCGTCCATCCCGCGACGGTAGGGCCGGTGGGCGGTCAGCGCCTCGTAGACGTCGGCGACCGCCAGGATGTCGGCTCCGTGGGGCAGCTCCGGGCCTCGCAGACGGCGGTGGTAGCCGGTGCCGTCCAGTCGCTCGTGATGAGAGGCGGCCATCTCGGCCACGTCGTCGAGGGGCCAGAGCGGGGAGAGGATGTCGTGAGTGATCGAGGTGTGGCGCTGCATCTCCTCCATCTCCTCGGGCAGCAGCGGGCCCGCCTTGTCCAAGATGGCGTTGCTCACCGCCAGCTTGCCCAGGTCATGGAGGAGGCCGGCCAGACCGACCCGGTCTTGCTCGGTCGCCGAGAAGTTGAGGTTCTCGGCCATCAGCCGGGCGATGGCCGCGGTCCGGGTCGAGTGATTGGTGGTCCAGGGGGACTTGGCGTCCACCACCGCGGCGAACACCTCACCGATCCGGATCATGTCGTCCATGCTGGAGGAGGGAATGCTCCTCGGTTCCGGGTCGAGGAAGCCGACGTGCTCGGGGTGGGTGATCTCGCTGAGCTGACGCCAGAGCTTGGCGTTGCCGGCGTGGGCCAGCACCAGGTCGACCAGGACCGGGTCGAACCATTTGCCCCGGCGCTGGCGAAGCACCGTCTCGGCGGCCCGGCCCCCACCGCGGCGCCAGAAGATCTCCACCGTCTGGCTGAGCAGGGCGATTCTGGAGAGCAGGGGAATCTCCTCTCCCTTCAGGCCGCGGGGCCGGCCCGAGCCGTTCCAGTGCTCGTCGAGGCTCAGCACCGCGGCGGCGGCCGGTTCGGCCCAGCCCAGCTGCCGGACCATCTCCGCGCCCCTGGTGCAGCGCACCTCGACCAGCTCGTTGGCCAGGCCGACGCCGCGGCTTCCCAAGGAGACCAGTTGGGCCATCCGCCGGGTGATCGGGGCCGAGGGAGCGGTCTGGCGGATGGCGAAGACCATCGAGCGCCACTGGCTGCTCCAATCGGTGATCTTGAGCTCGGCCTTGGTGGCCAGGTCATCCGCCTGGAACCAGTGGGTGACGCTGTAGGCGTTAGCGGAGCAGCCGGCGTCCTTGAGCAGCAGCGCGTAGTAGAGGTCCTGGCGCTCGGCGGGGCGCAGCTCCAGCCATTTGGCGATCTGCATTCCCAACCAGCAGGCCCTGATGGCGTGGCCCATCGGCTCACCCTCGGCCAGGTCCAGGGCCCGGGAGAGCGAGGCGATCACGACGGAGCTGGCGAGTTGGCCCGAAGGCGCCCGCTCCCGCGCGGCCGGCATTAGCTTGGTGGCCATTTGCCCAACCGTAGGTCCCGCTGATCTCAGGCCGAGTCGCGTTCCGGCAGCAAGTTCTGACGACCTCGTCGCGGTGCCCGAAATGCCCGGCTGGGAACTGGAGGGCGAAGTGCGGGAGGACCGCCCACCCGGCGGCAGGATGGCGGGTGCCGGGCCCCGGGGTCGGTGCTTCTCCTGCAAAGCTGGCATCATCAATCCCGCCCCGGCCACGATCAGGCTTTGGCCGCCAGGCAGTAATCCGCAGGAGCAGATTGATGATCAACGCCGGGGAGCTCAGATCGGGGACCACCGTGGAGCGCAACGGGCAGCTCTGGGAGGTGCTCTCGTCTGAGCATGTGAAGATGGGCCGCGGCACGGCCCTGGTCCGAACCCGGCTGCGAAACATCACCACCGGGTCTCTGACCGAGGAGACCTTCCGCCCCGAGGAGCGTTTCCCAAGGGCTCGCATCGAGAAGGTGGACGTGCAGTTCCTCTACCGGGACGGCGAGCACTACGTGGTGATGGACACCGCCAGCTTCGACCAATATCCCCTGGACGAGGCCCAGTTCGCCGAGGCCATCCGCTACGTCCAGGAGTCCGACCATCTCTACGTGCTCCAGTACGACGGCAAGGTGATCGGGGTCGAGCTCCCGATCACCGTCGAACTGGAGGTGGCTCAGACCGACCCCGGATTCAAGGGCGACACCGCAACCGGCGGCAGCAAGCCGGCCACCCTCAACACCGGATTGGTGGTTGACGTCCCCCTCTTCGTTGGACTCGGCGACCGGATCAAGGTGGACACCAGGACCGGCAAGTATCTGGAGCGGGTCCAGTGAGCACCTCGGTGCTGAATCAGCCAGGCGAGCAGCCCCCGGGCCGGGTCCGGGTCGCCAGCGAGGTGGTGGCCTCGATCGCGGCCCTGGCCGCCCAGGAGGTGGCCGGGATCGCCGCCATGTGCGAGCCGACCGGGGTCAATGTCTCGCTTCCGCTGGGCCGCCGCCAGGGTCACCGGGGAGTGAAGCAGCAGATGGTGGGGGAGACCGGAATCAGGCTGGATCTCTATGTGGCGATCACCCCCCAGGCCTCGATCGGGCAGGTGGCGGAGGAGCTGCAGCGCAAGGTGGCCCACGCGATTCACAGCATGCTGGGCCTGGATGCGGTGGAGATCAATCTGCACATCGCCGAAATCGAGGGAGACTGAACTGTGGGACCACGCCATCGGGCCCGCGAGCTGGCGGTCCAGGTGCTCTTCCAGTTGGAGTTGCAGCCGGGCAACTGGCGGACCCCTTTGCAATATCACCTGGACCAGGAGCCCCAGAGTCCCAGTGGCCGGCGCTTTGCCGAGGAGTTGGTGGAGGGGGCGGTGGCCCACCAATCGGAGATTGACGCCAGCATCGTGGCCGGGTCCACCAACTGGCCCATCGACCAGATGGGGGCTCTGGAGCGGGCGGTGCTTCGGATCGCCACCGAGGAGCTCTGCTGGCGCCGCCAGGAGCCGGTGGCGGTAGTCATCGACGAGGCGGTCCAGCTGGCCAAGCAGATGGCCGGAGATGAGGCGGGGAAGTTCGTCAACGGGGTTCTGGGCAACATCGCTCGGGCCCCCAGCCAAGCCTTGGAGCAAGCGGTTGCGCGTTCTCCAAGTCGGTGAGCTGGCCTCGCTGATCCGGGGGGCCCTGGCGGCGGATCCTCAGCTCCAGGACGCCTATGTGGAGGCGGAGCTGGGCGACTGCCACCTCTCTGCGGCGGGCCACTGGTACTTCAATTTGAAGGACAGTAGCCCGGGCGGGCTCGACCGCTCGGTTCTCAAGGCGGCCATGTTTCGCAAGGAGGCGCGGGGTCTGCAGTTCGAGCCCCGCACCGGGATGCGGGTGCTTGCCCACGGGTCGGTCTCCGTCTATGCCGCCGCCGGGTCGCTTCAGGTATACCTGGATCGACTCGAACCCCAGGGGGTCGGCGCGCTGGCGCTGGCCTTCCAGCAGCTGGTGGCCAGGCTGGAGGCGGAGGGGCTGTTCGCGAGTGAGCGCAAGCGGCCGCTGCCATTTCTGCCCCGCCGGCTGGCGGTGGTGACCTCGCGCCACGGGGCCGCCCTCCGGGACGTGATCCACGTGGTGCAGCGTCGCTGCCCGATCACCGAGGTGGTGGTGGCCCCGACTTTGGTCCAGGGAGATGGGGCCGTCCAGGAGATCGTCGCCGCCCTCCAGCTGGCTGGGAGGGCGGACGTGGATGTGGTGCTGCTGGTGCGGGGAGGGGGATCCCTCGAGGACCTGCAGGCGTTCAACTCCGAAGAGGTGGCTCGGGCGGTGCTGGCCTGTCCGCTGCCGGTGGTGGTGGGAGTGGGCCACGAGACCGACACCTCGGTGGTTGATTTCGTGGCAGATCGGAGGGCCCCCACCCCATCGGTGGCCGCCGAGCTGGCCGTCCCCGACCTCGCCGGACTCCGCCTTGATCTCTCCCGGCGCTCACTGCGGCTGCGGCGGGGAGGTGAGAGCTGGACCGCGGGGGAGCGCCGGCAGCTCGGAGTGAGTGCCGGTCGGCTGGCCAGGCTGGCGCCGGCGGTGCGGCTCGCCAATGGCCGAATCGATCTCGACCTGCGCCAGCAGCGGC
>JBARIA010000124.1:0-2938 GCA_049799515.1 Candidatus Dormiibacterota bacterium | reverse complement strand
ACCGTTCCCAATCTGGAGCGGTATTTGGTGAGCAATGCCCGGAAACTGGATAGGGTCAGGTCTCCCGAATCGGCACAGTACGTGGTGGTACCGGCCGGGAGCTTCGAGGAGATCGAGGCGGTCCACTCGCTGCAGGCGGAGATCTGGGGTTCGGAGCTGATCGCCACACCCAGCACCCTGCTGCACGTCATCTCCCAGGCGGGCGGTTCTGTGCTGCTGGCCAAGGTCGGCGACCGACCGATCGGCTTCGCCTACGGATTCGTCGGTCGGAGCCCCGACGGTGTCACCTACCTCCGCTCTCACGCGGCCGGGGTGCTGGCAGAGTTTCGCAACAGTGGCGTGGGCCGGGCTCTGAAACTGGCCCAACGCCAGGCGGGGCTGGCGGTCGGCCTGAACCGGATCGTCTGGACCTTCGACCCCTCCCAGGTGGGCAACGCCCACTTCAACCTGCGCCGGCTGGGAGCCACCGCCCGTGGCTTCCGGCACGACTACTACGGCCAGCGCGACGATGCGCTCAGCCATGGACTACCCACCGACCGCCTGATCGTGGAGTGGTTTCTCGGCGATTCCGAACAGGTGGAGCTGGCCCGGCTCCGGCGGCGCTCCAACCTGGTGTCGGTGAGGGTTCCTGAGGGGCTCCCCGCAGAAGCCGGCAGGGATCACGCCAAGGCGCGGCGACTGCAGTCGACACTCCGGAAGGACTTGGAGTCGGCGCTGGCCCAGGGCCTTGAGGTCATCGACTTCGACGCCGAGACCCGAAGCTACCGGCTGGCCACACTGCCTTCCTCATTCCCCGCCCCAGTCGAGGGAGGCTCGAGCTCAGGCGGCTGATCCGAGCTGGCCTCCGGAAGCCGCTCCTGCTCCTCGGCTAGCGGTTGGTTGAGTCGGCCCAGAACCTCCAGCTCGCCGCCGTAAGTCAGCTCGGGCAGCCCCTCCAGTCGCTCCTGGAGTCCCCGGTGCCCGCCCAGCCAGCGGCCCGCTTGGCTGACCACCTGGTCCCGGTCGGCCGGGTAGGACACCCCACCCAGGGCTCGCAGGAGAGCCAACTCCTCGCTCGAGGTGCGCTGACCTTCCGGGCTGGCGAACCGTGGCTCCGATAGCCCGATCTCGATCCGGAGTCGCCCGGGGGCTCCCAGCGCCCCTCTGGTGATCAGCTCCTCCGGCTGCACCGGGCCGAGCTCGCCCAATAGGGAGTCGTCAGCCATCGTGGTTCGGGGTTGGGACACCGACCGTGGCCGGGGTCCCACCGGAGTGGGAGGACGGTCCCCGAACCACGACCGGCAAAAAAAAACTAGCAGTGCTTGGCCGATTCCCATCCCAGCGCGACCCGGCCGTCGCGCCAACTTCAGCCGCTCGCGACAAGGCGACTGCTGGGCTCACGCCTCGCCCAGCACCCGACGGGTCGAGCCGGCGATGTCGTGCTGTCTCTGGCCCGCCCGGGAGCGAACCCGGTGGGCCAGGACCATCGGCGCCACGGCGGCCACCTCAGCCAGGCCCACCTGAGGCAGGTCGTCGAGGGCAGCGTAGGCCTGGGCGGCCTTGCGGGCCACCAGGTCGGCCCGGTGGCCGTCGACCTCGAGCTCGATCGCCAGACGGGCGATCGCCTCCAGCACCTGGCGAGAGGTCTGGATCTCAGGCAGGGCGGCGATGGCCCGGTCGATCCGGTCCCGCTCCTTGCCTTCCTCCTCCTCCCACTCGGCGGCGAAGCTCTCCGGATCGTCCTCGAACCGCTCCCGGCGCTGCACGATCTCCACCCGATCGGCGATGTTGGCGATGCCGGCCACATCGACGCAGAGCCCGAAGCGGTCCAGGAGCTGGGGCCGCAGGTCGCCCTCCTCGGGGTTCATGGTCCCCACCAGAATGAAGCGCGACGGGTGCCACACCGAGATCCCCTCCCGCTCGACCACGTTTACACCCATGGCGGCGGCGTCCAGGAGCACGTCCACGATGTGGTCGTCGAGCAGGTTGACCTCGTCCACGTAGAGGATTTGGCGGTTGGCCTCGGCCAGCACCCCGGGCTCGAAGCGCCGCTGCCCGGAGTGGATCGCCGCCTCCAGATCGATGGAACCCACCACCCGGTCCTCACTGGCGTTGATGGGAAGTTCGACTACCCGCATCTGGCGCCGGGTCACCTCCAGCTCCTCGCCATTGGCCAGCCGGGCCTGGCAATCGGAGCAGATGGCGTCACCCTTCGGCGCACACCCGAAGTGGCAGCCGACCACCACCTCCAGCTCAGGGAGGAGGCGGGCCAGGGCGCGGACCGCGGTCGACTTGGCGGTGCCCTTCTCGCCCCTGATCAGCACCCCCCCGATCGCCGGGTTAACCGCGTTCAGCTCCAGGGCCAGGCGCATCTGTCCCTGACCCACCAGGGCGGTGAACGGAAAGACGGTACGCAACTCAGCCACGGTGAGATTGTCTCAGAGGGAGCTTTGGCGACCGGACGTGGTCGGCTGGCGGAGGGCCTCGGCGACCGGTCGCAGGATCGCCCCCTCAGAGAGGTCGAAGAGCCCGAAGTAGGCGGCCCCCATCCGCTCGGCCAGGTCGACGCAGGCGTTGAAGTTGTAGCCGGCGAAGCGGTGCGATGCCGAGCCGCCGGCCGGGACGGTCGCCGGTAGCGGCAGATGGTCGCGCGAGGAGTCGATCACCAGGGCGCGGATCCCGTCCCGCCTAATCTGGTCGGCCATCCGCTGAGCCTCCAGGAGCGGCTCCTCGCCCCCGAAGCTGATGTTGCCCCGGCCGTCGCTGATCAGCACCAGCAGCGGCAGCACGTCGGGGTCCCGCCGGCGTTCGTTCTCGATCAGATTGAGAGCTGCGGTCAGCCCATGGGTGAGCGGGGTCGTCCCGCCCACGGCTATCCGGGTCAGATGGCGCTCGGCCAGATCCACGCTCGAAGTGGGCCGCAGGACCACCTGGGCGCTGCGGCCGGAGAAGGAGATCA
>JBARIA010000123.1:0-3311 GCA_049799515.1 Candidatus Dormiibacterota bacterium | reverse complement strand
GGCACCTCCTCATCGGGCTGGTGGTGCATCTCATCCACGGGCCGGGGTCCCGAGAAGTAGAGTCGGTTCCGCTCGGCGCCTCGGGTTAGAGCCGTGTAGCCCCACTGGGCACTCAGAACCCCCGCGTCCGCGAGGATCAGGGCGACGTCCCAGGTCCCTCCCTGAGCCTTGTGGCCCGTCTGTGCGTGCCCGTACGCGACGTTCTTCGCAAGGAAGCTCCTTGAGAATTCGACGCTCTCACCATCCGGGCGCTCTACCAGCGCGGTGCGCCGGTGTTTGTCAACCATCTGGACTTTCACCACGTCGGTGTTACTCACTCCGAACTGGGGCGAGTTCTTCAACACCTGCAAGGTGTCACCGACGGCCACCTCCAAATCGCCAACCTTCATCCCCTCATCGGCGACCTCTCCCGCTCGGACCAGCTCGCTCCGGATCACCGCGTTGAGAGCCTTGCGGTCGCGGTTGGTCGCTGCCATCAGCACTACCGTCTTTCCCTGGTCCCGGGCCTCCAGGTAGTCGCGGGCAGCGTCGTTCATCAGCTCGACCTTCGCCGCCCGCCCTTCCCCCTTTGCGTACTTGATCGCGCCGTGAGTCTCGTAGGCGTTGACGGCCGCGGCCACCTGGCCCGCCCGCAGATCGTGGAGCGCGGCTTGCTCCCAAGCCTCCACCTGTCGGCGGTTCTCGACCAGGTCGTAGGTCGGGACGTGCTTCGGCAGTTCGTTCAATGGAGCCGCCGGACCGATGCTGCCGAGTTGGGCCGGGTCACCCACCAGGACCAGCTTCCCGCTGACGCTGCTCACATGCCGCTCCAGGGCCGCGAGGTCACGAAGGTCCACGACCGAGGATTCATCGACCAGTAGGACGACTCCGTGAGGCAGACGCACGCGGCCCTCGGCGGCGGGAGCCTCAAGCCAGACCCTGAGCGCTGCGATGTTCTGAGCGGCTTTAGGCGCCAGCCCCACGTCGCGCCCCAGCTTGGTAGCGGTCGCGCGCATATGGGCGGTGGCCATCACGGGCACCCCGTCGGCCTCCCATCCCTCTTTCGCGGTCCGGAGCGCATAGCTCTTGCCGAACCCTGCGGGCGCCCTCACGACTGACACCCCGGACCCGTCGGTAAGCAGCCCGACGATCATCGCCACCTGGTCTCGGCCAAGGTCTGGGTGCGCGGCGAGGGCCTTTGCCACCGATTCCCCACCCACGATGGCGACGCCTGCGAGACGGCGCTCATGGGCCTCTCGGATGACGCGGGACTCCAGGGTCAGGATCTCGCGGGTGGTGTAGCGCTCAGCGGCCTCTCCCCGCTGGGCTCCACGCATCGGCACCACTCTGCCGTCGGCCAGCCGGATCACGTCGCGCCGCCCGAGCTCGTGGACCTTGCCGAGGGGAACGATTTCGTCGGTGGCTCCGTGGAGCAGCTCGCGAGCCAGCTCCATCGAGCGCTCAACCGTCAGCCCCTGAGTCGAGGTCCCGGCCACTACCTCCATAGCGTCCAGGATGGAGAACACATTGCTCTGCTCGGTGAGCTGCTCGGCCATCCGCAGGGCTCTCTTGTCAGTGATTCGGTCCGGTCCGGTCCGCCCTTGATTGAGGACGGCCCGTACGGCTTCCGGGGTAAGACCAAGCTCAGCGGCTCGGCCCTGCCACTCAGCCACCAGCTCCGCAGTCGAGCGTCCGGACTCCTTCTTATGCTTGGTGGCACTACCGGCGAAATCCCGTGCCGCGCTCGGCCCTTTGCCAACGGCCTCTGTGAGGCCCGCTGACTCCAGCGCCAGATTCGCGTCGTCGGACCTGGTGCTGAACGCTTCAATCCAATCCCGTCGATCCAGCCCCCGGATCTCCGCGTGCCCATTCACTGGAGTGGTCCATTGGATGCCGAACCGTCGGGCCAGCCGTGCCCGGAAGGCGCTGGCCTGGAGGGCGTAGGCCGCCTTGCCGATGCGGTAGACCTCGGTTGATTCGTGGGCTCTCCAGACACCGTCGAGGCTGTGGGTGACGTTGGTGATCACCAGATGCGTATGGAGTAGCGGGTCCTCTCCATGGCCATCGCCGGCCCGACCAGCCCGGTGTCGGAAGGCTCCCGCCACGATTCCAGAGGTAGGCACGTCGTGGAGCGTTTCCGGGTAGGGATCATCGGGGCCGCTGGAGGCGTGCCCCGACCGCGACCAGGAGAGATGCGGGTCGATGAAGTGCGCCACGGCCTCCTCAACAGACGCCTCCCACTCCTCCTCGATCCCCGCTCTGAGCGCTGGGTCGTCGGTCAATCCATAAAGGAGACTCACGCTCTTGGAGGTCGTAAAGAGAACGTCGAATCCCGCCACCCGCTCCCCGCCCGGCTGGCCGCGGGTGATGCGCTCGCCCGTCTCCGGGTGGAGACCCGCCATTAGCCGCTCGTAGGCTTCACGGTTCTCGTGGAGGCTGATCCGGCCCGTTAGGCCCAGGTCGTCCGTAGCACCACGACCCAGCCAGCGACCCGGCGCGTCACCGTGCTCGCTGTAGTAGCCGAGGACCCTGCCCGTCTGCTCGTCGCGGATCGCCACCCGCTCCAGTGAGACGGGCTCGCCCCTTCCGTCAACCATGGCGCCGCCTGCCTCACCGGCCGTCACTGCTCGGACGGCCTCTCGAGCCACCTCTGAACCGTCGGACAGCCGATAGGCCACGACCCGCCGCCGGCTGAGCTGGACCCGTTCGGTCTCAGCCGCCTTGGCGACCTCGGTGCCGTCGGCCAGCCGGTAGGCGACCACCTGGCGCCCCTGGCGGATCGCGGCGACGGTATCGAGGGCGACCTCTCGACCATCCTCCAGCCGCAACCCGGGGACCAAAACGGTACCCCGCCGCGCCTTGACATCTCTGGCGGCGACCCGCCGCCCGTCCGCCAGCTCGTAGGCCACCACCGTGGCCGAGGGCAGCGAGTGGACGACGCCCAGCTCGCCCGCGGTCGCACGATTCGCGACTGCCCGGAGGTAATAGCTGGGGTCCTTGATCTTGGCGACGGGGGTATTCACCCTTCCACAGTACCACGCACTGGGGCGGATCGCATCTTGATGCAAGTGTTCCGGACCAACCAGCAGACCCAAGCGACAGCACAAACGGTACTGGCGGGCGGGACCTGGGCGGTGCCACGCCGACGGGCCGAGCAAGGGTTGCTACCAGGGCTGCTCGACGCAACAGCCAAACCCGCTTGCCCCATCCTCCGCCGGAATTTCCCCCACCACCTCACCCGGGGTAGACTGCGATCAGTCGCCGGCCCCAATGAGTAGGCCAGCCCCACCACAGTCCCCCAGGGGACAGGTATGTGCGCTGACGGCGCGCCC
>JBARIA010000122.1:0-2033 GCA_049799515.1 Candidatus Dormiibacterota bacterium | reverse complement strand
GTTCATCACCACTCCCGCGTAAAACTCCACGTTGGTGTACAGCCTTCGTCCCGGCTTCAGCTCGTTGAGCACCTGGAGTGCAGTCTGCTCGACGTGCTCTGCAAACGCTGCCTGCGCTCCCCCGAGTTCTAGAGCAACCTCGCGCAGCAGGGTCGAACGGGGATCATCGGTCTTGTAGACGCGATGGCCGAAACCCATGAGGCGTTCGCCGGACATCACCTTCTCTCGTAGGTAGTCATAGGCGCGGTCTTCGGTGCCGATTTCGTCAAGCGTGTGCAGGGCCCGAGACGGCGCGCCTCCGTGCAGAGGGCCGGAGAGCGCTCCGATTGCGCCCACCAACGCCGAACCGAGGTCGGCACCAGTCGAGGCGATCACTCGGGCGGTGAATGTCGAGGCGTTGAAGCCATGATCCATGGTCAGGATCAAGTACTTTTCGACAGCGCGAGCCTGCTCCTCGGCAGGGCGCTTACCGGTAAGCATCTGCAGGTACGACGCCGCGTAATCAAGGTCCGGATCAGCCGCTACCGGCTCCAGACCTTGGTGCGCCCGATACAGCCCGGTCAGCAGCACCGGCACCAGCGCTGTCATCCGAACCGCCTGCTGACGGACTTCCTCGGCGGAGATATCCATTGTCGGTTGCAGTCCGATGGCACTGGCCACCAACGAGACTGCGGTGCGCAGCGCGTCCAGGGGGACGAAGGGGTCGATTTGAGCGATTTCTGGGAGTAGCTTGAGTACCTGGTCGGGAAGCGCGCGGAGTCGGCCTGTATCTTTGCGGAACTTCTTGGTTTGGTCGGGGTCAGGTAGCTCACCCTCAATTAGCAGATGCCAAACCTGTTCGAAGGAGCACTCTCGGGCGAGGACGGCGGCGTTGTAACCCCGGTAGTGGAAGAAGCCCTCCTCGCCTCTGACGTCCCCAATGCTGGTCTCAGCGACGGCCACCCCCTCCAGTCCGGCTGGCGCCAAAACGGGTTGCTTCGCCTTGGCCGCCTCATCCGCGTTGATCATGCGTGCCTCCAATAACTCATTCAGACGTGGTCGCCCGTGTGGCCCCCCAGGCCCGGGATGGGCGGTGGGACCTTCTCCGCCTGGGCGGCCTTGCGGAAGAGGTATATCCAGACAATCAACGATCCGCCAGCCACTAGCGTCAGCATGCTGAGAACGACCGCGATCTGACCAGGTGTGGTCATTAATGACCCCTCCGTGTGCAACTCGTATTCTAGTGGTCCGGCGCATTGCGCACCGCGCCACTCGGCACGCTCCGCTGCAGTTGCAGCCACGCTCGGGCTAACGCTGGTCCAGCTCCGCTCGAGCCTTCGGCAATGGACCCCTTTCTGGTGTCGCTTTGAGCTCTTCGGCCGTCGATCCACGCCGCGCTCGGGTGGCCCTCTGGGGACTGGTCGCAGCCACTGCCGTGGACTCTCTCGGGGCGACCATGATCCTGCCCATCCTGCCCCTGTTCGTGCGCCACGCCGGGGCCTCCTATGCCGAGGTCGGGGTGGTCACGGCCGTCTTCTGGGCGGCTGGCCTGGCGGTAAGGTATCCGGTAGGCAAGCTGTCGGACCGGATCGGCCGGAAGGGGCTCATTCTGGTCTCGCAGCTGGTCTACGCCGCGGCCACCGCAGCCTTCGCCGTCTCTCCCTCACCGGTCTGGTTCATCGTCCTGCGGGCCATCCAGGGCGCCGCCTCGGGGGCAGCCACCGTCCTCGCCCTGGCAGCGGTGGCCGACTTCGTGCCACATGAGCGTCGAGGACGTGCC
Source organism: Candidatus Dormiibacterota bacterium (assembly GCA_049799515.1). GTDB lineage: Bacteria > Chloroflexota > Dormibacteria > Aeolococcales > Bog-877 > Bog-877. The sequence continues at coordinate 274 of JBARIA010000122.1, read as the reverse complement.
TACGGATCGCTGACTGGGGCGAACATGGCGGGGACCATCGTCGGGCCGCTCATCGGCTCGGCCCTCTTCGAGGTCTCGCTGGCGGCCACCTTCTTGGCCTCGGCCTTCGCCGCCCTGATGGTCGCGGTGGTGATCCTGGCGTCCCTACCTGCAGTATCACCCAGCCACCAGGCGGCGGAGACTGAACGCGCTCCGATCGCCCTCTGGCGCGATCCGATCATCGTGGGGGTGACCATCGCCTCCACCTCGGTGGGCCTCCTGATCGGGATGTACG
>JBARIA010000121.1:0-3549 GCA_049799515.1 Candidatus Dormiibacterota bacterium | reverse complement strand
TGCCGACGGCCTCGATTCTCAATGGTGCACGACGAGGCGGCGATCCCGAAGATGTCGCACAGCCCCCGTTGGAGACCTTTGAGCCGACGGGGAGATTCGAACTCCCGGCCAGCGGTTTACGAAACCGTAGGAAGGCCACTTCAGCACCCCTCCCCTGCCCCATTTTGATCTCGATTCCGGTCCCCTTGCGTTCCCTCCAGTACCCTACAATGCCCCCCAATCGCAGTCAGATAAGCAGTCAATTTCGAGGTGAGGATGATGGCGAGCTGGTGGGCCAAGTTCCTGGAGCGCTTCCGGCAGACGACACCCGAAGCGCCGAAGCCCGACGATGTGTGGACCGAGCGGTGCCGTGCGGAGGGGGCCGACCCCCCGTTCTACCGGCACACGTGGGACACCCGACAGGGCGGGCTCGCGCTGTGTCAGGTGCGGCCTGCAGGTGCCCGGCACGCCGCCCAAGCCCTAGCGGCCTAGCCTCCTTCGGCGCTCGCCTGCAAGTCCGAGCAAAGGGCGTGTCCGATCACGTCCAAGCCGGTCACCCCGAAGTCCCGCACGGTGTAGTTGGTAAAGCCCTTCCACCCGGAGCAGATCACATCACCTCCGGGAGTCCCGGCCCGCCAAGACACGCTGAGAAGGCCGTCGGTCACGTCGCCGACCAGTCCTGCCAGCCGGTTCACGTTGCTGGTCTCCACCTGGGTGCAGGTGGCCTCTGACGCCCACCCCTGAAGCGTGATGTTTGCATTGTGCCCGCCGACTTGCATGGTGCACGAGTTCGTTGCCCACGTCACCCCGCCCACCACCGCCCCGAGCGCCAGACCGATGAGCAGCCCGACCAGGCAACTGCTCAGGCACTTCACCTCAGCGTTTCTCCCGTCTGGCCTGCACGAAGCGCTCCAGGTCGGCGTGATCCACTCTGACCGACGCCGGGCCGTACTGAACCACAGCCCCTTCGCCTCCCACTTGGGCGAGGGACGATACCGCCCGCCTGGTGCCCTTGCGGGCTACCAGCCGAACTGGTTGCGGAACTGTTGAAAGGCGGTCCACGCCGCTGCGACCGACACGACCATCTTCATGGCGGCCCACAGCCGACGGAACCACTCTGGGATCTGTCCCATACCCATTCCAAGTCACCATCGCCGTGCAGGGTTACTCGACCCGCTCAGCGCGTCTCCCGCCTGGCCTCGACGTAGCGGTCTAGGGCCTGGCTACTTCGGTGGCTCGTCCGGCAGCTCTGCGTGCGACCAGTAGAACGCGAGCTTCTGCTGTAGAAGGCGCCTCTCCTCAGCAGTCATCGTGAGACCTCGTGTGTCATTTTGGGTCGGCACGACGTGGAATGGGTCAGCTGGGTCAGAGCCAGGCTCGGCCGAAAAGTCTTGCGATTCGAGAGCGAAGTACTGGGCGGGGATGGGGAAGGACTCTGCGAGAAAAGCGACGCCTTCGAGATCGGCGGTAAGCTCCAAATAGATCGCGCCCGGTGGCTGCAGGTCACCATCGCGCAACCGCGTCACGGTATCTTCTTCCAGCCGGACACTCTTCAGGTCACGTACAGGCACAAACTGAAGGTGGGTGATCTTGGGCTTCTGAGCCCTCCCGGTCCTCTTGTCCATCTGGCAGTCGTCGGTCACCAGCAGCGCGGTTCCCGACTGAGTGCCGAAGACAACTCCAAGCGAGCTTTCCAAGGACGGTACGCAGAGCGGGACGCTAGTGAAAACGTCGCCCTGGCAGAGCCACTTCCGATGTGCCTCCACAGCGTCGGTCGGTGCCTGTCCGCCTAGACGACCTCGGGGTCCTCTCTAGCACGAACCAATTTCCGAGTGGGTCGGTCGTCCGGGTCGTACTCGAAGTTCACGGGCCCTTGCAAGAGTCGGAAGCGGGGAGCTTCCTTTCTCGCCACAGCGTCGCTACCAGCCCCGAAGTCATCCCAAGAGGCAGCAATGTACTCCGGGCTGGCCAGCTCCCACCACACGATCTCGGACTCTGTAGTATCGGACTGGGGGGCGGCGGCTACCCGTTCGACTAATGGTTCTAGACCTATGCTCATGCTCGCTTCTCCTCACCCTTAGTGTACCCGGGAATGATCTGATTGCAGATCTCCAGCGATAGGCGTACGGACTCAGCTAACAGGCCGTCCCACCTAGCGACCACGCCTTCCAGGCTGTCCCCCTTGACTGCAACAGTCTCTGGCCAGTACCAATCGAGAAATACAGAGGAAGCGGGAAGTCCACTCAGGTCTGGGGGCACCGGCATCTGAAGTGGTCCAATTCGAACTCCAAGACCCGTGTACCGCTGCCTCACCTCCTCGGGACGCACAACCCCGTACTCCACCTGGAACTTGGCCTGCAAGCGGTCCGACGTGGCGTCGACCAAAAGCGCCCAATCCGTGGCGTGCGCCTCGGGCCAGATTCGCCCGACAACTCCAAGCGCAGTTTGGCGCTGGGCTGCTTCGGCGTCCAATGCGATTGGGGCGAGGCAGCGCACCCGACTGGGCGAGAGTGCCACATGGTCTGGTCTCAAGGCGGAGAAGGTCGCTCTGAGCACCTCCCTCACGCGGTCGGTACCCTCTTTGGGGCTCGCAATCCATGCCGTGGCTCCGTTGGGCGCGATCCGAACGGCAGCATGATCACCGATACGGACGATCACGAAGTCGACCGCCCAGTTGAAGTGGGTCATCAGCTTGCGGGCTTCCAATTCCTGGAGTAGCGGGCGACGCACCTCAAAGAACCTGAGTTCGGGCCGCCACTCCAGGCCCACTACCTGGATCCATGGGGTCACAGGGCTCACGCGGGCAGGATAAGCCAGATTAGGGCGAGTGCGCGCTGGCGCCAGACCATCGAGGGCCTGGTATTCACCGGGCCGACCGGCGTGCCCCTGGTGGGCACCACGGTCACCCGATCCTTTCAGCGGGCGCTGGCCCATGCGGGCCTGCCCGTCATCCGCTGGCACCACCTGCGGCATCTACACGGCGGCCTGCTGCTCGCCTCCGGGGTTGACCTAGCCACCGTCAGCCACCTGCTCGGGCACAGTTCCGTCGCCCTGACGGCCTCAACCTATGCCGGTGTGCTGCCCTCGCTCCGAGAGGACGCGGCCGACCGGCTGGAGCGTCTGCTGATCCAGCCCCGATAGGGGCTAAGCGAAGACCGGGATCTGCCGCTCGGCCAGCAGCTTCGCGACCTTCGCCTGCTCAGGCAGGTTGTCAAGCTCGACACCCGCACTGACGTTGAGCAGTTCAATACCTACCGCGTGGCCCTCAGCGTCGTAGTCGACCCGGCGCTCAGGATCCAGGTCCTCGCCGTAGGCGTACACACCCTCGCTGAGGGTGATGTAGATGGCATCGGCCTCTGTGTCGTGCTCTATTTGCATGGTGTCAGTCGGCGGCCGTGATGATTCGAGGCGGGTCTGACTCCTTCGCCACTACCACTTTGACACGTCTACCCGCCGGGTGACCAATGACAATTCGGTTACCTTGCCGGTCGGGGTATTCAGTGTGGTAGTCAGCCAGAACCGCCTCGACCTCTTTTCGGCTGATCCCCCTCCTCGCCATCTGCTCCCTGG
>JBARIA010000120.1:0-13295 GCA_049799515.1 Candidatus Dormiibacterota bacterium | reverse complement strand
CTACCAGGACTGCCCGGACCACGCGGACACCGCGGAAGGCCACTGCCCGCCGGACACCTCGGGCCGCGGCGGCACCCAAGGCTGCTCGTCGCTCCACCAAGCGTCGAGGCCGGGTGACTCTAGCCGGAGCCGGGGGTTCCGGCACCGCCTGAGAGAGCGCTCTCTGAGCTTTATTTGTGAGGGAGCGGGTCGCGAGGCCCGCTCCTTTCTTTTTGTCCCGGCCTAGTTTTGGTCAGCCAGAGAAGACGCGCCGCAGCCGCTCCCCCGCCTCCTCAACATCCTCGGGGCTGACATCTAGGTGGGTCACGCAGCGGACCGTGTGTGAGGAGAAGGGCACCGTGAGCACTCCGGCACGCTGAGCGCGTTCCACGATCACGTTGGCATCTTCGGCGGTCTCCAGCAGGACGATGTTGGTCTGCACCAGCTCAGGGTCCAGATGGACTCCCTGCGTGGACCCCAGCGCCTCCGCCAGCCGCCGGGCACTGCGGTGGTCGTCGGGGAGTCGATCGAGATTGTGGTCGAGGGCGAAGAGCCCGGCCGCTGCCAGGATTCCCACCTGACGCATTCCCCCGCCCAGGCGCTTGCGCCAGACGTGGGCCCGGGACCTAGCGGCCAGCGACCCCACCCAGAGAGTGCCTGCCGGACAACCCAACCCCTTAGACAGGGAGAAGGTGAGGGAATCGACGCAAGCTGAGAATTCGGTCATGGGCACACCCAGGCTCGCCGCGGCGTTGGCCAGCCTGGCACCGTCCAGGTGCACCAAGAGGTCCATGCGGTGGGCTACCTCGGTGGTGCGCCGCAACTCCTCGAGTGAAGCCACTGTGCCGCCCCTGCGGTTGTGGCTCTGCTCCAGGCAGAGCAGCGCGGTGCGCGGCTCGTGGTCGGGGTCGGCGAGCCGTTCCAGCGACCCCAATTGCTGCGGGGAGGGACAACCGGCCGACGGTGCGTCGAAGTTGCGCAGCTGGACTCCCGCGATCATCGCCGTTCCGGCCAGCTCGTAGTGGAGGATGTGGGACTCGGAATCTACCAGCACCTCTTCACCGGGTACAGTGGCGCTGGCCACGCCGATCAGGTTGGCCATGGTCCCGCTGGGACACAACAGCGCCGCCTCCTTGCCGAGCAGGCTGGCGACTCGCTGCTCCAGTCGCCGCACTGTGGGGTCTTCGCCGAAGACATCGTCGCCCACCTCGGCGCTGGCCATTGCCTGTCTCATCCCATCGGAGGGACGGGTCACGGTGTCGCTGCGCAGGTCGATCACAGTGGTCATGAGTTGCGGCCCATCGTAGGGCCTGGCAGCCGGGCCCCGTTCAGGTGCTTACCGGCTCTCCCACCGCCGCCGCCAGGTCCAGGAATTCGACCCGGTTCCGGCCGTTTCGCTTGGCGGCGTAGAGTGCGCGGTCGGCGAGGTCCAGCAGGTTGCGAGCGCCCTTGGATCCCTCGGGGAATGTGACCCCCCCAATGCTGACCGTGATCCGTACTTCGGCGCCGTCGTCCAGCTCTACCGTCATGTCTTCCACCGCCGCTCGAATCTTGTCGGCGACCACCTCGGCATCGTCGCGAGAGGTGTTGGCCATCACCACCACGAACTCCTCTCCCCCATAGCGGGCAGCCAGGTCCGATTTGCGGATTGTCTCCACCATCAGGCTGGCGAACTGGCGCAGCAGCCGGTCTCCGGCGGGATGTCCATGCGAGTCGTTGACCACCTTGAAATGGTCCAGGTCGAGCATCAGCACCGACAGCGGCGAGCCGGACCGCTCGGCGACGTTCACCTGCTGGTCGAGATATCCCACCAGGAAACGGTAGTTGTAGAGCCCGGTCATCTCGTCAGTGGTGGCCTCCCGCTGGGTCACCGCCAGACGCGTGCTCTTATCCACGGCGACCACGATCTGGTCGGCAACCCCGCGGCAGAGCGTGTAGTCCTCGTCGATGTACGGCTTGCGCTTGTTGCCTACCAACAGCAGCCCCAGGTCGTGGTCTTCGGAGCGCATCGGTTCAGCTAAACAATCCCGGAGGCCCATCTGTTCCTCGGGTGTACTGCGCTCTTCGGGAGTTAGGTGGGTGCGGGCCAAAAAGCGGGGTTCACGAATCAGGCTTCCGATGATCCCGTTGCTGCTCTCCAGCTCCCCCCAGGCGAAGGCCGGCTCCGGTACGCCTGCGGTGAGCAGCAAGCCTCTTGGCATCTGCGCCGAGGGCCGGAGCAGGAGCATGGCGATGTCGGCGTCAAGGAGGTTGACCAGGCTGCGCAACACCTGGTCGAGAGCCTGCTCCAAGGGCGCGTTACCGGTAAGGGTGGAGGCGATCACCGTCCGCCCGGTCGCGAACAGCAGCTGGCGGCGGAGCTGTTTGCGCACCAGCTCGAAGTTGGCGGCCAAGCGGCTGATTTCTTCGGCACCGCCTTCGACGGTGACCGGTGCCGCGTAGGCATCCTGGCCCAGTCTTTGCACGGCGATGTCCAGCCGGCGCAGGGGTCGGTTGAGGAAGTGCTCGACCAAAAGGAAGACCACCGCCATGCCCAGCAGCAGCACCCCTGCGACGGCCAGGGCCAGAGGCAGAGCCAGGTCGGCCACGGTGACGCTGATGCCGCCACCTGCCTCCAGCACCAGCAGGGTGGCGAGCGGATGGCCACTGGCGGAGAGGAGCGACTGTTCAGCGACTGCGTACTGAGTCCCGTTCACCGTGGCCTGGCCGGCTCGACCCTGGCCCCGGAGCGCCGAGCGTAGAGCGCTCGGGAGGGCGGCCCCGGCCGGATAGCTGGTGGCTCCGACCCGCGCGGGCAGGGCCAGCTTTCCCCCCACCATGAGCGCGGTCGAGGAGTGAAGCCCCGCGGTATCCACCAGCTTCTGGGCGTAGTTCAGGACGCCCGACCCTACCGGCGTAAACACGAACACCCGACCCACCGGGGTGCTCCCCGAGGTGACCGGGGCCACCCCCGCCCCCAGCAGCTGGCGGGCTCCTCCAACGGTGTAGAAGCCGCTCTTCCCCGGGTTGCGGCAGCCGGGCGCGCCAACGGTCGTTCCGGCGCCCACGAAGTCGGCGCTGGGCAAGCCGGCCGAGCTGGCGGGAGCCCGGGCCAGGACCTGGTCATTGGTGCCCACGAAGACCAGAACCTGGCCGGCACTGGCGTTGGCGACGGCCGCCTTGGCGACGTTCGCCAAGCTGGAAGCACCCTGGACGTAGGCCTGGGCGGTGGTTGGCAGCCCGGCTACCTCACAGGCGAAGCGCTCGGAGGCGGTGGCGGTCTGCATCCGAAGCAGGCTGGCGGCCAGGCGAGCGGCTCCCAGCCCGGCCTGGGCTTGCTGCTGGGTGCGTGCCTGCTGGGTCTCGACCCAGGCCACCGCGCCGGCCACCACGGCGGTCGCCAGCCCCACCGCCACCAGCACCAGCGCGAACTGGGCGGTGAAGGACTTGCGGCGAACGCGGCGGCGCGCAGCGGGTTGGGTGGCCAATCTGCATACCCTGCCTGGTCAGATGAGGTGGCCGTCCCGATCGCCCCGGTCCTTCTTCGCCAGCTGGCAAGCTGAGTTGAGAACTCCGAGACCGTCGTCAGGCACCCGCCCTATGATGTCTCCCACCGTAGCCGTCCCGATCCAGGCCTTGGGTCCGAGCCGGTAGCGAAGGAGTGACACCGGCCCTACGTTCCGATGACGGGTGGGCGGGACCGGCAAAGGCAACTGGCGGCCCCCGTTTTTGTTGAGGTTGAGGTCCTGTGCCGGAAGTGGTCGTGTCCTTCTTGGACGGGGAGGTTCTTTACGGAGAGTTGCCGGTGCTGCACATGGACGACCCCTTCGTCGACCTCGACCTGCACACCCTGGACGGCAACGCCCGCCAGGCTCTGATTCCAGTCAGTGGGCTCCGCCAGATCGACCTCACCAAGGTCGCCCAGCCGGGCGATGAGGTCGACCTCAAGCAGCTGGCTCGGGTGGCGCTGCACTTCATAGACGGTCAGGTGCTGCGGGCCCATGTGATGACCCCCGCCTCCCTGCAAAGGTTCGGCTCCGTCTGGGACATCATCGACGCCAAGAGCCGGGAGCACAAGATCTGCGCCATCCCCTACACCGCCCTCAAGGGCGCCTTCTACGTCCGGCGCTGGGACACCCGTCCGCCCCTGGAGCGCTCTAGCTCGGTGGCCGCCGGCCAGTCCGGTCAGCGGCGGCGTCTGGCCGAGATCCAGTCGAGGCGGAGCCGGGAGGGGATGAGCCGCCGAGTGCCCCGCCCCGGGGGAGGGCTGCTGGAGCGGATGGACGCCGAGGAGGGGCATCCGCCTAAGCGCCGGCGGACTCCCAGGGACGGAGCCCAGGCTCCCCCGGACGCCCAGTCCTGATGAGGGTGTTGGTCACCGGCGGAGCAGGGTTCATCGGAAGCAATCTCAGCGATCGGCTGCTTCGCGAGGGCCACCAAGTAGCGGTGATCGATGACCTCAGCAGCGGCCACCGGGAGCAGGTCAGCGACCTGGCCCACTTCTACGAATTGAGCGTCGCCAGCGAGTGGCTGGGCCGGGTGATCGCCAGGGAGCGCCCGGAGGTGATCTTCCATCTGGCGGCCCAGATCGATGTCCGCAAGTCGGTGAGCGAGCCCCTCCACGATGCCCGGGTCAACGTGCTGGGGACGGTGCAGCTGCTGGATGCCGCGGCCCGGAACGGGGTCGGTCGCTTCGTCTTCATGTCCTCCGGAGGAGCCATCTACGGGGACACCGAGGTCATCCCCACCCCGGAGAGCCATCCCTGGAGGCCGGCGTCGCCCTACGGCGCGGCCAAGGCGGCCGGTGAGGCCTACCTGACGGCCTTCGCCACCTCCTTTGGGCTGGAGACCGCGGTGCTCAGGCCGGGCAACGTCTACGGCCCCCGTCAGGACCCCCTCGGCGAGGCAGGGGTGATCGCCATCTTCACCACCTCGCTGCTGGCGGGCCGGGCGCCGGTAATCAACGGGGACGGGCTGCAGACCCGCGACTACGTCTTCGTCGAGGATCTGGTGGAGGGGGCCCTCAAGCTGCTCCAGGGGCCCCTCGGCGAGTACAACATCGGCACCGGCCGGGAGACCAGCGTGGTCGAGTTGGCGGCAGCGCTGAGCCAGGCGGTCTCCGAGCAGCGCCCGAGCAGCGGTCCGCCGCTAGCCCCTCTCCGCGGCCCAGCTCGGGACGGCGAGCAGCGTCGGAGTTGCTTGGACTGCTCTCTGGCTGCCTCCCAACTCGGCTGGAGTGCCAAGGTGGCGCTCCCGGATGGGCTCCGGAGCACGGTCGCCTACTTCGCGGAGCGCGGCCCCAGCTACTTGTAGCGGAAGGTGATCCGGCCCCTGGTCAGGTCGTAGGGGCTGAGCTCAACCTTGACCTTGTCCCCGATCAGGGTTCGAATGTAGTGCTTGCGCATCTTGCCTGAGATGTAGGCGAGGACCGTCTGGCCGGTCTGGAGTTCGACCCGGAACTGGGCGTTGGGCAGCGGCTCGACCACTGTCCCCTCGATCTCGATGGTCTCCTCCTTCTGCTCCTCGACCGGAGTGACCCGGGAGACCCGAGGGCGTGAGGGTCCGCGGCGAGCGCGGCCTCCCATCGAGCGTCTTGCCAAATTGCCGACCTCCTAACTGAACTAGGGAGGCGGCGTCAGCAGCCGCTCCCGGGAACTCGATTGTAGCCTGTGCCGCGGCTCAGCCCTTGGGCGGCTTAGGCACCAGCTCACCCCCGCCTCCGTGGCGGGGCCCGATCACATGGACCAGGCGGCCGGCTCCCTCTAGCTCACATTCGATCCGGTCGCCCGGCTCCAGGAAGCGACCTCGCTCCTGGCCGCTGCCGCCCCCCACGGTGCCGCTGGCCAGCACCTCGCCAGCCTCCAACGGCTCCGCCCCCGAGGCGTAGGAAACCATCTCCGGGAAGGACCAGCGGGATTCACTTAGCCGGGCCCGGGCGACCCTCTCGCCGTTGAGGTAGGCGCCGACCTCGAGCTGACCCGGGTCCCCCAGCTCGTCAGTGGTGACCAGCCAGGGCCCCAGCCCCGACGCGAAGTCCTTGGACTTGGCCGGTCCCAGCCGCACCTTCATCTCGTCCGCCTGGATGTCCCGCGCCGAGAAGTCACAGAAGACGGCGTAGCCGGCGATGGCCTGGGCGGCCGCCGCCACACTGAGATCCCGGCCGCCGGAGAGAAGCACACAGGCCACCTCCAACTCGTAGTCGAGGGCGTCGGTGTAGGCGGGCCAGGGCACCTCCGCCCCCGGGGCCAGCAGGGTAGCTGGATTTCCCTTGTAGTAGACCGGCCGGCGGTACCAGGGCTCAGGGATCGCCTCCTCCCGGCGTCGAGCGCCGGCCGCCACGTGCTCCTCGAAAGCGTAGAAGTCACGGAGCAGAGGCGGCCGCAGCAGCGGCAGCCGCTCGACCTCGTCGGGGCGGTAGCGCACTCGGCTTCCGGAGAGAGCCAGCTGGCTCGAGGGCAGCTTGGCGGCGTGCTCAATCGCCTCCCGGGCCATCTCCAGTGCCCGCCGCCCGCCGCGCAACAGGGCGGTCAGATCTGGGGGGAAGGTTGCCTTAGCCCAGCGGACCGGGTCACCCGAACCCTGGTTGGCCCACCAGAGCTCGCCGGCGGCTGTGACGTCCACCAGCCGCGGGGCCCCCGACTGGGGGTCCTTGACCTCGGCCACTACCCTCGGGGTCAGCCCCAGCGGACTCCCGATCCCAACCGTGGCGAGGCGCATCTCAGCTCCTCAGTCGTCGTCGATCTGGGGCATCCAGGACTCGGCGTACTCCAGGATCTCCGACTGCTCGGCGCCGGCCAACGGATGGAGGGGATGAACCGCGTCGATCATCACCGCCACCTCGTCATGGTGGGTCTTGGTCTGCTGGCGGTCCCGCTCCACCGCCTTTGGTTGGGGGCCGTGGTGGATGCCCTGGGGATGCCAGGTCATCATCCCGGCGTCGATACCGGCCCGGCTCATGAACTGGCCGGCATGGTAGAAGAGCACCTCGTCGTAGTCGATGTTGCGGTGGTAGAAGGGGAGCCGCACCGCCCCTTCGTCGTCGATCCCCTCGATCCGGCGGGGGGTGAAGGTGCAGAGGACGAAGCCTGAGGTCTTGAGAGTGGTGTGCACCGAGGGCGGCAGGTGGAACCGGCCCGAGGTCACCGGCCGGATGTCCCTGACGTTGAGCGCGAAGGCGCTGAGGTCGCCCTTCCAGCCCACCGTGTCGATCGGGTCGAAGGGGTAGAAGACGCTGGTCCACTGCCCCTCGCGCTCGATCACCAGTTCCCACTCCCCGGCGGCGTTGGGCGGACCGCTGTGAAAGGGAATCTCGGGCAGTCGCAGAACCGCCCGGTCGTAGGGGGAGTGCTGGCCCATCCGGTCAGCCGACGGTAGCTCTGGCATCTCACTGGCGGCGATCACCAGCAGAAAGCTCTCCTCGCCCTCAGGAAAGATGCGGTGGGTGGTCCCTCGCGGCAGGACCAAGTAGTCGCCTGGCTCGTAGGTGAGCTTGCCGAAGTCGGTGCTCATATCACCCGCCCCCTGGTGGACGAAGTAGATGAGGTCCGCGTCAGCGTTCCGGTACGCGTAGGGCATCGCTTCGGTACGGCGTGAGAGCTTGATCCGCAGGTCCTGGTTACCCAGCACCGGGGTCAGGGCGGCCCGGGGGTCCTGGGCATCGGCTGCCTCCACCCGGCGGAGGTCATAGGCTCGCGGTCGCAGCGGTCCCTCGATCCGCAACCACTCGGTCGGGGCATGGGCGTGGTACAGGTGGGAGGCCGGGCCAAAGAACCCCTGCCGACCGAACTCCTCCTCGTAGGTGCCCTCGGGGAGGTCACAGTGAGCCTGGCGGCTGAACCGCCCTCGTGATTGGGGAAACATGGACTTCAACCTCCGGAGAAGCTGATCACTGTCTTGATGTCGTCGGGCTGGCGGCTGAAGGCGTCGGCGAACTGCTCCGTCGGCACCCGCCGGGTGACGATCTGCTCCAGCACCCCTGGCCACTTCCGCACCGCCGCTCCCAGCATCCGGGCCGCCGCCTCGAAGTGGCGGCGGTTGGCGTTGACCGTGCCGAAGACCAGCTTGTTGCCGAGCACCATGTCCAGGTTGAGCGAGTCTGAGTCGACGGTGACGGTGCGCATCCCGGCGGTCACCGAGCTGAGGCAACAGACCCCGTTGTGGCCGGTGGCGGCGATGGCATCCATGGCTACTGACGAGGCTCCGGTCGCCTCAAAGATGAGGTCGATGTGGCCCAGCTCCTTGGCCAGCCCGGCGACCGGATGCTGGTCGGCGTCGAGGAGGTTGGCCCCGATCGCCTTGGCCACCTTGAAGGCTGGTGAATTGGGGTCGGCCTTGGCGACCAGGCTGACCTCCAGGTCGCGCAGCCGCAGGAAGATCGCCGCCAGCAGCCCGACCGCCCCGGCGCCGCAGACCAGCGCCTGCTTGGGGTCCCAGGGCATCCGGCCCCGCTGGATGCTGAAGGCCTGGATTAGGCCCTTCTCGACGATGCTGCTCGGCTCCATCAGGACGCCCACCTTGGTCAGGGTCGCGGGCAGCGGAATCAGATAGTCGCCCGACTCCACGTAGCGCTCAGCCATGTAGCCGTCACGGCCCTTGATCCCCCGCTCGGTGTAATTGCCGGTCAGGCAGTCGTCGCTCTGGCCGGCGGCGCATGGTGGGCAGCGTTCGGGACAGGGCCGCCGCACTGTGGCCACCACCAGCTGGCCCTTCTGGAGATCGACCCCCTGGGGAGCGGATACCACCCGACCCAGGTTCTCATGGCCCAGCACCAGGGTGTCTCGACCACTAGGAGGGGCGCCGTAGCCGTCATTGGCGATCTCCAGGTCGGTGCCGCAGACCCCTACCTCGACCACCTCAATCTCAACTGCTGGGGCCGGCTTGCCGTCCGCGCCCTCGACCATGCCGGTGCCCGAGGGGTCTGAGATCGCTCCCAGCCGGACGCTGCCCTTCTTTCCGGGGGTGGTGACGATGGCCTTCATGGGCTGCCTCCTAGCCGTGGCTGCAGATCACGGAAAGCCTATCGCTATTGGTCTGGTAGCAGCGTGATGCCCCTCAGGTTGAGCGGCCGCCGGATGGCGAAGTAAACCACCGTCCCGACCAGGGTGACCAGGAGCCGGTCGAAGGCCCGGTTCAGGATGGCGATCGCGGCCGCCAGCGGGGTGGCCACCCCGAAGGCCACCAGGAGGAAGGTCATAGAACCCTCGTAGGCGCCGATACCGCCCGGAAGGAGGCTGATCCCACCTGCCAGGTTGGCGATGGCGTAGACGAAGGCCGCTTGGTAGACCCCCAGGTCCACTCCAACGCTGCGGACCGTGAAGTAGAACATGGCGATGGCGATCGCGGCCGCCACCGGGCCCAACAGAGCAGGTCCCAGAGTGGCCGGGCGGCGGGCGATGAAGATGACGTCCTTGTGGAGGGACATCAGGTCCGCCGAGTAACGCCTGACGATGGGGACCTTGACCGCGAAGCGCATCACCAAGGTGAAGGCCCTGGGCCAGAGCAGGATGGTCGAGACGCCGAGGATTCCCAGCAGCGCCACCACCACCGCCGCCTGGGCCCCGGGGAATTGCCCGGCTCCGGGAAGCGCGGCCGCAATCAGGCCGATCGGGTAGAGCAGCTCCTGTACCACCACCGTGGCCGAGACCTCCCCCAGATTCACCTTGGCGTGCTGGCGCAGGATGAAGGCCCGGCTCAGCTCGCCCAGCGGCAGGATGGCGGTCGGCTGGCCGGCGAAGTATATGAGGATGGTCTCCATCGCCCCGTGGTCCAGCTTCAGGGGCTTGAGGAAGAGGTGCCACTGGTACCCCTTGACCACGTAGTAGGCCAGGGAGAGGAACAGCACCAGGGGCAGATAAGCGAGATCGAATCTGCTCAGAGCTCCGCCCAACTCGTCGGGACGGACGTACTCGACAATCAGAGCCAGGATGGCCAGGCTGATGAGCGCCGGAAGCAGACGTCGCAGGCTGGGAAAACGGCGAGAGTTGGCTGGGGGTTTCATGTTCTCAAGATGAGGATACCGTCTGGCCGTTGCCCCAACCGCCCGACGCGGCCTCGATCGGGTCGCTATACTCCGGGCACCTTGGCTGGTACCAGTCTCGTGCGTACCTGGAATAGCTGAAAAATGGCGCCCCTACTCGAGATCAACAACCTCAAGACCTACATTCGGCAGCGACGGAACGAAGTCCGCGCTGTCGATGGCATCTCCCTCACCATCGAGGAAGGCGAGACACTGGGCTTGGTGGGGGAGTCCGGCTGCGGCAAGACGATGACCGGTATGTCGATCATCCGTCTGCTTCCCAGCGGCGGCTATATCGCCAGTGGCAGCATCAAGCTGGCCGGGAAGGAATTGGTGACTCTGCCCGAGAAGGAGATGCGCCGCATCCGGGGCAACGAAGTTGCGGTCATCTTTCAGGACCCCATGACCTCGCTGAACCCGACCATGCAAATCGGAGACCAGATCGCCGAGGGCGTGCGAATCCACCGCCACGTCTCCAGGTCTGACGCCCTGAAGCGAGCCGAGGAGGCGCTCGGATTGGTGGGGATGCCCCGGCCCAAGGAGAGACTGCGGGACTACCCCCACCAGCTATCGGGCGGCCTGCGGCAGCGCGTGATGATCGCCATGGCTCTCGCCTGCGAACCGAAAATGTTGATCGCCGACGAGCCCACGACCGCCCTCGACGTGACCATTCAGCTTCAGATCCTTGAGCTTCTCTACGAGCTGAAGCAGCGTCTGAAGATGGCGGTTCTACTGATCACCCACGACATGGGCGTCATCGCCGGGCGCGCAGATCGGGTCATGGTGATGTACGCCGGCAAGATCGTCGAGTCGGCGGACACTGTCGAGCTCTTCGATCACACGCGGCATCCGTACACCGAAGCGCTGCTGGCTTCGATTCCTCGTATGAACCAGCGCGAGGACACCGCCCTATACAGCATCCCCGGCCTTCCCCCGGACCTGTCCCACCCACCGACCTTTTGCCGTTTTCAGCCGCGCTGCCGCTACGCAACCAGCATCTGCCACGAGCAGGAACCGGAGTTGAAGGGGGATGTTGCGGACCACGAATTCGCATGTTTCAACCCAGTTTCTGGCAATCTCCGGCGTGAGGGCGCAGCGTGAGGACCGCCCGGCTCATCCCGCGCGGGGGCCGCACATCGGCCAAGCCTCAGCGCCGGTGACCGCGACACCGGCGATCGCACCCGATACCATGAATGCGGACGGAACGACGCCGCTGGTCGAATTGCGTCATCTGGTCAAAGAGTTCCCGGTAACCGCCGGCGCTGTGCTGCAGCGACGGATTGGAAGTATCAAGGCGGTAACCGATGTCTCATTCGGCATCGCCAAGGGAGAAACCTTCGGCTTAGTTGGCGAGTCCGGCTGCGGCAAGACGACCATCGGACGTCTTCTTGTCGGCCTGGAAAAGCCCACCTCCGGCGAGATCATCTTTGAAGGAAGAGACATCGCCCGGATGACTGGATCCGCCCGTCGCCGTCAGCGCCGAGACCTTCAGCTGGTCTTCCAGGACCCATACGCCTCGTTGGATCCGAGAATGAGGGTCGGGTCTATCATCAAGGAACCCTTGGTGGTGCAGAAGATCGGTAACGGCGAGGAGCGCAACGCCCGGGTCCGCCAGCTGCTCGCGGAGGTGGGCCTCAGCCCCAAGGCAGTCGATTTCTACCCACATGAGTTCTCAGGCGGGCAGCGCCAGCGCATCGGCCTCGCCCGGGCACTGAGCCTCAACCCCAAGCTAATCGTGGCGGACGAGCCCGTGTCCGCCCTGGACGTTTCGATACGGTCCCAGATCCTCAACCTCATGAACAGCCTTCAAGAGACCCACGGGCTGACTTATCTGGTGATTTCCCACGACCTCTCAGTAGTAAAGTACCTCTCCGACCGGATCGGGGTCATGTACCTGGGTAAGCTAGTTGAGATCGGACCCAGCCATTCGATTTACGAGCAGCCCGCCCACCCCTACACCCTAGGGCTGATCGAGGCCATCCCAGAGCCGGATCCGGTGAGGGAGCGTGCCAAGGCGGCGTCTCCGATTCGAGGAGAGCTTCCCTCGGCACTGCATCCGCCCTCGGGCTGCCGGTTCCGCACCCGCTGTCCGAAAGCCCAGGACCTCTGTGCCGCGGAAGAGCCGCCGCTGCGACCGTTCGGACCTCAGCACTGGGCAGCCTGCCACTTCCCGCTCCAGACCCCCACCGCCGCCGCCTGAGGCCACCAGCACACCCGAAGTCGAGGACAGGGTGTTGGGTGTACCCGTACCCCACCTGTATCTGTCGACGCTGGTGCATCTCAAGGGCGTATGCGGGACAGCCATCGCTGGGCGCCCGAGTACCCCAAGGGCTCGGAAACTCCCAAGTAGCCTGCCGGACGCTGTCTGGGTAGGGGTCAGGAATCGGGAGGAATGCCTGGCGCGAGCCCTCCCTCTGACTGAGTCGTCCACTTAGTACGCAGAACTGCTCTTCACTTTGCTACCAGCAGTCGTGGCCCTGGACGAGAAAGCGGGGCCCGGCTTGCGCCGAGCCCCGCTGCGAACTCGCCTATGTCGGTGTTACGAGACCCGGTAGTCCTGCGGATAGAGCTCGTCGAACACTCCCTGTGGCACGAGACCCGACAGCTTGTTGCTGTACACGGTCAGCGCTTGGGGCTGGTTCGGCACCCAGATGACTGGGAGCTGTTCCGCCAGATAGTTCTCGTACTTGTCGATCGCCGTGATCTCAGCCTTGGCTGTCGGAGCCACGTTGGTGGCCTTGATCAGTGAGTTGGCTTCTGCGCTGTCGTAGTTGCCGGTGTTGGAGCTGGCTCCGGTCTCCCAGAGCTCCTCTCCGGTGGGCAGATAGTCGGGCGAGTAGACCCAACCACCGCCCCAGTCGTCAACCTGCCACGAGTAGCCAGGCGTGTAGGCGTTGGTGATCACATCACCAAAGGTCTCCGGAGTCTTCACGATCGCGTCGATGCCCGCCTGCTGCTTCCAGTCGGAAACCAAGGTGGTCATCTCGTCGGTGAAGGTGGTGACGCCTGAGGTGTAGAGGAAGCTGAACTGAAGCGGCTCGCCGGCAGTGATCCCGGCACCGCACTCACCGGCCCCGGTGCCCGGCTTCGCGCAAGTGCTGGTTCCGCCCTTGTTCACCTTCCAGCCGTGGTCCTTGAGCAGGGAGTCAGCCTTAGCTGGATCGTAGGGATAGACGCCGTTGGTGTTGGCCTCTAGCTTGCTCAGGAACGGATTGTCCTTGGTGTTGGACGGATAAGTCGGAACCGGTCCGTTGTTGACCGAGCCCGCCCCGCCCACGTAGTAGTCCTTGATGATCTGCTTCTGGTTGACCAACGACTGCAT
>JBARIA010000119.1:0-127255 GCA_049799515.1 Candidatus Dormiibacterota bacterium | reverse complement strand
GTCAAAGACCGGCACCTCCTCTTCTATCCTTCATGGGCGCTTACGCCGGGAGACGTTGGCTGTCACGCCGTAGGTATGTCATCGGCTTGGAAACCGTGACCACGCATCGTCTACCGGTCAGTTGGGGGTGGCGCAGCCTCGGCAGACGCCGTGGCCCAGAAGCTCCACCCTCTCTAGCTCGAAGCCGAGTGGTCGCGCAGCGCTTTCCACCCACTGGGGCACCTCCGGACAGCTGACGTCAAACGTCCCCCCGCAGCGGTCGCAGACCAAGTGCTGGTGGGATTCGCTGCCAGCCATCACCGCCTCGTAGGTGTTGGCGTGGCCGAGCTGGACCTTGCGGGCCAACCCAAGCTCCACCAAGAGGTCGAGGGTGCGGTAGACGGTCGTGCGCTGGAAACCGGGCAACTTGCGGCCGATGCTGGTGCAGAGCTCGTCGGCGGTGGCGTGTCCCGGGTGCTCCAAGAGAGCCCCGTAGACCAGCCGGCGCTGGGGGGTGAGCCTCCTCCCCTGCTGCCTCAGGGTGTCAAGACCGTTCACGATGGTTTCAATATACCTGTTGCACACTATTGCAACATGGTGTGGCGACGGTCGGCTCCCAGGCGCGGGGGCCATTCCACCCTCGGAGCTATGATCGAGGTCAAGTGTCCTCCATCCCCGAGCCCAATACCCTGGCCGCGCTCGAGGATGCCCTGGCCAAGGTGGAGGATCCCGAACTGCATCGGCCTCTGATGCATCTCGGCATGCTCAAGAATCTCCGGGTCGAGGGCCAGACCGTCAAGCTTCGGGTGATCCTCACCACCCCCGCCTGTCCCCTCAAGGACCGGATCCAGGCCGAAATCGAGGCGGCGGTGATCGGGACCGTGGCCGGCATCGACCAGGTGGTGCTGGAGTGGGACGCCGACGTAAGCCGGACCAGGGGAGTGATCGGACGCCAGGACATCCCCGGCGTCCGCAACACCATCGCGGTCAGCGCCAGCAAGGGCGGGGTGGGCAAGACCACGGTGGCGGTCAACCTGGCGTTCGCGTTGCTCCGGAGCGGAGCCCGGGTCGGGCTCCTGGACGCCGACATCTATGGACCCAACGTCCCGATCATGCTGGGACTGACCGAGCGCCAGGCGCAGCTGGACGGCCGGATCGTGCCGCTTCAGAAGGGCGACCTCAAGGTGGTCTCGATCGGATCCATCATCGATCCCGACCGCCCGGTGGTCTGGCGGGGTCCGATGCTGGCTGGGGCCCTCAAGCAGTTCCTCTTCGAGGTCAACTGGGGTGAACTCGACTACCTGGTCTGTGACCTACCCCCGGGAACAGGAGACGTGCAGCTGACCCTGGCCCAGTCCATCCCCCTGACTGGGGCGGTGATCGTGACCACCCCCCAGGACGTCTCGCTGGCGGATGTCGGCCGGGGGATCGCCATGTTCCAGCAGCTGCGGGTGCCAATCCTGGGGGTCATCGAGAACATGAGCGGGTTCGCCTGCCCTCACTGCGGCGAGGTGACCGACATCTTCAGCCGGGGCGGCGGTCGGCAGCTGGCGGAAGCGCGCGAGATCCCCTTCCTGGGCGAGATCCCCCTGGATCTGCTGGTGCGGGTTGGGGGGGGCGAGGGCCAGCCTCTGGTGATGGCCCAACCGGACTCCCCCCAAGCCCAGGTCTTCGAGCAGGTGGCGTCCTCGCTGGCAGGCCAGATCAGCCAGGTGAACTTCCAGTCGACTGCCTCGCCCGAGATGCCCTCAGGCCCCCGGATCCCAGGACCCTGACCGGGACCGCCGGAGAGGGTGGACAGTGTTGAGGCTGGTGGAGCCGGTGGTAACCCTGGTCTTAGTGCTGGGACTCGGGGTGATCCTGCTGCGCCGCTATCTCAAAGGCGGGCGGCGCCGGCGATAACTGAGACGCCCAGCCGACGCTGACCAGTCTTCTGAAGAGGCTGCCATTTACTGGGAGCTTTCCGGATCTGGCCGGTCGACAGGTCAGGCGAGGACCCCGGGCATGGTTCTGACCGCCGCCTCCCGAATCGCCTCGCGGGCCTCGACACTGTCGCTGTAGACCCTGAGCCAGACCGTCCGCACAGGCAGCAACCTGGCAAGCAGCTCTCGGGCGGCCTCGGCCTCGACCCGACCCGATATGGGGTCGAAGATGCGGAGCGTCTGGCTGTCGCTGGCGGGGTTGTCAGGTCTGGGGGCGGTGCTGGCCAGGTCCACCTCCAGCCCCACCCTCTGGAACCGCTCCGGGAGGGCAGATCGAATCAGGGCCTCGATCTGCTGCGAATCGTTCAGCCCTGCGGGCGACTGCGGCTGGCTCAGCTCCCGGTAGGCCTCGAAGGCCAAGCGCCAGGGCAGCCGCCTGGTGGTGACCGCCTCCCAGTGGCGACCCAGCTCCCGCTCCTCCTCGTTGCGGGGCTGACGCTGGAGTCGCTCCACCTCAGTCATCAAAGACCAGTCGGTCAGCAGCAAGTACTGGTCCAGATGGTCCATGGGATTGCCCGGCGGCAGCAGCCCCTCACAGGTCCTGGCGAAGACCGGCCGCAGGTGGAGGTCGATGCGCCGGACGGTCCGGTGGAAATAGACGTGGTTGTACATGTAGAGCCGGGCGGAGAGGAACATCTCCAGAGCTGGCGCGCCATGCTGGTGCAGGACCAGGCTGCCGTCCTTGATGAACATGTAATGGCGCAGTCGGGC
This sequence comes from Candidatus Dormiibacterota bacterium, assembly GCA_049799515.1. GTDB lineage: Bacteria > Chloroflexota > Dormibacteria > Aeolococcales > Bog-877 > Bog-877. The sequence goes on along the minus strand of JBARIA010000119.1, from coordinate 124,583 downwards.
CAGGTCGACCGGCCCCACCGCCACCCCGCACATGTAGGCGTCCCGGGGAACGTAGTCCATGTTGTCGGTGCTGGCGGGTCCGCAGAGCACCGGCTTGAGGGCCTCCAGCCAGGGCGGCGGCTCGAAGCCCGCCAGCTCCCGGGGCGCCATCACCCAGGCCACCCACTCAGGCAGGATCTCCTCCCCCTGCGCGAAGTCTCCGTCCGGGCTGCGACGAATTGCCGCGATCAGCTCGGCCAGCGGGCCCAGCACCAGGCAACGGCCGATGTCCTCGTGATCGAGGCCGTACTTGCTGAGTACCTCGACATCGAAGAAGTGGCCGAATGGACCGTGACCGACATCGTGGAGCAGTCCGGCGATCCTCATGGTCTCGACCACCAGCTGACGCGAGGGCGCATCCGGGCAGCTCTCGACCAGGCTCGGGTAGAGGTGGTCGGTGAAGGTGCCGGTGAGGTGCATAGCCCCCACCGCATGCTGGAAGCGGGAGTGCTCGGCGGTGTGGAAGACCCACCAGGCGGACTGGAGCTGGTGAATCCGCCGCTGGCGCTGCAGCCAGGGATGGTCGAGGAGCGCCTCCTCCGACCCGGCCCCGTCGCCCCGCTGCTTGGTGATGCTGCAGTACTGGTAGAGGGGATCGGACAAGAGGTTGACCGCCTCGAACCGTCTTTCGGGCCCCTTCACATTGACCGCCATGTTAGGCGGGCGCCCGAGCCTGAGGGGATCTCCCTGCCGTATCCGGATCGGGCAGCCAGTTGCCGGGGGTCCCACCCGGCAAAGTATTTGGTAAGCTCAAACCAAGCATTCCCTCGGATGGTAGGAGTCGGCGCTTGAGCATCAGCAACGGAGTGGCGGCAGCCCGGAATTCGACATCCCCGCGTCCACTTAGTCCCCACTACAAGTGGATCGCCCTCTCCAACACCACTCTGGGCATCCTGATGGCGACGATCAATGCTTCGATCGTGCTGATCGCCCTGCCTGACATCTTCCGCGGGATCAAGCTCAATCCGCTGGCGGCCGGCAACACCCCGTACTTCCTCTGGCTCCTGATGGGCTACATGGTGGTCACCGCGGTCTTGGTGGTCACCCTGGGTCGGATCGGTGACATGTATGGCCGGGTACGGATGTACAACCTGGGCTTCCTGGTCTTCACCGTCTTCTCGATCGTGCTCTCGCTTACCTGGATGAGCGGCTCCGGTGCGGCTCTCTTCCTCATCGTGATGCGGGTGCTCCAGGGAGTCGGTGGAGCGATGCTGTGGGCCAACTCCAGCGCCATCCTCACTGACGCCTTCCCCACCAACCAGCGGGGGATGGCGCTCGGAACCAACATGGTCGCGGCAATTGCCGGCTCCTTCATCGGGCTGGTCCTGGGCGGCGTCTTGGGTCCGATCGCCTGGCAGCTGGTCTTCTTGGTCTCGGTCCCAGTTGGTCTATTCGGGACCATCTGGGCATACCTGATGCTGCGCGACACTGGCGTCCGCCAGCCGGCCCGGATCGACTGGTGGGGCAACCTTTTCTTCGCCGTGGGCTTGGTGGCGCTGCTGGTAGGGATCACCTACGGCATCCTCCCCTACGGCAAGGCGAGCATGGGCTGGGGTAATCCCATGGTGCTGACGGCGATGTTCGGCGGGATCGCCTGCCTCGGCTTCTTCACTTACCTGGAGACCAAGGTCAAGGCGCCCATGTTCCACATTCAGCTCTTCCGTATCCGGGCCTTTGCCGCCGGCAACGTGGCCGCCCTGCTGGGGGCACTGGCCCGCGGGGGCCTGATGTTCATCCTGATCATCTGGCTGCAGGGCATTTGGCTGCCCCAGCACGGCTACAGCTTTGCCAGGACTCCGCTCTGGGCCGGAATCTACATGCTGCCGCTGACGGCCGGTTTCCTGGTCGCCGGTCCCATCGCGGGCATCCTCTCCGACCGCTACGGTTCGCGGATTTTCGCCACCGTAGGGATCTCGGTGTCGGCGCTGATCTTTGCCCTCTTCCAAGTGCTCCCCGCCAACTTCAACTACATCTGGTTCGCCATCCTGCTGGCGGTCTACGGACTGTCCAGCGGCCTCTTCGCCTCGCCCAACCAGGCGGGAATCATGAACAGCCTGCCGGCCAACCAGCGCGGAGCCGGGGCCGGGATGTCGGCGACCTTCCAGAACTCCGCCCAGGTGCTTTCAATCGGGATCTTCTTCACCCTGATCATCCTGGGGCTGTCATCGAGCCTCCCAACCACCCTGTATCACGGTCTGGTCACCCAGGGGGTGCCGGCCGCCACCGCCACCCGGATCTCTCACCTTCCGGCGGTGGGAAGCCTCTTCGCCTCCTTCCTGGGATTCAACCCGATCGGCTCATTGCTGGGTCCGGTCCTGGGCCATCTGACCCACGCCCAACAGGCCTACCTGACCGGGCGAGCATTCTTCCCCCACCTCATCTCCGGGCCCTTCCTGAAGGGGCTGCACGCGGCCTTCGACTTCGCATTCGCCGCCTGCGCCCTGGGCGCGGTCGCCAGCTGGCTGCGCGGGGGCAAGTACATTCACCAAGAGGTGGAGCCCAGCCCGGTGCTGGCCTTCAACTCCCCACCTGCCGCTCCGGCCGAGCTGGAGCCGGAGCCCGAGCTCTCCACATCTGATGGGACAGGGACCCAGGCAGGCGAGCGTTCCCTGGAGCCCGCAGGGGCCTCCGACCGAGACGGTTCGGGAGACGGCTCAGCGCCATGACCGACGCACCGACCCTGGAGAGGATCGCACTGCGCCCGACTCGACCGGAGTCGGAAGAGGGCCCGGTCGCCGAGTTGGAGCGGGCGGTCACCGCGATCGTGCGCTGGTCCAACAGCCGCGAAGTCCAAATCGAGACGATGCACCGGGCCCGCTGCGACCTCCCGGTGGGAACCGTCGCCATGCTCCATCGAATCTCCGCCTGCGGGCCGGTCCATCCTTCCGAGCTGGCTGCCTACTACTGCGTCGACAACTCAACCATCACCCCGCGGCTGCAGCGGCTGGAGCGGGCTGGGCTCTTGACCAGGGATCCCGATCCCCGAGACGGACGGGCAGCGTTGGTGCGAATCACCCCGGCGGGGCAGCGGCTGCGCAAGCGGCTGCACCAGGCCCGGCGCGACATGCTGGAGGAGTTGTTGCAGGAATGGCCACTCAGCGAGCAGACACTGGTGGCCGGCGCTGCATCGCGCTTGGCTGAGCGACTGGAGCTTCCCCGGGAGGCTTCCAGTCCGCTCCCTAGCTAGGCCTAGAGAACTGGCGGATGGCGATCGCGAGCATCACCGCAGCCGCCAGCGCGACCAGTCCGACCTCGACGAAAACCGGTAGGTTCCAGCTGCCCCAGGTGACCCCGGGGTCGAAGGTGTGGCGAATCTCCGGGGGAATGGTCAGGTAGGTGAACACTTCCTTGCGAAGGGGGTCAACGGCGTAGGAGAGCGGATCGAGTTTGCTCAGAACCCCCAGCCAGACTGGTAGTTTCGTAACCGGAAACACCGCTCCCGATAAGAAGAACATCGGCAGCACGAACAGCTGAGTGATCACCTGGAAGGACTGGACGTCGGAGATGCGGGCCGCCAGCATCACCCCGAAGGCGGTGAGGGCAAAGGCGGTGAGCATCATCTCCAGCAGCAGCACCAGCAGCATCACCGGGTTGTAGGAGACCCCCACCAGTCCCGCCAGCGCGAGCATGATCGCACCCTGGATGGTCGCCACCGTGGCGCCGCCCAGGCACTTGCCCAGCACCAAGGTCCAGCGGTGCACAGGCGCCACCAACATCTCGCGCAAGAAGCCGAACTCGCGGTCCCAAACGATGGAGATCGCTGAAAAGATGGAGGTGAAGAGCACTGTCATCCCCAGTACTCCGGGAAACATGAAGGTCCGGAAATCGAAGTGGTCCGCTGTCGAAATCACGGTGGACAATCCGGTGCCCAGCACGAAGAGGAAAAGGACCGGTTGGGCCAGCGAGGTGATGATCCGCATGCGGTTGCGACGGAAGCGGATCAGCTCTCTCTTCCAGACTACCCACAGGGCGCGCAGGTCGTCGCTGGTTCGTCCACCGGCAACCCGCACCCCCGGCACCGCCACGCTGGTCGCCATGGCTACCTCCTACTCCGCGCCCGCATCCATGGATTGGCCCGGAGCCGGTCTGAGCCGGAGGCCTCAGCGTCCCTGATCGTCCGTCCGGTGTAAGTCATGAACACGTCATCGAGGGTGGGCCGGGCGACCCTGATGGATCGGATCGGCACCCCCAACTCTGCGAACAGGCGGGGGACGAACTGCTCACCACCGGGCACGTGAAAGGTGACCGCGTCCTCACTGATCTGGGCCTTGATCTGAAATTGCTGCGCCAGCCGTTCGATCGCCTGCTGATCGTCGTCGGTGTGCAGCTCAACGCGATCCTCCCCGATGCTGCCCTTGAGGGCCTCGGGGGTGTCGATCGCCACCAGCACACCGTTGTCCATGATCGCCAGGCGGTCGCAGTACTCGGCCTCGTCCATGTAGTGGGTGGTCAGAAAGATGGTGATCTGTTCGCGCCGGCGGAGTTCCTGGATGTAACTCCAGATATGGGAGCGGGTTTGGGGGTCGAGACCGACCGTCGGCTCGTCGAGAAAGAGGACGGCTGGGGCGTGCAACAAGCCGCGAGCGATCTCCAGCCGCCGTTTCATACCGCCAGAGAACGTCTGCACCAGGCCGTCGCGACGCTCCCAAAGGTCAACCATCTCCAGCACCTGGCGCAGACGAACCGCGACGATCTCGCGCGGCACTCCGTAGAGCTCGGCGTGGAAGCGCAAGTTCTCGGTGGCGGTCAGGTAGTCGTCGAGGGTGGTGTCCTGGAAGACCAGGCCGATTCTCTGCCTGACTCGGGCCTGGTCGGCCACCACGTCGAACCCGGCCACCTGGGCTCTGCCCTCGGTGGGAAGGACCAGGGTGCAGAGCATGGAGATGGTGGTGGACTTCCCGGCGCCATTGGGACCAAGGAAGCCGAAGATCTCCCCGGTCGCGACCTCGAAGCTGACCCCCCGGACCGCCTCGATCTCCTTGTATGACTTCTTGAGGTCCTTGGCGACAATCGCCGGTTCGGCGGTTCCACCGCCTGTCGTCACGGGTCGGGTCTCGAGCTGGGTCACCGACTAAGCTTGCCACAGTGACGGTCGTCGTCTAGCCGCTCGGGAGGACGTGCTGGACGCCTTCGGGGCGACTCTCCTCCGGAGATCGAACGCCCACAGGGAATCGTGCGCCGCCGTGAGGTGACCGAGTGGGTCATCTACCGCTTCCCCCGGGATTGGGTCGCAGCCGGAACTCCGGGTGGGCTGGGCTGGCGGTCGCGAACTCGCAGGCGGTGGCGCCGGACGCGACCGTGACGGCGAACTCCCGCAGGATCGGGGGTCGCTGGTCGATCGGGACCTCCTCCAGCAGGAAGGGCTCGCGACTTCGACCACGGCGAGGCTCTGCCGCACCGGAGATTCTGGCGTTCTAATTGCAGTCCGCAGGAGCTACTGGGGGCCCGCGCCGTGGACCCCCGACCAGTCCAGTGCTCCTCGAATCCAGGAGGCGCCGCAGACCGTCCCGATCAGGCCTTCAGCCCCGCCAGGAACTTGGTGCCCTGGGGACTGCCCCATCCGGTACATGGGTCCCAGCCGGGTCCCGCTTGGTAGGCACCGTTGTTGCCCTGGGTGACATCCCGGGTCACCCCCTCCGCGTCCAGGGTCTGGTAGAGGAGCGGGTTGAGGTATCCCGGGCTCTGACCCAACGCCTGGGCACAGCGGATCAGCAGCGCCGCCCAGAGCGGCGCCACCGCGCTGGTGCCCCCGAACACCGCAGGCTCGCCGTCGACCAGAACCTGGTAGCCGGTCTCCGGATCGGCATCCCCGGCCACGTCGGGGATGCCTCGGCCGACCTTGTGGCCGGGGTCGGCGGAGGGTGGAACGTGGGCTCCGGCCTGCCAGTTGGGGAGGGCGAAGACTGCGCTGACCCCACCGCCGGTCGCTCCTCCCTGGGAGCCGTCGTTCCAGGTCACCTCCGCCTCGATGACCCCGGCCTGGGAGGTGAGCCGGGTGCCGCCACAGGCCAGCACGTGCGGACTGGAGGCAGGGAAGTCGACGTGGGCCTCCCCATCGGTCAACCCGTCACTGGAGCCGTTGTCGCCGGCGGCCACGCAGACACCCACTCCCAGTAAAGCGGCGTCCTGGAAAGCCTGATCGAAGGCGATCATGGTGGCCTGCGGCCAATTGGCCTCCGGCCCTCCCCAGCTGATCGAGATCACCGAAGGCCGGTTGGTCTCATCGTGGAGGGCGGCGTTGATGGCGGCCAGGAAGCCCTGGTCGGTGTTGGGGGCGAAGTAGACGGCCAGCCGGACGCCCGGGGCCATGGCACCGACCAGCTCGATATCCAGCATCACTTCGCCGTCCGGACCGTCCTGGACTCCGGTGGGCTGGTTGGAGCCACCAGCCACCGGAACCGCGACCAGCTCGGGGGCCGGGACTCCCAGTCCTTCGAAATAGGTGGAGACGTCAGCGCTCCGATAGCCGCCTCCCAGCTCGATCAGACCGACGCACTCCCCGGCCCCGCTGGTGCCGGCGGGGAATCCGTAGAGTCCCGCCACCTGGGTCGGCAGATAGCTGAACGGTGCCGCTTCGGCCAGAGACTTGACCGGCTTTGGCAGGGGCAGCGGGCGAAACTGCGGGCTGGCCACCGGCACGGTCTCCAGGCCAAGGACCGCCACCACCCGATCCGCCAGCTCGCCGGGGACCGCGACGGCTCCCCGGGACGCTCGAAATTCCCCACCGGCCACTCCGCCCCGCCGGAGCTCGACACCGAACAGCTCGCCGAGTCTCTCGAGCCGGCCCCTGATCTCGACTGTCCGCCGGTCAGCGGCCACTGTGAGCAGTTCCACTCCCACCGCGCTGCTCCAGTCCCTGAGCGCCTCCAGGTCATCTGGTTCGGCGCCCCGGACGTCCACCAGTTGCTCCCGTGACAGATGCGCCCGCAGCCGGGGGCTGACCCGCCCGACGTCCTCTGGAACTGGTGTCGAGGTGTCCGGCCGGGGCCTCAGCACCAGTGTGATAGCGGCCTCCTCGTCAGGGTCGACCGGACCAAGGTCGGTCCAGCCCGGGTCGGGGAACGGCTCCGGCCTCACCCGTGATGAGCGTTCCAAATAGTCAAGCTCCACGCTCGCCAGTATCACCACGCCCGCCGGCCTCTGCGGTCGTTGAACTGCCGTCGGCTGCCGGCGCGGTGACTCCGGGTGCACCGCCTGAGCGGTCGGTCCCTGGCGGCCGTGCCCTCCACGAGGTCTCCCCCGAGGCTGAGTTCCCCGATTGGATGGCGAAGGCTAAGGTCCGACGGCAGCTCCACCCGAAAGGATCTAGCGCTCCTGGGCCACGCCCCTGGTGATCTGGAGCAGGCCCATGAAGCTGCGGAATACGGAGAGGGCGTCCTCCCCCTCCACCAAGACCTTCAACTCGGAGAGCGCTCGGATGCCCCGAACCTGGACCGCCAACTCGGTCAGGTCGGCGTTCCTTAGTCGCACTGACAGCCGGAATGGAGAGGTCAGCGTTGGTGGGGGGATCTCCTGAAGCCGCGCCAGGGCGCTGATCGCTCCGTCGTGTATCCGCATACGAGCGATCGTCGGATGGAGGCTGCGCGCCGCCAGCCGGGTCACTGAATGCTTGACCACCACCATCTCTGCTCCGGCCAGGATCGGCTCCGCCTGGGCAGCGGTGTGCTGGTCACCGGTCACCAGCGCCACTGGGACCCGGTAGTGACTGGCCACCAGCGCATTGATGCCGCTCTCCCCAACCAGGTGGCCGTTGAGTTCGACCCCCTGGATGGCTGTCGGGTTGTAGGTGTGGGACAGGACCGACGCAGGGCCGTCCACGGCGCCGTGATAGCCAATGAAGAAGCAGGCGTCGAAGTCGTCGTCCAGCCCCTCCATCATGTAGAGAGGCTTGTACTGCCCGGAGCAGTATTCCGCCTGACCATGGAGTTGTTCCGGCGGCAAATTTCGCATCGTCCCGTGAGAGTCGTTGACCAGAAAGCTCTGAGCTCCGGCGGCCACCGCTCCATCGATGGCGGCGTTCACGTCCTCCAATAGAAGCCGCTGCCCGAGTGCCTGCTCCTCACTTGATGACACCTGGCCCCAGTCGACGATGCCGGCCACCCCCTCCATGTCGCACGAGATGAAGACTCGGATGGCGCTCCCTTCAGCTGGCGATGCCGACGACCGATTCTAGGTCCCAGACGGCATCCAGCACCAGCGGGGTCACCGGTTACTTCTGGGGCGACCAAGTTAGCTCGCCGTGGCCCCGCTGAGGCTGTCTACCAACGTGTGGGGAGCGCTGCCTGACTGCTCGCTCGTCGAGTAGGAGCGCTAGATGAGCCATCCCTATACTGCCGCCGGTGCTGACCCTCCTGCGGACCAATCGAGACCTCTCCATCTTTGCCAGTACCCAAGCTCTGTCAAACCTGGGAGATGCGGCGACCGGGCTGTTGCTGCCGCTCATCGTTCTTGAGCTGACGCACAGCCCACTGCTGGTAGCAGCCGTGGCCGCTCTCTCCATCATCCCGTTCCTGGCAGTTCGCCTTCCCTTCGATGCCAGATTCGACCGCCTGGAAGGTCGCGGTTCGCTGGTGATGGCGGAGATAGCAAGTGGCCTACTGACCATGCTGATCCCAATCGCCGGTCTGCTTCACGGCCCGGTGTTGCTGGTGATCTTTGTGGTGACTGTGCCACTCAGCATTCTCGAGGGCTTCTGCGCAGCCGGATTGGGGTCGCTGACCCCGCGGATCGCCGGCCGGGCCCAGCTAACCCAGGTGTACTCGCTGGTGGAGACGGCCGAATCGCTGGCCTGGGTCGCCGGGCCGCTACTGGCCGGTGGTGTGGCCAGCGCCTTCGGCCCGGCGACCGGCCTGGCGATCGACGGCATCTCATTCTTCATCCTGGCGGCGGGGTTGACGGTGTTGCGAACAGCGCCGCTGGTCACCAGCTCTGGCGCCACCAGCGTCTGGCAGGAGGTGCGCTCGGGACTGGGCTATTTTCTCGACCATGCCGACCTCCGCCGGGTGCAGTTGGCCTGGACTCTTTACGGCGCTATTGGCTCAGGGATCGTGCTGGGGCTGGTCTACGTCTCCACCGCCGACGGGACCAGGTCGACTGGCAGAGCCGCCCTGGCGATCGCCGGTTATGCGGCGGGCTCCGCAGTTGGCACACTGGTTGCTGGCGTCAGACCACCGGGGCGGCAGTGGCTGGGCATCGCAACCGGCTTCCTCATTCTGGCCGCAGGCGGGGCCCTGATCAGCTTCGGCCAGCCCGTCTCGCTGATCGTGGGAGCGTTGCTGTTCGGACTCGGGGAAGGCTTCGCCCTGGTGGTTTACCTGGCGATCCGCTCCCACGGCGTGCCCGACAACCTGATGAGCCGCATCGATGGCGTGGGCGGGATCCTGAGCAATCTTGCGACCATCGTCGGTGTGGCGTGGATGGGCATCGCACTTCAGCTTCTGCGCGGGACGGGCACTTTCGTGCTCGTCGCGCTGCTAGCCCTGGGACTCGCCGGGTGGGCCGCGTTGGGTGCCAGGAAGCCTCAGTCAGCCAGCAATCCCTGACCCTATGACGGTCCCGCCATCACCCGGTCCAACTCAACCCAGTCCGCTTCGGTCGCGATCCAGGAGGCCGCCTCGACGTTGGCGATCACCTGCTCGGGCCGGGTCGCGCCCGCAATCACGGAGCCAACTTCAGGCCTTCCCAACAGCCCCCCGATGGCCACCTGCAACAGAGTGAGACCGCGCTGTTGGGCGAAGACCTCGAGAGCTTCGACCTTGTCGAAGTTGGCCTGGTCCTCCAGCATTCCTGAGCTGTTGGCGTGGCTGGCCCGGGACCCGGGCGGAGCCGGCTTGCCTCTCTGATACTTGCCGGTCAGCAGTCCGCGGGCCAGAGGGAAGTAGGGCAAGAGCCGCATCCCCATGTGGTCCAGCGCGGGCAGCAGGTCGCGCTCGGCCTCCCGGTTGATCAGGCTGTACTCATCCTGGGCGCACACGAAGGTGGTCAAACCGAGCGATCGGGAGGTCCACTTGGCCTCCACCACCTGCCAGCTGGGAAAGTTCGAACAGCCGGTCCAGCGGACCTTGCCCGCCTCGACCAACTGGTGAAGAGCCCCCAGGGACTCTGCGATGGGGGTGGCGGGATCAGGCTGGTGCATCTGGTAGAGATCGATCACGTCAACGCCCAGCCTCCGGAGGCTGGCATCCGCCGAGTCCCGGATGTAGCCGGGTGCTCCCCGGTGCTGTGCGGGATCCTCCCCGGCTCGCTTCATGCCGAACTTGGTGGCGATCAGAGCTTCATCGCGTCGTCCTTGGAGTGCCAGTCCCAGGAGCCGCTCGCTCTCGCCCCGGCCATAGATATCGGCGGTGTCGAAGAGATTGACGCCCAGGTCGAGGGCCGTGTCGACCACCTTGCCGACGGCCTCGTCTGGCATCCTGGTACCAAAGCTGTTGGTGCCGACGCCGACCACCGAGACCGACGGACCCCCCAGTCCCAGTAAACGCTTGTCCAGTTCTGCCACCCTGGTCACCGGTATGCTCTCCCGCAACCGACCGGCCGGTTCACTGACCACATGGTGCCAGATGGCCTCCCTCCACTGCCGTTATCCGAGTGGAGAGTGCGCTCCTAGCTAACTTCTCAGTTCACCCGACCGCCAGGTGGACGACGACCGACGCCCCAATGCGGCGGGCTCCGACCTCGCCCGGTACTCCATGCGGGGGCAGAGACTAGGTCACCGAATGGCCACCCAGCTCGGGGTCCAGAGGTACCTCCCGGCACCACCTCCCCCAGTACGGTTGGTCTATGGGCAGAGCAACTCACCTAGCGCGCCGAGCGCCGTGGCTGCTGCTACCGGTGCGCCACCGTCTCCTGGCTTGGGTAGTGGTAGCCGCCGCGGTGGGAGTCGCCCTGCCTCGGGGCGCCACGGTGCTGAACCCCTTGGTCCCGGTGCTGCTGGCGGGCCAAGTTCTCGGAGTCGCGCTCAACCTCACACCCGGAGAGGTGCGCGCTGCGCTGCGCGCCACCCGTCTGGTGGGGCTGGCGCTGCTGGTGCAGTGGACCGTCCTACCCGGTCTCGGGCTTCTGCTGCACCTGGTCGCTCCTACCCCGCTGCTGGCGACCGGGATCTTGATCTGCGCCGTATCCCCGGCGGAGATCACGAGCGGACTGATGGCGACAATCGCCGGGGGCGACACTGCGCTCGCCATGGCCTGCATGTCCGGGTCGTTGGCCCTCTCAATCGTCCTCACACCGTTCTGGTTGGCGGTGGGCCTGGGGTCAGTTGTCCACATCAATCCGGGCTCGCTGGCTCTGGAGTTGGCCCTCTCCGTCCTACTTCCACTGGTAGTCGGGATCACCCTGCGGTCGAGGTTTCCCGTAATCGCGCGTTGGCGCCACCGATTTCTGGATCTGAGCGCCACCTGCCTGGTCTTGGTGGTCCTCGCCGGAACCACCAATGCTCGCAGCGTCTTCACCTCGACCGCGATCTTCGCGATGTTGCTCTTGGTGGCGGCGCTTCTGGCTGGCGGGGGACTTGCCGGTTGGGGATTCGGTCGAGTGCTCCGGCTGCACCGCCGGCAGGCGGTTGCGGTCGGCTTCCCGATTGGGATCCGGGAGTTCGGCGTGGCGATTGCAGTCGCTGTGGCGGTCGCCCCCCGCTCCAGCGCGGTCGGCGGAGTCTACGGGATATTGATGGTGGCGGCCGCCGGCAGCCTGGCGGCCCGCCTGAGGGCCCGTGGCGAAGGGCAGCACCACAGTGGTTGAGCCGGCCAGCGCTGTTCCGGCAGGGCCGAGTCACTAACACGGGCTAAGACAAGCAGCCCAGAGCCGACCTTGGATGGTGGCGTTAGCCGTCCTGCCAAGGAAGGTGGGACGGGGGAGCTCGTCGGATGGAGAGTTTTGCAGCTACTCGATGTTGTCGAGAAAACTGAGCACCCGTTCCGTGAGCAGTGCCGCGGCGGCTTCGTCGTGGTCGGGAAGGCTGTCGTCAGCGAAGAGGTGGTGATCGCCGGGATACAAGAACAGCTCCGCGCTCTCGATTGTCTCGTCGAGTTGGCGGGCGACGTTGAGGTCTTCGTTCGGCGGCAGGACCCACGAGTCTGCGTCCATCATGTGAATCTGGAGCGGGACGCCCGGCGGCCAGGGACAGCCGAACTCCGAGGTGGGGATGCAACTGTGAAAAAGCAACACTCCCTTGGTACCCGGTCTCGTCTGGGCCAGCATCTGCGCGGGCAGCACCCCGAGCGAGAACCCGGCATAGACGAGCCCCTCAGGCAAGCTCTCGGCAGCCTTGCGACCACGCTCGATGATCGTGTCGAAGCTGACTTCCTCGGCGTAGTGAACGCCGTCAGTCAGGTCGGTGAATACCTTGCCGTCGTAGAGATCCGGCGCGTGCACCACGTGCCCGGCGCTGCGCAGCCGATCGGCGAAGGAGAGGCAGCCGGGGGTTAGTCCCTGGGCGTGATGAAAGAGCAGAACCTCAGCCACGCCGAGCAGTCTAGTCCAACTTTCGAGGTCGAAGAGCGGCCACCGCATTCACGAGAAGGGGTGCCCCGACCACACCACCTGCGCCCACGAGCGCTCACCGACGGAGAGTCTTCCCGGGAAGGCGGCCCCTCTTTCACACGCGCTTCCCCGGAAGGGTCGTCCACCTAGATGGCGCGGCTCCGGCACGACGTCCCGGACCACACAGCGCCGCCGACCCCAGAGCGGCCAACACCATCCAGCTGGCCGCATAGGTGAACGCGACTGTCGGGGACACGGTCGCGTAGAGCACCCCGACAATCACCGAGGCCGCCAGGTCACCCCCTGCCTGCACGCCTCCCAAAAGCCCAAAACCACTGCCACGAAGATGCTCGGGCAGCAGACTACCTACCAGCGCAGACTCCGCCGTTTGGGCCAGTCCAATCCCGCTGCCCGCCAGGCAGAACGCGATCAGGATCGGGAGCCAACTTCCCCAGTTGACGGCGAACATGCCATAGGCCACCACGTACAGGACTGCGCCTGCCGCGAACACCACTCGGGGGCCACGCCGATCCACCCAGTGACCCCCAGCGTAGGCCACGCCTGCGCCAAAGGCATTGTGGCCCGCGTAAATCAGAATCGCCACTGCCGCCGCCGCCACCTCGGTACGGCTACCGCGATGGAGTAGCTGGGTCGCCCGAAGGATGAGCAAGGTGGTGGTCGTGTTACCGACTTCAAAGAGCACTACCGGCAACAGCGGTCGCAGGATCCCCGCTCGGCGTAGCTGGTCAAATTGGAGGCGCCGTGGTGCGGACTGCGGAGATGGTCGCTGCCGTGCTTTTCTCACGGCGACCGTGATGGTCAGCGCCGCGAAGAGGCCCGGCACGGCCGCCAGCCACATGGCCGGCCGGATCCCAATCCAGATGACCAGTCCTGCTGCCAACAGAGGCCCCACCACCGCCCCCAGGTTGTCGCCAGCGCGCTCCAGACCGAACGCTCGCCCATAGGCGTCGGGCCGAGTCAGAGACGAGAGCAGAGTGTCCCGCGCCGGGCTGCGCAGACCCCGGGATACCCATGCCGACGCGCGCAGGACCCCCACTTGCCAGACAGCGACCGTGAGCCCGATAGCCCCCGTTGCCAAAGCGGTGCCGAGATAGCCACCCGACGCCAGTCGCGCCCGCGCCCGGGGGTTGTTTGCGGCTGGCCCACTCACCAGCGTGGCGAGGCCCATCAGGGCATCGCTGACTCCTTCGATCACTCCCAGCGCTGACGCCGAGGCGTGCAGAATTGAGGTGAGGAAGCTGGGAAGAAGCGCCGTGGTTAGCTCGTGACCAGAGTCCGAGAGCATGCTGGTCGCCGCCACACTCCCGACGCCCAGGTTGAACCATGGTGGTCGAGGGGATTCCACAGCGTCCGGTTCTGGAGTTTCCCGTCCGCCGCCTGCGAGGCTACCCCCCAGCTTTGGGGCGGGCTCCTCGGGAACCTCAGCTCCCGGGGCCATCGGCGCAGTGGGCAGGGGTCGATCTCGACGGGAGGCTAACCTGGCAGGTGATGGTGGGCCGTAATTGAGACAGGCAGTTGCGAGGCCCTGCATGATGTACCTGATTCGCCACGGGCAAACTCGAAGCAATGTGGCTGGGCTGCTGCGCGGCCATGCTGACTTGCCTCTCGACCCCACTGGCCAGGGCCAAGCCGAGGCGCTGGCCGCATTGTTCAGCCCGGTTCCGCTGACCGCGGTAATTACCAGTCCGCTGCAGCGGGCCCGCGCGACCGGCGCCCCACTCGCCAGGGTCACCGGAGCTCGCCTTACGGTGGAACCGCAGCTCATCGATCGGGACTACGGTCCCTGGACCGGACACTCCCCAGACGAGCTGAATGAACGATTCGGAAGCCTGGACGCCGCTCCGGTGGTCGAGGACCGGGAGGCGTTGGTGGCGAGGGTCATGGCCGCAGTCGCGAACCTGGTGGCCGGGCTGGCTCCAGGTCCATTCGCGGTAGTCGCCCACGATGCCATAAATCGCCTCATCCTCGCCGGCATGCTGTCCGGCCCGACCGGGATCTCGCTCCGCCAGCCGGTGGGCTGCTGGAACCTGCTGATCGGGTCGGGTGAACGCTGGCAGGGAGCGGTGGTCGACGCCATACCTGGCGACGGGCACCTTCCTCTCCCATCCGGTGGAACACGGCCCTAAGGTGGCCGTGGCCTGTCTCATCGGAGGCGAAGCCGTTCGGCATACAAGGTAAATGTCTCGGGTTGGCAGCAGGACTCGATACCAGGCCATGGCTCGGTCCGGCGCGGCGAGGGACGGAGGACCCCAACCGTCGGAGTGCGCCCTCTCCTGTTCGCCCGATCGCACTGGGCTAACCAGCTGTAGCTGCATGAGGTTGCAACGCAGCGGCCACCGTGGCCAGCACCTCGGTCAGGCGGTCGAGCCGACCCTGTTGCGACTGTGCCGCCGCCGCTCCCGCCGCGGCGGCCTCACCACTTCGGCGCAGGGCCGCGCTCAGAGCCTCGGCCAGGCCCTGCCACTCCCCGTCCGACCAGGCCAGCCACTCCCGAACCGCCTCATCGATGGCCGAGACCGTCGCGTAGCGCAATCGGCCCGCCATACGGTCGGCCGCTTCCTCTGCCTCCTGTCGCCGGGCTCGCTCCCGCCAGCTCCGCCCGGCCGCTCCTGGCAGCGCTCGCCTAACCGTGCGCAAACCCATCGCCAGCGCTCCCGACTCATCCGCGACGGTGACCCTAACGCTAGGAAGGCGGGTGGGATCAGCCAGACGGGGGGCGTTAGGCAGTTTGATTTGAAAGATGCCGCCTACTTCGTCCAGGAACTCATCCACAACTCCCTGAAGCCGTTCCGCCTGATCTAGCAGAGCCGTCTGCAGCGGCTCGCGCACCAGGCTCTCTAGCGCGCGCCCGCTCTGGTCGGCCTTCCTCTCCAACTCCCGGGGCCATTCCTGTTCCTCGGTGAGCATCACCAGTCGCTGACCAAGGTCGATCCGGATGGAGTCGACCTTCGGGTCAACGGCGTCCCGAACCAGATCTGCCGCGTGGGCCCTGATAACCGCCCGACCCTCCTTCCCGACCCGGGCCAGGCGACCCTGGGCTACCAGCACCCGCCGCTCGCGGTCGCGGGCCTCCGCTACCGGGACGGACAAGGCCGCTCGCTCCAGTGCTAGGGCACCTCGAGCCAACCCGAGCGCAGAGCTGCCAGCCCGTGCGGCGCTGTCCCAGACAATGCTGAAGCGAGATTGCCCGAGCTCCTCGCTGAGCCACTGGCGGAGGCTGGCCACCCCCTCGTCGCCACCTCCCTCCAGCTCACTCCGAGCAGAGGTCGTGAAGAAGGGGATCGGGCGATCGCCCAAGATTCGCGCCACGCCCGCTCGGACGAAGGCCAATACCTCGGCCCGTTCTTCGGCCGAGATCGTGTCCACCTTGTTTATGCAGACCGCGACCCGAGTCGCACGGCCTGCCACGTCCCTCATCCAGCGAGCCTCTGAGAGTGACAAGGGTGACTCAGCCGTCAGCACGGCCACTCCCACGTCGATCCTGGGCAGGAAGGAGTGAGCAGTGTCGGTGTTGTGCTCGAAGAAACTTCCAGTTCCCGGCGTATCCACTACGACTACTCCCTCTCGAAGCAGTGCCGAGGGGTACTCAACCCATACGTCCTCGACTTTGAGACTGTTGTCCGGGTTGCCCTTCTCGGTGACGAATTCAGCGAGCCGCTCTACCTCGACTCGCTCGGTGACGGAGGAGTGGGTTACCAAGGCGATGGGCTCCGGACCGTAGCGGACCAGGGTCGGATGGGCGGTGAGTGGCACCACTCCCACCGGGAGTAGGTGCGCTCCAAGAAGGGCATTGATCAGTGAGCTCTTACCGCGCTTGAAGTCGCCTACCACGGCCACGTAGACAGTGGCAGAAGCGAGCTTGTCGGCGGCCTCCGCCAGCACTGCCCGGTTCCGGGCTGGAAGCAGGTCCAACTGGCTCAACTGGAACAATCGATCAGCGAGAACATCCGAATCTGCCGGGCCGGAATCATCCGCTCGGAGCGATCCATCTGGAGACGCCATCAGCTTCTTTTCCTGGTGTCCGGAGTGAGAGTCTTTTTGGCGAGCCAACGACGCATGAACGGTGAACGTCCCCCAGGAGATCTGGTCGGTATACCAAGGGAGCGGAGTCGCCCATTGAGTGTGGCCCTGGGTTGGCCCGACAAAAGTTCAATCTGGGGCAGGGAGAGCCCGCAATCGACGTAGAGCCGCTTCAGAAGCCCTGTCGGCACCCCGATCGGGTGCGGAAAACGACGCCAAATAGGGCCACCTGGACTCACCTGCGGAAGATTCCATTCGGCTAGCGCTCGGGAGATCTGTTCGTCCGCATAAAGAGCTCCAATCAGCTCGATCTCCTGGGGTCCGGTCCGCGGCGCCTGCCCACCAAGCCTTACAGGCCACCCGTGCTCGTGGACAGTTCGGAGAATCACCCGGTGGCTGACGCCCAGTTCGGCGCCCACCCGTGCCGCGTTCCAACCTCGCTCCACGTAAAGATGGAAGACGACTGCCGGGTCCGGCTCGATCCGATCCTCTCGGTAGCTACCGCCTCTGCCTCGCATCGGAACCCTCAGTTCGCCCAGCCGGTGCCGGATCACCCCCTCGGACAGACCGAGCGCTTCGGCGACCTGGGAACGAGTGAACCGGCGGTCGACGTACAGCTCCCAGAGAGCTTGTTCCAGACCCTCCGGCACCGGAAGTCGGGCCTGGGGCCGCGGTCTCCCGCGTCCTCGAGGAGCCACCTCAATCCCGGCCCCCCGCAGCAACCTGGATACCTCGGGCCGAGATATACCGGTCAGATGTGAGATCTGACGGGTCGAGACGGCCAGGTTCTGATAAAGCTGGACCACGGTCAGCGCAGGGTCAGACCAGGACGCAGAGCGCGTGGTCGCCAACGAGCGCCAACCGACGTCGGCTGATGAACTCATCATCATCCCCTGACCGGCAACAAATTGGTCAGGGGCCATCAGCTAAGGCTGCGGTTCCGGTGCCGGGCACCGCGGCGAGCCCCATCGCCGTGGTCGCAGACTACCATGATAATTGTCTCGGCGCCACTCCCTTTTGACAGCGGCCGACTGGCATTCCGGCCCTACCAGGACACCCGATTAGGCGGGGATCGCCAGGCAGCGACCCGAGGGCGGCCACTGGACCACCTGGAGACAGGCTGCTAGGCGTCGGGCGATCCAGCCGGTGCCACGCCGGCGCTACTGGACTCGCCCATTGCCCTCACAGTCGTCCATCCGCCTAGTCGCCGATACAGGTCTTCTCCGTAGCTGGTGGGCAAAGGCTCGCCTTCGACTAACCGGAAAGTTCGCCGTCCGTCGTCCAGCCGCTCGGCCCGCAGAAAGAGAGCCGAGTCCAGTTTCTGCAGGTAAAAGCTCTCCGCCAATTCGAAGAGGTGGGTGACGAATAGAATCTTGATCCCCGATTCCAAAAGCGCACGCACGATCTGGCGGGCTATCTCCGACCCTTCCCTCTCGTTGGTCGCCGCGAACGACTCGTTGAACAGAACCATACAGCTCGGCGTCAGCTCATCCGCGATCACGCTCATCCTGCTCAACTCCTCATCGAGGCGACCACTCCTCATGCTGGCGTCCTCCTCACGAATGAAGTGCGTGAAGAGGCGATCACATACACTCGATACGTAGGAATCGGCGGCAACGAACATGCCACACTGCATCATCAGCTGAGCGAGACCGACGCTCCTCAGGAAAGTCGACTTTCCGCCCGAGTTCGCCCCCGTGATCATCACGAGCGACTTGCCGTCGCCAGGTACATCGTTGCCTACCACCGGTCCTTCAATTCGTAACCGCAGGCAGGCGTCGTAGAGGCAGTTGGCCGCCAGCGCAGACGACCTCCAGGGCATTGGCACGGGTATGCAGGTCGGTTCGCCCATCTCGACCAGGCGCCCGCGCAAGTTGAGGCAGCTCACGTAGAATCCCAGTTCCGCGCGCAACATCGTGAAGAAGCTGAGGATGTGGTCGGTCGACTGAGCGAGGGCGTTGGCGACCAGGGTGACTCCGCGGTCGGTCAGAACCGAGAGCGCCCTCAAGCCGGCATCGTCACGGGGTGAGATTTCGAACGAATAGGTGGAGCGACTTTCGATCCCCAACCACTCCTTCCATCTCTGCCTCATGATCCCGGGTGTACGGAGTACGTAGCCGGCGCCTTTGTTGCCCTCGCCAAGCTCAGCACTCATAACGACTCCGTCACGAAGTTTGAGTCGCTGAAGATGTTGGTCCACGCTTCGGAAGTATTCGTCGTCGAGTTCACGCTTCAGTGTTTCAAAGAAGGCAATCAAGCCCTCCGACTGGCACTCCGCACCCTGGTCGTCTGCAATCTGCCGCAGCCGCTTCAGCAGGCCCACGAATAGTTGGAGGACCTCTACGGACCTGCGCAGGGTCCCCGAGGGAGACTTTCGGAACGGTGCCCAGATAACACGCTCGCCGTCCACGGCAGCTACAGCTATCGCATACATCTCCCTGACCACTTCCGAGTGGCGGAGGCAGTCCTCCAGGATTTGCTGGCGATAAGTGATCGCGGCGGGTTCTGCGAGGCTCGACAAGACCGCTCTCCTGGAAACCTCAAAAAGGAATTTGTCGCCGAGGGCCATCGCCTGAAACAGCGTGGGCAGATCGAGATCCTGTGTGAGTTCCCACTCATTACCCGGAAGCTCCCCGAGCATTTCGAAGTCCCGGTCTCTGTACATTAGGTGGGTCTTCACTTCGCCATCCGCCCCTTCAGGCGCTCGTAGGTTAGGCCGTGCTGCTCGGCGATTGCCATCGCGTAGGCTAGCCCGTCGGCGGGACTCCTCACAACCTTGAATGTTCGGTGCGCAGGGTTCTCCGGAGAGATGGCGCTCACCATGCTCACGATTGAACCACCCAGAGAGGCGAGTTCCTCGACGAAGGTGACGTACACACACAACAGGTCGAATTCGATGACCTTCTCAATCACCTTTCGGCCCAAAAAGCGGGCGTCGGTCAGAGTCGTAGAGGTGAAGACCTCGTTCATGATCACCAAGCTGTCAGCCGTGGCCGCGTTGAAGACGGCTCGTAGCCTAACCAGATCGTCTTCGAGTTTGCCCTTGAGGTCGTCCGGATCCTCATCCCGTTCGAAGTGGGTGAACAGGTGATCGAACAGAAAGAGCCTGGCTCCGCTGCCCGGGACGGGGTAGCCGACGCAGGCTAAATGATGAAGTTGGCCGAAAGTCCTGGCAAAGGTGGTCTTGCCGCCCTGGTTCGGCCCAGACACAACGAAGATACGTTCTGCACCTTTTAGTTCAAAGTCGTTGCAGACGACTGGTGAGCCCTCGGGGACGAGCTTGCCGGCTAACGCTAAGTCGAACGTCGCGTTTGCGAAGACCTCCCTCGACTGACTGGAGATCTCCGGATAGCAAAACCTGAGGCCGGCTGATTTGAACTGGTCGATGTAGGCGAGATACGCAAGGTAGAACTGCACCTCACGATCGAACCGCTTGATCGCCTGGTCGAGATATGACCCGTGCCGCGCACAGAAGTCGCTCAGCTCCGCGAAGGTATCGCTGAAGAGGCGCGCCACAAGGTCCAGGATGGTGGCCTCGACGGGGTTCATCTCCGGCCACTCGGAGAAGGTGCTCCGGTAGTCCTTAGCTGCTTTCTGTTTGAACCTCTCGAAGGTGTTCTCTACCTCGACGCTGTAGTCAGCCTCCAAGTCGAGCTTGCCTACCCTTACTTTGTTGCCCCTGATGTGGAGGAGATACCTCACCTCAGACAGACCTTGCTTGACATGGGACGTCTCGGCGAGGAGTGCCGCAAAGTCAGAGCTGTCGAGGTACGTGGTCAAGTATTCTTGAAAGGCTAGGAGTCCCCGTGAAGTGACCTTGGCCTGGCCGAGACCCTGGGAGAAGCTGCGGACAGCGTCGCAGTAGATACTCACAGCTTCGAGGAACCAGCTTTGCTGCTGAGGCTGGTAGCGGAGCTTACCCGCCTGAGTGAGGTGCTCGCGCATTTCGCGCATGCTCCTGGCGAAGGTGCTGACTTGCTCCGCGACCCCCGCTCCCTCGAGGTCGCGCAGAACCTCTTGGCGATAGTGGAGGGTATCTACGTCGCGGATCCGCTGATAGAAGATCGGTTTGAGGACGTACTCCTCGCGACCGGCAGTGATTGCGTCAATGATCTGATCGAGATTCAGGTCCGAGAAGTACCCAGGCTCTCGGGCACCCTCTAAATCCTCCCCATTCTCGTGTGCTCGGAAGAGGATGCTCCGGAACGGCACCGGCGGTCGCTCGCGCACGACCATGCGACTGCCTACCATGTCTCGGCCGTCCCATTGGATCGGCAGACATCGGGATCGCATCCCTCTGGTCGGGATCTTGCCTGCGCGAACCCTGCTGCACCCGCAAAGTTAGCCACTATGTACGGAGGATCTGAGCGCGGGCCGCACCCTCGACCAACCGTCACCGAGGGGAGCTCCCGCTCATCCTTACCCATGTGATGCTCCCGGTACTGCCGACCAGCAATTCACAGGAGCCATCAGCCGAGTTGGCGGTTACTGGCGAACTCCATCGCCGTAAATAAGTGTACCGCGATCTGCGCACCGTTGGTCCGGATTCACTCTCGCGCGCGGGTTGGGCCAGACCAGGCACGTCCGCGCCTCGAGGGTGCCTGACTTCCGCGACCCAGGGCGGGTGTCTCCCCGCCAGTTGGCCCCTAACTTGTCTGTGATGGAGTCGCTGTTCGCAGTTCAGATAGTCGGACGTCCTGACCACGACCACGAATAGTCCCACGGGGACTATCTGGCTCCGCGCGCCTCTAGGCCTCAACGCACCAAGAGTACTATCACGAACACCGCCACCAGATAGAGCAGATAGAGGCTAACGTGACCTGACTGGAGGTGACCGGCAGCTGCAGAGATTCTGCGAGAGGCGGTGACCACCGGTTGGTACAAGTAGGCTTCCACCGGCTCCACCACTCGCCTCAGGTATCGAACGGAATGGGTGAAGAACGGTGCCTGGTGATAGTCGCGCTCGATAGCGCGCTGGTCACGGAACACTCCACCGAACGTCGAGCGAAGCAGATTTGTGAAGGCGGTAGATGTGTACTGCATCGATGCCCGGTACTCGCCTCCGGCGCCCACCCAGACATCGCTCTCCCGGCGGGCTCGACGCCCCAGCAAGCGGAGGGCACCAGCAGTTAGCGCGATTATGCAAACAAGACTCAGGAAAATGTAGGTGGGCGAGATGAAGGCGTAATTGAAGCTGGTGGGTACGATCACCATCCCATTGGCGTGGAGGATTTGACTCAAGAAGGTTCCTCCCACTCGAATTGGCAAGGCGAACTGGGCCGGGTGCAGGTAGAAGGGGGGCAGCAGCGAGTTGAGCAGGCCCGGCGCGTGAGTGGCAGATTCTGCGGAAGCCACCGCCTCCCCGATGCCGATTGGCGGAATGAGGGCTGTGACCACCGCGACACCGGCGGTCACTAGCATGCCCAGCCGCATGGTCAGGGGCACTTCGACCGCCTGGGCCGCCCGACGGCTGCGGGGGGCTCCCAGAAATGCCCCACCAAACACGCGAACGTAGGCGGTGGCCGCTAGGGCGAAGGTCAGAGTGAGCAGCATGCCCGCCGCGGCGATATACACCCTACTTTCAGGGCTGTCCAACACGCGCGAGCGGATCAGCATCTGCAGCCCCAGCCACTCAGTCTGGAACCCGTTCAGTGGGGGGATTCCGGCCAGCCCCATGGCTCCTATGAAGAACAACAGAGTTGTCCAGCGCATCCGCCGGGCGAGTCCACCGAGACGGTCCATGTCGAGGCCACGGGCTCCCACATCGACGCATCCGGCACCCATGAACAAGGTGCTCTTGAGCAGGGCGTGGTAGAGCGCGTGGAGGATGACCACGACCAATGCCGCGGCCGCCAGCAGCCGGTGGTGGCTGCTGGCGAAAACCAGCGATACACCCAGCATCGCGACCATGAATCCCAGGTTCTCAACGGTGCTGTAGGCGAGCATTCGTTTCAGATTCGGCACCAGCAGCGAGAACAGGACTCCGTAGGCGGCGGTGACCACACCCAGGCCCAGCGCCAGGTAGCCCCACCAGTCAGCTGGTGTTGGGAGCAAGGTGACGACTGTCAGCACCAAGCCGTAGATGCCCATCGACACCACAATGCTCGAGAGAGCCGCGGAGACATTGGCGGGGGCCGCGGGATGTGCCTCAGGCAGCCAGCCCTGGAGTGGCACCAGCCCCGCCTTGACTCCGAACCCCACCAGAAAGAGCACGAACGCGGCGGAAGCCAGCGCTCCAGTCGCCACCGGGTGGTGGGCCAGAGTGGCAAATGACACTCCGGACCGAAGTGCCCCAAGCGCGATGAATCCGACGGCCATGGCGACAAAGCCGATCTTGGACAGCGCCAGCATGAGGAACGCTGCCTGGGGACGCCCCGGGCGATCGAACTCCAGTGTGACCAGGACGTAGGTGGCGCTCACCATTACCTCCCAGGCCAATAGAAAGGAGAACGCGTTGGCGGCGGCAAGCACTAGCAGGATGGAGGCGAAGCTCAGGTTGAGCAGGCTGTGCAGGCTGGCCTGCCGGAGCGGGCCGCCCAGATGGGGGGCGTAGCCCGCGGTGTAGAGTGAGATCCCGGTCCCGACCACACCACTCAGAAGCAGAAATGTGCCCGCCAGCGGTGTGGCTCGGAAGGCGAGGCCTCCGATCGGTGTGCTGACTGGCAAGGTCAGGCTGGCCCTGTTACCCCCCAACCAGATGGCGGCGGTGACCACCACCAGCAACCCGGCAACGACTGCCGCTGCCGCCGACAGGTCTGCCAGGAAGCGCCAACGGACGACTCCTAAGCCTAGCAGACCGGCCAGGGTGTAACAGGCCACCGCCGCCGCCAGCAGCTCAAGCGCCACGCGCGTCCTCCTGGTCGGCACGGTACCGTTCGGTGGCACGTCCCAACGCCAGCAAGATCCCGTGCAGGAGTGCCTGCGGGGTCGGGGGGCAGCCGGGCACGTATGCGTCTACCGGGAGCAGCTGGTCCAGCGGACCCTCGGTCGTTGGTCCGTCGGCAAAGCTGCCGCAGCTGATGGCGCAGGCCCCGGCCGCGATCACCAACTTCGGCGCCGGCATGGCGGCGTACGTCGCCAGCAGGGCCTCCTTCATGTTGCTGGTCACCACACCAGTCACAAGGAGCGCGTCGGCGTGGCGAGGCGTGGGGGTGAAGAAGAGTCCCAGTCGTTGAAGGTCGAGATACGGGGAGCTCAGCATCTGAAGTTCAGACTCACAGCCGTTGCAGGAGCCGGCATCCACGTGCCTGATGTGAAGTGACCGGCGAAAGAGGCGGAATGCACTCTGTTGGACAGCAACTGACGATTCGCGCAGCGATGTCGGCGCTAGTCCGTGACCGTCGCCCCAGCGCAGGGTGGACCGCAATTGGCCGCGGCTACGGACCGCCACTCGGGGATCGTCGACCGTCCTGAATGCGGCCGGGAACTCACGGGTGCATCGGCCACACAGAACGCAGGCTCCGGCGTCGAAGCGTAGTTCTCCACTCGACTCGGAGCCGACTGCCTCGATGGCCTTGGTGGGGCACAACGAGGCGGCAGCCAGCGCCTGCGCCGGAGTGAGGTCCTGCCAGTGCAGCCGGACCGCCGAGGGAGCGCCCTCCTCTCTGCCGGCCCCGGGATCCGGGAAGTGCGTGGTGCGGATGCCCGTCCGGAGCCCCTTCGCAATCCAGCGGCTCATCGGTCGAATTCCGCTGGAGAGATCGAGAAGCTCGCCTCGATCACCGGGTAGTCGGTGAGGTTGTTGCCGCTACCGCAAGCGTGGGCGTAGGGATGCCAGTTGACCACCGCCGGCGGTCGGGCCCGCCACCGCAGCACTCTGCCATCCTGATCAAGCACCACCCAGTGGAGGGTCTCGCCGCCAGGTGACTCGGCCCAACCAAGCGCCGAACCGCCGTGCCAGGCCGGCGGAGCTGTCTGCTCGAGATCGGGCGGCCAACTGTCCAGCAACTGTCTCATGATCGCCAGTGACTGCCCCAGTTCAGCTGCGTGCACCTGGAAGCGCGCTTCGGCGTCGCCATCGGCGACGGTCGGAACGTCGAACGTCAACGATGCATAGGCGGCGTAGGGGTGGTCGCGACGCACGTCTCGGTCGATTCCTGATGCACGTCCCACCGGACCTACCAGGTTGTGCTCGGACGCGTAATCCGGCAGCAGGATGGCGGTGGTATCGAGCCGATCGACGAAGGTCGAGGTCTGCTCGAGCAGCCGACTCAACCCCTCCGACCGCTTCGCCCACTCGTCCACTTGGGTTTGCAGCTGGTCGCGTGCACTGGCCGGCGGCACCACTTCCATGCCGCCAACGCGCACCACACCGCGCAGGTAGCGATGCCCGGTGAGCCGGCCCGCGGCCCGAAGGGCCTCCTCCTTCAGCAGGCCATATTGGGCTGCCGCCACCAGCAATCCGGTGGCCTCCGCCAGTCGGCCGATGGTCCCGAAATGGTTGTAGATCCGCTCCAATTCTCCAAGCAAGGACCGTGTGTGCTCGGCTGGCGGGCTGACCGAGGCTCCGAGCGCCCGCTCGACCGCCCTGGTAAAGGCCAGTCCATTGGCAAAGGAGGAGGTACCGGACAGCCGCTCCGCCAGTTGAATCACCCGGTCCGCCGGCTGGCCCTCGGCGATCCGCTCGATTGCCCGGTATTTGAATCCGAGACGGAGATCCAGTTCCACGATGTCCTCGCCGCCGGAGGAGAAGAGGAACTCGGCCGACTCCTGGGGACCGCTCCGAACCGGCCCGAGGGGAAGCTGAAAGACTCCCTGCCCGGTAACCGACAAGCGCCGCGCAGCATGCGGAGGGTGGGACACCTTGCCCGCCTGCGCCGGGCGGTCACGCATTGGGTGGTGCTGCTCCGGCCAGGTGTGCAGTCGCAGCGGGCCCGGCGCGGGATGCCCCACTGGCTCCAGGCCGTGCATCTCGAAGATCTCCCGTTCGTACCAGCTGGCCGCGTGCACCTGGGGAGTCAACGAGGGGAACGCCGCAGCTGCCAACTCGGTTGAGAGCAACAGCCATGCAGGATCCCCGCTCATCTGCAGAACTGCGGTAATCCTAGCAGGTGCCTGTGGTCCGGTAGTTGCAAAAAGGTCCGATAGTGTGGCACGATCCGCTAGCGCGGTGACCCGATCGCGGAATTCGCCCTCCCGGCAGTTGGCGTGCGCCTCATCCCCGCTTTTCCACGCCAGAGTAAGTCCAGCCTCGGCTGCCAAGTTTCCGAGTGCGCCACTCATCGGCTGACCACGTGACTGGCGCCCACCAGCAACGAATGGAGGGGAGCGGGAATCCAGAAGCCAAGTATCAGCACCGCTGCCAAGACTACGAACCCGGGCGCCAGCACAGCGAGACCAAGCTCGGCGCGGGGCTGCACCTGCTTACTGCCGCCGTCGCCGAATGTCATCCGACTGAACGGGGCTACGAGGGCAATAAAGCCGACCAGTAGCAGGGCCGCGATCAGCGCCCCGGCCCCCCAGTTCGACTGCCCCAGCGCGCCGCGCACAATTGCGAACTCGGAGACGAACAGGCCGAAAGGAGGTGCTCCACCAATCGCCAGGGCGCCCACGATCACCAGCGCCGCCGTTGCCGGGGCGACTCGGACCACGCCGCGGACCTCAGCGATGGTGGTGGTTCGAAAACGCAGCAGTAGGTTGCCTGAGTTCAGGAACATCAGCGTCTTGGCCAGGCTATGGGTCAGCATCTGGAGCAACGCGCCCAGCACGGCCAAGGGGGCGCCAATTCCGAACCCAGCTGCGATCAGGCCCATCTGCTCAACGGATGAGTAGGCCAGCAGTCGCTTGAAGTTGCGTTGGGAAATCAGGAATACGGCGCCCACGGTCATCGATAGCAAGCCGAATCCGAGCATGGCCGCGTGAAGATCTCCGGCCCGTGCGCCGGCAGACGGGCTGGCCAGAGACAGGACGCGGATGATGGCCAGCATGGCACAGTTCAATTCGGCGCCCGACAGCATCGCGCACACTGGTGCGGGAGCCTGGCTATGCGCATCTGGCAGCCAGGTGTGCATTGGAGCAAGTCCGGCCTTGGTACCGAAGCCGACCAGTACCAGCATGAAGCCGAGTCCAGCTAGAGCGGGCGACAGATGCGATCCGGCCGCGCCTAACACCGGGATCGAGAAGTTGTATGCGGATCCCAGGGCAGCGATTCCGGACGCATATAGAAGCAGGAATCCGAAGAGTGCGATCAGCTCGCCCGCCACCGCCAAGATGAGGAACTTCCAGGCCGCCTCGAGTGGTTCGCGTGAGCCGTAAAAGTCGACCAGCGGAGCTGAGGCGAAGGTGGTCGCCGTCACCGCAGTCCACAACAATGCGAGATTGCCCGACACGCTGGCGAGCACCATGGTGAACGTGAAGAGGTGGAATAGGGAAAAGTACTTCCGCAGCTCGCCCGCTCGGAGCACGTGCCCCTGCTCGGGTGAGCGAAAGTAAGCGACGGAGTAGACGCCGGCCAAGGTTGAGACGAACATCACTACCAGCAGGACGATTGCATTGAGATCGTCGAAGTAGAGCCAGTCGCCGAATGCTCGCATCGGACCCGCACTTAGCAACCGCGCGATCAGCGTCAAAGCCAACCCGAGGGTGATAAGAGCACTGGGCACCACCATCAGATAGCGGGTCCGGTCGCTGCGCACCAGGGCGCTGGCGATCGCCGTCAGAAGAGGCACTGCTAGCAGACCGAGCAACAACGCAGAGTTAATCATCCGCGCAACCGGGTGAGCTCGGAGGTGTCTGTACTGGCGACCTCTTGGTGCATTCGGGCGACCAGGAATCCCATCACAAAAACCGCGATGAGGATGTCGAGCACGATGGCAAACTCAATCAGTAGGCTGAGGCGTGGCGCTAGGACCAGACCCACCAGGAGCAGGCCGTTCTCCGCCGCTAGTAACCCGGCGACCTGCAGGATGGCGTCGCGCCGAGCCATGGTGGTGAACAGCCCCAAGAGCAGGACCGCCAGGGCGATCCCCAACACCGATTCCGGGAGGAGCTGGTGGGTGAACGGGATTCTGGTAGCGGCGATGAAACCGGTCAGCGTCAGGGCGGCTCCAATCAACAGGGCAGTTGGAAACCGCACGTAGTAAACGGTCTCCCGCCGACCGTCAAGGGCGAAGGCGGTTCGACGCCTCAGAATCTGCGGTAGGACGACGCCTTTGACGCCAATGGTCAGGAGGCCGAATAGCAGCAGCTCGAGCAATCCTGAGTCGGCGAATAGGGCGATCGCCACCCCACCCAGCAGCCATGACTGGACGGCATAAGCCGAGACGGCGGCACGAAGCTGGCGGGTCACAATGAAGGCGAAGGTGACCAGCAGGATTAGCGCCGCGAGGATCACTTCAGGTAGCACTGAGCCAACCATCTGATCGACAAAACGGGCGCGCCGTCAACGTCCCACCGTGTAGAGCACCAGTCCCAGGAAGGCCAATACAAAACTGCCGCCCAGGTATTCAGGGACGCGCAGGATGCGGATTTTGGCGAGTGCCGATTCGATTCCCACCAGCAGCACGGCAGCTCCCAGCATCTTGGCGGCCAACGTGGCGATGGCAACCAGAAATGCCGGGGCCGTGAGGACATCGGCCAAGCCGAGCGGAAGGACCAGCACGTTGAGCCAGACGATCAGCAGCACAAAAAGCTTCATGTAGCCGCCCCACTCCATCAGGGCCTGGTCCGGACCCGAGAACTCGAAGAGTCGGGAGGACTCGATCATCGACAGCTCCTGGGAGCTGTTGGGGTTGTCGATCGGGAGCCGTCCGGCCTCAGCCAGCACCACCATCAGAAACGCCGCTGCCACCAGCGCGTGGCTGGGCACGATGTGCGATGCGCTGGTGAAGAGCGCACCGTTGACCACAAAGGGGACCGTGCCTCCCGAGATGAAACCGACCGCGAAGAAGACCACAATGAAGGTCGGCTCAGCCAGTGAGGAGACAAACCGAGAACGGCTGCCACCCAGTCCCCCATAGGGGCTGCCGCTGTCCATCGCCGCCAGATTGGTGAAGAACCCACCGATGCCGATGACAAACCCACTGCCCACCATGTCCGCCATCAGCGCCCAGCTCAGGGGCATGGCGGTCAGGACCGGGATGAGCATTGCGAAGGCGATTGGGGTAGCGAACACCACGTATGGAGCGATCCGGAACAGGAAGGAGGCGTTAGGGGTTACGGTGCGTTCCTTGCCCAGCAGCTTTACCAGGTCGAAGTACGGCTGCAGTGGCGGAGGGCCGCGTCGCGACTGAACCTTAGCCTTGAGGTTTTCGATGACGCCCTTGAGCAGGGGCGCCAGCGCGACTACCGTCAGGATGGCGATGACCTGCCCGACGGCGGAGGCTACCAACGCTCCCTCACTGTGATGGTGCCGTGCTGCCACAGCACAACGGTCGGCGCCTTGGCCATCACCCCGGCATACAAGGGGGCGACCGCCAGCACTGTGGGTGACTGGGGCAGGGAGGGCAACGGGCTGCTCCTAACTCGGCTTCCGTACCAGATTGGGTAGAAGCCATCACCCGACCGGGCCGGATTACGCGGGCCTCATCGCGCTGCGCGGACCGTTTGTAGCGGCCAGCGTCGCTCCGTGTCAAGCTTCAGAGAGTCGGTGGGGCGCTCGGCGCAGGCTCGGACCGGCACCCAGCTCCCGCCGTCAGCGCATAGGACGCCGGTCCCGTCGGTAGTTCGGTGAGCCCTGCAAACTAGGAGTGAGGCGAGCAAGATGGAAATCAAGGAACTGGGGCACCTGGTGCTCTACGTCCACGACGTCAAACGCTCGGCGGAGTTCTACGGCGAGGTACTCGGCTGGAAACGGATCTCCCCGGACGGGCTACCAGTCGCCGCCTTCTCTAGCGGCCGGACCCATCACGAGCTGCTCCTGATCGAGGTGGGCCCAGACGCCCAGGACCTGCCCCGTGGCCGCCACGTCGGGCTGTACCACTTCGGGCTGAAGGTGGCCGACTCCGACGAGGAGCTGAAGGTGGTCCTGGACCACATTCGGCAGCACGGGGTGAAGCTGGTGGGGACTGCCGACCACACGGTTACCCACAGCCTGTACATCGAGGACCCAGACGGAAACGAGATCGAGCTGTACTCCGACGTGACCGAGGCCGACTGGAGAAGCGATCCCCACCTCCTGCTTTCTCCGATCCGGCCCCTGACCCTCTAACTCCCCGAGGGCGAGCCTCCGATATGCTGGGGACCTCACGGCTAGGAGGGGTTCGCGGGGAACCGTCCCCGGACCTCGGTACAGGAGAATCCGGGGTGCTTGCCGGGACTTGCCGGAGACCAGGTTGGGGCCCCATGGGGCGGGAGGGTTGATCCGATGAAGAGGCAGTTGTTCGCGACCAGCCTCGGCGTGCTGCTCTTGGCCGCAGCCGGCGTGACCAGCACCCTGGGCAGCCAGACCACGACCGTGCTGGCCAAGTCCTCATCCACAATTTCCGGCTGCGCCCCGAGCCAGCTGCACCTGTACAAGTCGGGCCAACTCACCGTCGCCACCGACGCCCCCGCCTACACCCCCTGGTTCGCGCACAACCAGCCTAGGAACGGCAAGGGCTTCGAGAGCTCAGTGGCCTACGCGGTCGCCGAGGCGTTGGGTTTCACGAGGAGCCAGGTGCACTGGACGATCGAACCCTTCGACAGCTCGTACGCGCCGGGACCCAAGACCTTCGACTTCGATATCAACGAGATCACCATCACCGCAGCCCGAGCCACGGCGGTCACCTTCAGCGAGGGCTACTACAACGACCATGAAGCACTGATCACGGTCAAGGGCTCGCCCATGGTGACTGCCCACTCACCGAGCGAGTTGAAGACGTACACCTACGGCGACCAGGTCGGCACCACCAGCCTTGCCTACATCGAGCAGAAGATTCAGGCGACCCAAACACCTTCTGTCTACAACACCCTCAACGACGTCTCCTCAGCGCTATCCGACCACACCATCCAAGGTTTCGTCACTGACGCGCCGACAGCCCAGTACATGGCCGCCTCCGGCGAGGTCAAGCACGGTGTGGTGGTCGGCCAGTTTCCCAGCAATGATGAGAAGTACGGTCTGCTCTTCGAGAAGGGAAATCCCCTGGTCAGTTGCGTCGACAGGGCGATCACCAAGCTCAAGTCCAACGGAACTCTGCAGCGGTTGCAGAGCAAGTGGCTTGGGATCTACACCAAGATCCCCACCATCGCCCCATAGCACGGGGCAACTCTACTTCCTGAGATCGATTCCCGCCATTGCGCCGCTCTGCGAGTACCCTCTACTGCGAACAGACCACGGGATGTGTAGACAGTTGGGCCTCAGGGCGCGCACTGAGCGGAGGGTCCGCGGGCCAGGCGCAGGTGAGAACCCCCTCGGCAAAGGTTGCTCCGGACTAAGGGGACTGTCTCACTCCAATACCAGCCAGAGCACCAGCGCCACCAGAGCTATGGCGGCTGCCCGGTTGAAGCGCTGGGCCTGGCCAGGGCGGGTGAGCCAGCCGGTTAGCGACGAACCGAGTAATCCCCAGGAAGTTACGCAAGGATAATTCAGTAGTACGACAGCAAGCGCAACAGCGAGTGCAGACCACGGGTGAATTGCCGTGCCGCTGTGTACTACGAAGAGTCCGGCCACGCTCAACGACATCGTAATCGCCTTGGGATTGACCCACTGGAAGAGGATGGCTCCGCCAAAACCCAGCGCGGGGGCGGCGGAACCAATCTGGTCGGCGTGCCAGAGTTTCCATGCGATCCAAAGCAAATAGGCGATGGCGAATCCTTCGATAATCGCTGCCAGAATAGGCACGGCACGAATAACTTCGGCCAGTCCCAGGCCGCAGACAGCCACCTGAATACCCCAGCCAACGCTGACACCGGCAGCCGTCTTCAACGCGGCCAGGTGGCCCTTGGTCACCCCGACGGTCGTCAACATGACGTTGTTGGGACCAGGGGTAATGGAGGCAATCAGAATGTAGACGACGAAGGCACCGGGGTTATGAACTAATGCCGGCATGAGGATGCGGTTCGGTACAGCGAGTGGGGGGCGTCCTCGGAGCATCCCACCATTCATCCTCCTATCGCAGCCTGGAGACCGCAACAGCTTGCGAACAGAGGTTTGCAGGTGAAGCCCCCGAACGCACCGGTAGTCCCGCTACCCTTCCGAAGGTGGACTCGCACCCATCTGCATTGCTTGCCCGGACGGACGCTCCAAGACTATCGAAGCAGTCCTCGACGACCCAGGGCGATAGGTGATGGGACGAAGGTTGACCGGCCCCAAGGCGGGACGGTCCGTCAGGGACAGGCGGGAGGATCTTGACCGGTACCTTGCGGAGCAGTTGAGATGAATTGGCAACAAATCAGGTGTTGCCAGCCAAAGTGGGTTCTGACTCCCCCGGTTCAGATACCCACCATCCTGTCCTAGCCTGGCCGGCCCGCCGCCATCCCTGTGAACTCCGACCCAGGCGGATTCGACCAGGGTCCGCTCACGGTCGCGGGAGGGCCACCGTCGATCAGCCTGGGAGGCGGTCGGCACCGTACGGCCATGCGCGGTCGGCGTGCGGTCGTCATCGCTGCGGCCAGCTCTGCGGTCTTCCTGGCCGGTCTGGTGGCGCTCTTCTTCCTGGCCCCGGGCAGCCAGCAGGTCCGCCACTTCTTCTTCAACATTCCCGATGCCCGAACCGCCTTCTTAGGCGATACCCGCGGTGGGATCTTCTCGGAGCTCTACGCCTTCCGCCTCAACATCGAGATGTTCCTGGTCGCCGAGGTGCTGATCCTGATCCTTGCGATGGTCATCGCCATGATCCGACAGCTCAGCGGGCCGGTCACCTTCCCCCTTCGCATGCTGGCCATTGCCTACACCGACTTCTTCCGCGGGGTTCCCCTGTTGCTGGTGGTCTACGCCATCGGTTTCGGGGTCCCGGCCCTCAACTTGGCCGGGGTCTCGACCCAGCCCGTGATCGTGTATGGCCTGGCGGCATTGGTGCTCTCCTATTCGGCTTACGTCTCGGAGGTTTACCGCGCCGGAATCGACTCGGTGCACCCCAGCCAGGTGGCGGCCGCCCGGTCGCTGGGGCTCTCCCACTGGCAGGCCATGCGCTCGGTGGTGATACCCCAGGCGATCCGGCGAGTGATCCCGCCCCTGCTCAACGACTTCATCAGCCTCCAGAAGGACACGGCGCTGGTGGCGGTCCTGGGGATCATCGAAGTCAATCGAGCCGCTGGGATCGTTAGCTCCACCGACTTCAACTACACCGGCTACACAGTCGGTGCCTTCCTGTTCCTCTTGCTCACGGTACCCATGGCCCGATTCACCGATTGGCTGATCGCCCGTGACCGGCGCCGACGCCAGGCCGGAGCAACCCGGTGATGGCGGTCGGCCTGGCCCCACCCGACCCCGAGTTGGCTCTGCAGCTGGAGGGGGTCCGAAAGTCGTTCGACGGCACCCTGGTGCTGAGCGAAATTGAGCTGGCGGTGGCGCCCCATGAGGTGGTCTGCCTGATCGGAGCCTCTGGCTCAGGGAAGTCGACCTTGCTCCGATGTATCAACCTGCTGGAGGAGATCGATCAGGGCCGAATCAGCTTCTTCGGCGAAGAGATCGGCGCGGACATCGTGGATGTGAACCGGCTCCGCCGGCAGATCGGGATCGTCTTTCAGTCCTTCAACCTCTTTCCCCACATGACCGTGCTCCAGAATCTGACTCTGGCCCCGATTCGAGTCCTGGGCAAACCCCGACGGGAGGCGGAAGCCGAGGCTGACGAACTACTCCGGCAGTTCGGCCTCCTGGAGAAACGCAAGGAATATCCGGACCGGCTCTCCGGTGGCCAGCAACAGCGGGCCGCCATCGCCAGGGCCCTGGCGATGCAACCCCGACTGATGCTTCTGGACGAGGTCACCTCCGCGCTGGACCCGGAGCTGGTGGCCGAGGTCCTCAGCGTGATCCGAGCCCTGGCCCAGGCGGGCATGACCATGGTGATCGCCACCCACGAAATGTGGTTCGCCCGGGACATCGCCAACCGGGTCTGCTTCCTGGACGGAGGGGTGATCCTAGAGCAGGGACCACCCGAGCAGATCTTCCGAGACCCCCAGCAGACGAGGACCAAGCAGTTCCTGCAGAGCCTCACCGATGCCGGTCGGCTCTAGAGGGCGCTGGCCCTGCCGCTAACCAGCAACCGCCGCGCGCTGCCCGCTCGACCTCTCGCCAGCCTCCCTGGACGAGACCCAGACTATCCCCCCTTCCTGGAGGTTGAGCTCGGACGCCGCCGAGCGGGCCAGCTGGACCCAGAGCCTGGGCTCGCCCGGGCAGCTGAGCTCGACCCGCACCTCGAAGCCCAGGTCCACGACTCGACTCACCTGGGCCTCCATCGAGCCCAACGAGCGCTCCCGACCCAGCTGGAGGTCATGGGGGCGAACCCAGGCTCCCCGGAACCTGGTCGCTGGTCCGAGGAAGGTGAAGACGAAGTCGTTGGCAGGCTCCTCGTAGAGCTCAGCCGGGCTGCCCTCCTGGACCATTCTTCCCTGGTCGATGATGGCCAGCCGGTCGGCCACCTCCATCGCCTCGTCCTGGTCGTGGGTAACCAAAACGGTGGTGATCTGGACCCGGTCGTGGAGGCTCCGCAGCCAAGCACGCAGCTCCTTGCGAACGGTCGCGTCCAGGGCGCCGAACGGCTCGTCCAGCAGCAAAAGCCGCGGGCGCACCGCCAGGGCTCGGGCGAGCGCCATCCGCTGGAGCTGACCACCGGAGAGCTGAGAGGGGTAGTTGGCGGCCTCGCCTTGCAGGCGGACCAGGTCCAGGAGCTCTCCCACCTGCTTGCGGATATCGGTGGCCGGCTGGCGGCGGATACGCAGCCCGAAGGCGACGTTCTCGAAGACGTTGAGGTGGCGGAATGGGGCGTAGTGCTGGAAGCAGAAGCCGATGTCGCGGGAGCGAGCGGGCAGGTCGGTCACATCCTCACCGTCGATCAGCACTGAGCCACTGTCGGGGCGCTCCAACCCGGCGATCACCCGCAGCAAAGTTGACTTGCCGCCGCCACTGGGTCCGAGGAGCACGAAGAGCTTGCCCTGGGGCACCTCCAGGCTGACCCGGTCCAGAACCTGCCTTGGTCCGAAGCGCTTGCTCGCCTCCCGGATCACCACCCCGCTCATGCGATCGCCACCCGGCGGCGCACCAAGGTCAGGCCGGAGAAAACCAGCAGGCAGAGCAGGGCCAGCACCACCGCCCCGGCGTAGGCGGCCACGTGCTGAAAGTTCTGGTACTGATCCTGGATGAAGAGGGTCATGGTCTGGGTGTGGTCGATGATGTCGCCGGAGACCACCGTCACCGCCCCGATCTCCCCCAACACCCGGGCGGTGGTCAGGCTTACGCCGTAGGCGAGCCCAACCCGGGCAGATGGCAGGGTGACCCGCCAGAACACGCTCCAGGGCCCGGCCCCCAGCGAGGTGGCCGCCTCCTCCTGATCAACCCCCATCTCCTCCAGCACGGGGAGCACCTCCCGCACCACGTAAGGAAGGGAGACGAAGGCACAGGCCAGGAGGATCCCTGGCCAGGAGAAGATCAGTTGGATCCCGTGCTGGGTCAGCCACGAACCGAGCCATCCGGTTTGGCCGTAGGCCAGCAGGAGAGCCAAGCCGACCACCACCGGGGAGAGCGCCAGGGGCAGGTCCACCAGGGAGCCGACGATCCTGGTGAACCAGTTCCGGTGGCGAGCGATGAGGATCGCGATCACCATCCCGAAGGCGGCATTCACCGGCACCGTGACCACCACCGCCAGCAGGGTCAGACCGAGCGCGTGCAAAGCGGGCGCGGTGGTCACGGCCTCCCAGGCTGCTCCTAAGCCGGAGCTGAAGGCGCGCCAGAGGATCGAGCCAACCGGGGCCACCACCAGGATCGCGACATATCCGATCGCCAGCACCCGCAAAGAGAGGCGTCCCATCTAGGCCTGCCTCCGGGCGGGGTCGGCTCGGTGACGGACCAGGGCCAGCCCCAGGAGCACGGCCAGAGCGATCAGAACCAGCACCAGTGCGACCGCCGCGGCGGCGGGCAGGTCATAGCTCTGCACCAGTCCGTAGATCCGGACCGAGGCCAGCTCGGTGCGGAAGGGCAGGTTGCCCGAGATCAGCACCACGGAGCCGTACTCGCCCAGGGCCCGGGCGAACCCCAGCCCGGCCCCGGCCAGCATCGCCGGCAGGAGCTTGGGCAGCAGCACCCGGCGGAAGATCGTCAGCGGCCCAGCCCCCAGCGAGGCCGCGGTCTCCTCCTCAGCCGGGTCGAAGGCGCTCAACACCGGCTGGACCGAGCGCACCGAGAAGGGGAGGGTGACGAAGGCCAGCGCCAGCACAATGGCCCAGGGGGTGAAGGCGATGTTCAAGCCGATGGGACTGGCGGGGCCATACAGGCTGAGCAGGGTCAGCCCGGCGACCACCGTCGGCAGGGCGAGTGGCAGGTCGATCACCGCGTTGAGGATTCCCTTGCCAGGGAAGTCATCACGAACCAGGACTAGGGCCACCAGCAGCCCGGTGACGGCGTTGGCTGCCACCACTGCTGCCGCCATGATCACCGAGAGCCGAAGTGCCGCCAGCGACTCGGCTTGAGTGACCTCGTTCCAGAAGGCACCCAGGCCCCCGGTGAAGGCATTGGAGAGCAGCGCTGCCAGGGGCAGCAGAACCAGGAGGCTGAGATAGCCGACCGCCATCCCGGGGGCGAAGATTCGGGGGCGCGGCCGGCCGGCCGGCCGGCCGGCGAGCACCCCGAGTCCGATCTCAGCCACTGCTAGAGGGGGACTGCCCCACTTCCGTTTCGACCTTGGTCACGATCCCGTTGGTGAGATTGAAGAACTTGTTGACCACGCTGTTCCATCCGCCCAGATAGCCGATCGGAAAGAGGGTCTTGGGCTGCGCGAAGTGGAACTTCTTGGCCACCTTGGGGTCCACCGGCCAGAACCCCTGCTGGGCCCAGATGGTCTGCCCCGCGTCGGAGAGCAGGTAGCTCTCGAAGGCCTTGGCGGCCGCCGGCTGGGTGGTCTTGCTGACCACCGCCAGCGGGTTCTGGATCAGGATCGACTGGGGTGGGATCACGTAGGAGATGGCGGCTCCCGCCTTTTCCGCCTGGATGGCATCGTCCTCGTAGTCGAGGAGTACATCGCCGGTGCCGCTGAGGAAGTCGGCCAGCGACGCGGAGGCGCTGGAGTCCTGGGCCGGGACATGCTTGAAGAGATCGAGCAGATAGGCCTGTGCCTGAGCCTTGGACTCACCCAGTTCCAGCTCGGCCCCGTAGGCCGCCAGGATGTTCCAGCGCGCCCCACCCGAGGTGAAGGGGTTGGGGGTGAGCACCGAGACCCCCTTCTTGACCAGGTCGGCCCAGGTCTTGATGTGGTCGGGGTTGCCCTTGCGGACGATGAAGACCACCGTCGAGTCGGTGACCATCCCCTTGTCCGCACCAGAGGCCCAGTTGGAGGCTACGTCCTTGGCGGCGACCAGCTTGGCCATGTCTGGCTCCAGAGCCAGGTTGGCGATGTCGGCTGGTTGGCCGGCGATCACGTCGGAAGCCTCGGTGCCCGAGGGCCCGTAGGACTCTGTGAAGGTGACGTTCTTTCCGGCTGCGGTCTTCTGGTAGGCAGTGGTCAGGGCCGCGAAGGCGTTCTTGACCACCGAGTAGCCGACGATGTTGAGGGTCACCGGCGAGGACGCGGCACTGGCGGCCAGCGGCGCCGTGCCGGCCAGGAGTAGGGCCGCGCCCAGGGTTCCAAGGGCAGCCAGGCGCCGCCATCTGGGGAACGGACGGCGTGCCGACAGGGGCCCGCTGATCTCGACCGGCCGGATATTTGGGGTGTGGTCATGGCTCATTTAGGTGTCTCTCCTCTTGATCTGATCTGGTGACAGCGCGCTGTCGCTACTCGGGGCCGCCGCGTGGCGGCGGGTCAGCGAGCCGGACTAATTC
The DNA here is from genome assembly GCA_049799515.1 of Candidatus Dormiibacterota bacterium. GTDB lineage: Bacteria > Chloroflexota > Dormibacteria > Aeolococcales > Bog-877 > Bog-877. Next base: position 87,139 of record JBARIA010000119.1, on the reverse strand, counting down.
AGCCCGTACAGAGCCGCCCGGGTAGTGGCCAAACGCGCTGCGATCGCCAGGAGCGACGGGATCGGTCGGCACCGCGGAACTCGGCGAATTTCAACTGTGGAGACCGCATTCGGTCTTATCGGTGTCGGCCCAGCGCCCGGCCCTCGGGTCCTCCCCGAGCTTGACCGGCCGGGTGGTGGGAGCACAGCCGATCGAAAGATAGCCCTGGGCCAGGAGCGGATGGACCGGCAGGTCGTGGGCTTCGATGTAGTGCGCTAGGTCCTGGTCGGTCCAGGCCGCCAACGGATTCACCTTGACCATCTGGCGGGCCCCATCCCAGGCCACCACTGGTGTCTGCGACCTGGTGACCGCGTCGCTGCGCTTGAGCCCGGTGAGCCAGGCGGGCTTGCCCTGAAGCGCTCTGAACAGCGGCTCCACCTTGCGCCGCTGGCAGCATTCCGCGCTGCCGCAGGGCCAGGGGTCGGCGGAGGCGTCCGGATGGGTCACGGTGAGGTTGAGCTGATACCGGGCCCGGACCAGCTCAACGAACTCCAGGGTCTCCTGGAAGTGGAAGCCGGTGTCCAGGAAGACCACCTCCAGCCTGGGGTCCACCTTGACCGCCAGGTCGACGATGACGCAGTCCTGGAAGGAGCAGGCCAGGGCCACCCCCGACCCGAACTGCTCCACAGCCCAGCGGATGGTCTCCTTGGGGCCAGCCTCCTCCAGGCGACCCGACATCTGGGCCAGCTCGGCCCTGTCCATCCCAATCCCGCCGACCGTCGCCATCGTCACCTCCTGGCTCAACCCGGCTCACAAGCGGCCGGGTCGGGATACACCATAATCCTAGTAGACTTAGCCCCAGAACCTTAGCAAGCCTTGCCGGTCACTTTCAACCGACTCCTTCCGGAGTCGCCTGAAACGGCCGGAGACACCACTCCCGGAGCGCAAATTGGCCCACAGCTTTCCGAACCCCCTGGTGCGGCCCGGCCCGGCCTTCGGCGTCGAACCGGTGGGACCGGACTACCTAGATGTCCTGGAGAGCCACGCCGTCTTTGTGTTGCGCGAGGTGGCCGCGGAATGCCGCCGTCCCGCCCTGCTCTTCAGCGGTGGCAAGGACTCGGCGGTCCTGCTGCGGCTGGCCGAGAAGGCCTTCCGACCGCAGCCGATCCCCTTCCCACTGCTGCACGTGGACACCGGGCACAACTTCTCTGAGACCATCGAGTTCCGGGACCGGCGGGTGGCGGAGCTGGGGGCTGACCTGCGAGTGGGGCTGGTCCAGGAGTCGATCGAGAAGGGCTTGGTCGAGGACCCCGGCGAGGGCCAGTCCCGCAACCGGATCCAGAGCGTGACCCTGATGGACGCCATCACCAGCAATGGCTTCGACGCATGCATCGGGGGGGCACGCCGCGACGAGGACAAGGCCAGGGCCAAGGAGCGGATCCTCTCGGTCAGGGACCGCCAGGGCAGCTGGCAGCCAGATCGCCAGCGGCCGGAGCTCTGGAACCTCTACCACGGCGGGGTGGCCGAAGGCGAGCACCTGCGGGTGTTCCCGCTCTCCGACTGGACCGAGATGGACGTCTGGCGATACATCCGCCGCGAACAGATGGAGCTGCCCTCCATCTACTACGCCCACCAGCGGCAGGTGGTGGAGAGAGAAGGGATGCTGCTGGCGGTTTCGCAGTGGGTGGTTCCCCGTCCCAACGAGGTCTCGGAGCGGCTCAGCGTGCGCTACCGGACGGTCGGCGACGCCACCCTGACCGGGGCGGTGCGCTCCCACGCCACAACCGTTGACCAGGTGATCGCCGAGATCGCCGAGTCTCGGCTCAGCGAGCGCGGGGCGACTAGAGGCGACGACAAGTTCTCCGAGAGCTCGATGGAGGACCGCAAGCGGGAGGGCTACTTTTGAGCGCCGGTGCCGTCGGCGCGCCGGCTCGGGTCTCCTACTCCAGCGGGGTGGCACTGCTCCGGCTGGCGGCGGTGGGGGCGGTCGACGACGGCAAGAGCACCCTGATCGGACGGCTGCTCCACGACGCCGACCAGCTCACCGACGACCAGCTGGCGGCGCTGGCGAGCGCCAGCAAAGCACGCGGACAGTCCTCGCTTAACCTGAGCTTCGCCACCGACGGCCTCCGAGCGGAGCGCGAGCAGGGGATCACCATCGACGTCGCCTATCGCTACGCGGTGACTCCCCGACGCAAGCTGGTAATCGCCGACTGCCCCGGCCATCTGGAATACACCCGAAACATGGCCACCGGCGCCTCCACTGCCGACCTGGCCCTGGTGGTGGTGGACATCACCAAGGGGCTGCGGGAGCAGACTCGGCGCCACACCGCCCTGGCCCTGCTCTTCGGAGTCCGCCACCTGCTGGTGGCCGTCAACAAGATGGATCTGGTCGGCTGGGACCAGCGCCGGTACCGAGCCGTGGCCGAGCAGATGCAGGATTTGGCAGAACGACTGGGGGGCGCAGAGGTCCAGGCGGTGCCCATCTCCGCCCTCCATGGAGACAACGTGGTGGAGCGCTCGCGCAGCTTCGATTGGTACCGCGGACCGACGGTGCTGGAGGCTCTTGAGCAGGTGCCCACCTCCACCTTCGCCGCCCACGGCAGCAAGGGAGCTCGGCTGCCGGTCCAGACCGCCGTCCCTCAGGCCGACGGATCGCTGCGGATCGCCGGGATGCTGACCGGAGCCGGACTGCAGACAGGCGACCAGGTGGTGGTGTTGCCCCAGGGCCGTCGGAGCTCAGTCGCCAGCTTGGAGACCCTCAGCGGCGCGGTGGAATCAGCCCAGGCGCCGCTCTCCATTTCGCTCACCCTGGCCCACGGCTATCAGGTGCAGCGGGGGGACCTGATTGCAGCCGCCGCCGACCCCCCTCCGGTCACCCGCGACCAGCTGACCACGGTCTGCTGGTTCGCCAAGCGCCAGCTCCAGGTCGGCCAGCGATTCCTGATCAAACACGCCACCCGGCTGACTACCGCCGAGGTGACCGGGATAGAGAGCAGGCTCGACCTGGAAACGCTCCGGCTGGTGCCGGCCCCAAAGCTCGGGGCCAATGACATCGGGGTCGTGCGCTGGCGCTTCGCCGAGCCGATCGCGGCTGACCAGTATCGCGACAGCCGGGTCACCGGGAGTCTGATCGTCATCGACCCGGACACCAATGTCACCCTGGCGGCGGTGATGATCGGGGCGCCCACCCTCAACTAGCTCCCGGGTCTTTCCGGGAACCGTATTCCGTGAATCTCTTCCCCCGAGAATTCCCTGCCGGCGGGTCAGTCTTATCTCCGAGCCGGTCAAAATTCCCACAGGCGACGCGAGCGGTCGTCACCAAAGTAAGATCGCCGCGTTGCTCTACCGCATTGAACCAGTCGCTCTCCGGGAAGCACCGTGGCCGTGAGCTTTCCGCAGCGACGGTGGGGGCGTCGCAGCGGCGCCCGGGACCATCGGGAGTGGCCGCCGCGAGGGCAAGTTTGTTGCCCCATTTCGAGTTGATCATTTCGCCGAAATACCAGGCTTTTTAGAGCACTAACACCACTATTCCGAGGAGGGCCCCATGGACTTCGTCCACATACCACATCCCCGCACCACCGCCATCCTGGAGGGTAAAACCGCCGGACCAGTCAAGGTCAAGGACCAGCTCGATCGGAGCAACCGGGCCGCCCGCATCAACGCCTGGCTGGCGGTGAAAATCACCCTGGGTGTGGGATCGATGTGGTGCGCCTATGTCTTTGCGATCATCGCCCTGCTCGGTCTGCCAGCAGCTCTCAAGCCGGGCGGCGAGGGGATCATCGCCTGGATCGCCCAGACCTTCCTCCAGTTGGTGCTCTTGAGCATCATCATCGTTGGCACCAACATCCAGAGCGCGGCCGCCGACAAGCGGGCTGAGAACACTTACGCCGATGCCGAGGCGGTGCTCCACGAAGCGCTGCAGATCCAGGCCCACCTGAAGGCTCAGGACGAGGCGCTCAACCAGATCCTGGCCGCCTACAAAGCGCCAGCCTGAGGTCCCCTAACCAGCTCCCAGGTCCTGAAGGGCACTGAGGGCGGCTTGGTCGAGGGAGACCTGATCTGCAGCGAGATTCTCGTTCAGGTGCGACAGCGACGAGGTGCCGGGAATCAGCAGCATCACGGGTGCCTGGGCGAGCAGCCAGGCCAGTGCCACCTGGGCAGCAGTGACGCCCAGGCGGCTGGCCACCTCCCGCACAGTTGGAGAACGCAGGACAGAGTTCTCCTTGGCAAACGACGACCCGAGTGGAAAGAACGGCACGAATGGCACCCCGTCGGCTCGGCAGGCGTCGAGCAGCGATTGCTCCTGGCGGCTGACCAGGTTGTAGGCGTTCTGGACGCAGGCCACCTCGATCTGGGCCCGCGCTGTGAGGTAGTCGTCGACACTCACATTGCTCAGCCCGATGGCGCCGATCAGGCCCTCGTCTCGAAAGTCCTTCATGGCGTTCAGTTGCTCGGAGAAGGGCATGTCTGCCGCCGGGTGTCGGCGGAGATTCACCACCGGGATCTGGTCCAGCCCCAGACTGCGCAGATTGGCCTCGACCCCTGATCGCAGCTCCTCGGGACGCTGGGCGGAGAGCCACTTTCCCTGTTGGTCGCGCGCCGCACCCACCTTGGAGACCAGCACCAGCTCCTCGGGGTAGGGGTGGAGCGCCTCACGGATCAGTTCGTTGGCAACGTCGGGACCGTAGAACTGGGCGGTGTCGATATGGTCGACACCGGCCTCGACGGCCCGACGCAGCACCGCCAGCGCCAGCCCACGGTCGGCTGGCGGTCCGAGCACTCCTGGCCCGGGAAGTTGCATGGCCCCGAAGCCCATCCGATGGACCGGGTGGCCGGCGAGCAAGATCGGGGCACTGGGCACAGCTCTCATTCTGGCCTCCACTCCCCTGGCTCCCGCTACCTAAACTGAGGCTAGATCGTCTCAGTCGGCCTGGCGCCTGCCAGCAATCGAGGAGGGGGAAGCCGTGCCGGCTCGGGCAGTCCTGGTCACCGGCGCATCCCGGGGCATCGGCCGGGCGACCGCTCAGGCCTTCGCCGCGGCCGGAGACCTGGTGGTGGTCAACCACCGCGACTCAGGAGCGGAGGCAGAAGAGTTGGTGCGCTCTCTGCCCGGCTCTGGCCACATCGCGATTCAGGCCGATCTGGCTGATCCCGAGGCAGCCAAGCAGCTGGTGGAGTCCACCGTGGCGGCGCTAGGCGGCCTTGACGTTCTGGTCAACAACGCCGGGGTCAGCCTCCTCCACGACATCACCACGGATGACTTCGAGACCTGGCGCAAGGCCTGGGACCGGACCATGGCCGTCAACCTGAGCGGCCCCGCCTTCGTCACCTATTGGGCGGTCCAGCAGATGCTGGGTCGGGGGGGACGGATCATCAACATCAGCTCCCGGGGAGCTTTCCGGGGAGAGCCCGACCAGCCAGCCTACGGCGCCAGCAAGGCCGGTCTCAACGCCTTCGGCCAGTCGTTGGCGCGAGCGCTGGGGGCTCACGGAATCGGAGTGATGACCATCGCCCCCGGCTGGGTGGCGACCGACATGTCCAACCAGGAGCTGAAGCGACCGCGGGGTGCCGAGATCCTGAGCCAGAGCCCGTTCGGCCGGATGGCCCGACCGGAAGAGATCGCCGCCGCCGCCGTCTTCTTCGCCTCGCCCGAGGCGGAGTTCACCAGTGGGGCGGTGCTGGACATAAATGGCGCCTCTTACCTGCGCACCTGACCGAATCTCCGAGTCTCCGCCAGCGCCGAATTGAGCCCCGCACAACTAGACTGACGCCCGCGCGGATGAGCTAAGCAAGAGGGGAGCGGAAGCTTGAGCCCATTAGGCTGGGCCGAGGGATTTTTGTGAGCGCCAGCGCCGGGCGCTGGAACAAGGAGCCCAGCGACCATCTCGCTCTCGCCAGTCCCGGAGGGACCGGCTGGCGCAAGATCGTCGCTGCTGGGGCCATCCTCGCGATCGCCCTCCGAGTGGCGACGCTGGTGATGGCTCATCATCTGTCCGGGGTCTTCGAGTACGACGACGGGGTCTACTTCGGATCGGCGGTGATGCTGATCCACGGCCATCTGCCCTACCGGGACTTCGTGTTCATCCAGCCTCCGGGGGTGACCCTGCTGCTCACCCCCTTCGCGCTCCTCTCCAACTGGGTCGGAACCGACCGGGGCCTGGAGCTGGCCAGGCTGGCGGTACCGGTGGTGGCCGGAGCCAACGTGGTGCTGCTGGGAGTGCTCTTGCGCCACCGCTCCCGGCTGGTGGTGGCGACCAGCTGCCTGCTCCTGGCGGTCTTTCCCGACGACATCCTGGCCTCCACCGCGCTGCTTCTGGAGCCCTTCCTGATCCTCTTCTGCCTGCTGGCGCTGGTGGCCATCTTCGACGGTGATCGGCTGAGCGCTTCCGGCTGGCGGGTGTTCTGGGCTGGAGCCGCCCTCGGGTTCGGCGCAGACATCAAACTCTGGGCCGTCTTTCCCGCCGCGATCCTGCTGCTGCTCTGCCTTCCCAGACCGTCCCGGGCCACGACCCTGATCGGCGGTGCCGGGCTGGGTTTTCTGCTACCGGCCCTCCCCTTCCTGATCGCTGCCCCCACCGCCTTCTGGCACCAGGTGGTGGTGGACCAGGCCGGCCGAACCGGTGCCTCGGCCCTCTCGCCGTTGATCCGGCTGGAGTTCCTGACCGGGGTGTGGCCCGGACTGGGAGTCCCCACCGGCCATCTCTACGAATTCCTGGCCGCCGCGGCCCTGATCGGGATCGGGGCTGTGGTCCTGGCCGGGTTCGGGACCTCGCTCGGCCAGGCCCACGGGGCGGGGAGCGGCGGCGCCAAGGGCCACCGCGGGCGCCTGAGCCAGCTGGAGATGTTCGCCTTGGGGTGCACCCTCCTGACCGGCGTGGCCCTTCTGATCCCAGCCGATTTTTTCTATCACTATGCCGCCTTCTTCGGTCCCTTCCTGGCTCTCCTGGTGGGGCTTGCGGTGGGCCGGCTCGGTCCTCTCCACCCCCAGCCCGTGCTCGGTTTGGTGGCCCTGGTCGGGGCCATCGGGCTACTGCACGCACTGGCGATTCCGCTGCTGCTGGAGAAGGCCCCAACCCCGGGCGCGGAGATCGCCGCCCTCATCCCGGCAGGCAGCTGCGTGGTCACCGACGATCCCGAGTACACCCTTACCGCCAACCGCTACGTGGCAGATTCGGCCAACTGTCCCTTGCTGGTCGACGGACTCGGTACCACGATCGCGATTTCCGGGAGCCAGCTCCCCAGCAGCCCGAGCGCCCAGAAGGCGGCGCCGACCTGGCTCTCCTACTTCCGGCGGGCCGACTACCTGGTGCTGACTCCGCTCAGCGGCTCCCGCATCCCCTGGAACCGGACCCTGGAACGGTACCTAGAACTCCACTTCCGGGCGGCCGCCCTGAGCCCGGCGCTGGTGCTGGCCCGGCTCTCCCACCCGCTCACCCAACCGGTGGCCCTGCCTCTGCCGCCTCTGGCCCAGCCTGGCTGACCACCGTCTCCTTCTGTCGATCGGAGATCCCCGGTCAGCTGGCGGCGGGAAGGCTGGGGTAGGCGCCGAACAGGCGCAGCTCAGCGGTTGCCTCCGTCAGCGCCGCCAGCAGAGGCGGTAGCTGCCGCGCCTCCGCCACCTCCGCGTCCACGTAGAAGCGGTAGTTGAAGGGCTGCTCAGGAATCGGCCGGGAGTCCAGTCGGGTCAAGTTGACCTCCTCCCCGGCGAAGACCTGGAGGACCTGGGCCAAACCACCTGGGCGGTGCTCCGCCACCAAGCCCAGGGCCAGCTTCAGAGTTCCGGCACCGGGGGCCAGGACTGGGCCCGACCGCACCACCAGAAAGCGGGTGCGGTTGCTGGGCTGGTCGGCGATATCGGCCGCCACGATCTGCAGCTGGTAGCGCTCGGCAGCTGCCCGGCTGGCGATAGCGCCGTCGGTCGGTCCGCCGCGCTCGGCAACCTCCCGGGCGGCGCCGGCGGTGTCGTGAACCGGGACCGGGGTGATCTGGTGCTGCGCCAGCCAGCCGGCGCACTGGGCCAGCGCCTGGGGATGGGAGAGGGCACGAAGAACCGGTGCCTCCCCTCGGCTCAGCAGGTGATGCCGGATCGGGCTGACGTGCTCCCCGACAACGGTGAGCCGAGGATGCGCCCAGAGCAGGTCGGAGACCTCCTGAACCACGCCGGCCACGCTGTTCTCGACCGGCAGCACGGCGGCCTGGGCCCGCCCTTCCTCGACGGCGGCGAAGGCCAGGGCGAAGGTAGGGTGCCCCACGGTTGCGACTCCCGGGAAGAGTTGCTGGGCGGCCTCGTCCGAGTAGGCACCTGGCTCCCCCTGGTAGGCGACCGGTCCGGTCGGCTCTGAGTCGGAGCCGGACCCGCTCAGGACGGCTCCACCTTCTCTCCCACCACCAGCACCGCGCCGCGGGAGGCCGTCCCGACCAGGTGGGCGTAGCGGGCGAAGGCGCTGGTACCCGTCAGGGCCGGTCGAGGTGACCAGGCCGCGGCCCGGCGGGCCCACTCGTCGGCCTCCACCGAGCTGGAGATGGAGCGGCTGTCGACATCGATGGTGATCTCATCCCCATCGACCAGGAAAGCGATCGGTCCCCCGACTGCGGCCTCTGGAGCCACGTGCCCGACCATCAACCCGTGGGTGGCCCCGCTGAATCGGCCGTCGGTCATCAGGGCCACCTGCTCACCCAGTCCCTGGCCCACCAGGGCCGCGGTCACTCCCAGCATCTCCCTCATCCCAGGGCCGCCTCGCGGCCCCTCGTAGCGGACGACCACCACGTCCCCGGGGCTGATCTGCTGGGCCTTGACGGCGGCCATCGCCTCCTCCTCGGAGTCGAAAACGCGGGCGGGGCCAGTGTGGTGTCGGCGCTCGTGGCCAGCCACCTTGACCACTCCCCCCTCCGGGGTCAGGGGACCGTGCAGGATTGCCATCCCCCCGGTTTCGGTGAGCGGGTGGTCCAGCCTTCTGACCACATCCTGCTCAGGAGGTTCGGGGTAGACGGCCGCGGCTGAGCTCGCGGCTTTGGCGAGGGTCTGACCGGTGCAGGTCCCGGCGTCTCCTTGGAGGAGGTCTCGCTCCAGGAGCCGGCGCGCCACCAGGGCGACGCCGCCTGCTTTGGTTAGGTCGACGGCGTTGTAGCGGCCGCCGGGCCGGAGGTCGGCGATCCAGGGGGTTCGCTGACTGATCACGTCGAAGTCATCGATGACCAGGGGGATGTTGGCGTCGCGGGCGATCGCCATCAGGTGAAGCACGGCGTTGGTCGATCCCCCGGTGGCCATCACCCCGGCCACCGCGTTGTGGAAGGAGGCTGGGCTCAGATAGGAGCTGGGCCGGCGGTCCTGGCGCACCATCTCGACCACCGCTCGGCCCACCTCCCTGGCGACGGCCGGCTTGGCCGGATCAGTCGCCGCCACCCCTCCCGTCTGCATAGGAGCGACCCCCAGCAGCTCGATCACCATGGCCATGGTGTTGGCGGTGAACTGTCCGCCACAAGCCCCGGCCCCCGGGCAGGCGACGTCCTCCAGCTCCGACAGATCCTGGTCGGTCATGCGGCCGGCCTCGACGCTGCCGATCGCCTCGAAAACGTCGATGATGGTGACGTCCCGTCCCCGGAAGCGACCGGGCTGGATGGCGCCACCGTAGAGCAGGCAGCCGGGCAGGTCGAGTCGGGCCAGTGCCATGGCCGCCCCCGGGATGGTCTTGTCGCAGGCCACCAGCGCCACCACCCCGTCCAGGAGGTGGCCGCGGCAGACCAGCTCGATGGAGTCGGCGATCAGCTCCCGGCTGATCAGCGATGCCTTCATGCCCTGGGTACCCATGGAAACCCCGTCGCTGATGGCGATGGTGTTGAACTCCAGGGGGGTCGCCCCGGCCGCCCGGATCCCCTGTTTGACGTGCTCCGCCAGAGCCCGCAACCCCAGGTTGCAGGGCATGGTCTCGATCCAGGTGTTGGCGATGCCGATCAGGGGCCGGGAGAGATCAGCGTCGGTCAGTCCGGTGCCCTTGAGCATGGCCCGGGCAGCAGCCCGCTCACGGCCTACGACGAGTCCCCGACTGGGCAGATTCGGGTTGGTGCTGGTGGTCTCCATCCGCCTTGCTCTCCCTTGTTCGAACATCGATCCGCGCCCAGAACCCCGACCTAACGCATCCAGTGGGTGCCAGCCCCACTTAGGACGGTCGCGCCTGCGACAACCACCAGTCCCGAAAGAGGTCCCTCCGCGCGAGGATGGCAGGGATCGGGAGAGCATGTCAAGGACGGCGCCACCGGTCGCGCATCATCGGTCGGGTGCGCTAGCCAGAGCTGGGTGGTTCGCCCGGCACCGGCTCAGGAGGACGTACCGCAACTCCAAGTGGTGCGCAGTCGAGCGCTTTGCCTGCACCAGAACTAGCCATCTCTGCATGGGTTTTTAGTGAGGGATGTTGAGGTTGGTTCCACTCACTCCGGCGAGTGCCAGTGAAACCCGCGCGTCTCGATAGCGCGCTGAAATGGAGGTTCGCAGCAATCGGTGTCTGCCCAACATCGGTGGGCAGGCCAGCTAATTAGCTGCGCCGACATCCCCGCTGCTCAGCAGCTCACCGGTGAGGTAATCGAGGAAAGTGGCGAGTGCGCACCGTAACCAATCGGTCCCTTCCTGCTGGGGTCAGGTCGGTCATCGAGGGCCGGTCTTTCAGTCGGCCGCCGCGACCCGGTCTCAGCTGATCTGGGATCAGGATCCTGAACCGACGATGCCGCCCGGAAAGATCGGCTGAGGCTGAACGGGAATCGGGTCCTTGCGCTGGGCCGGCTGGCTGCCGCCAGGCGGCCCAGCCGGATGGTTGGAGACAGGGACGTTGACCACGACCGAAGAGGCGGTCAAGGTGGTCCCCGAGGCGGAACCGAAGGCCGCCACTGAGTCGCCGACGCAGACGCTGGCGAAGGATGCTGAGCTGGCGCTGGGCTGGATGAAGGTGGTGCTGGAGGTCACCTTGACGGTCCAGGTGGTGTGCCCTCTCCCCCCTTGATCGAAGCTGCCGGTGCTTCTGGCACTGCCACAGGTCCCGGCAGTAGCGGTCCCGTCGACCGACTGCACCTCACCAAGCAGCCGCGGAGTGGTGATCCCCACCCGGCTGGCGCTTAGGGCATCGGGTCCGGTCACCGTTCCGGAGGCGGCCGCCCAATCCCCGACGCAGAGGTTGGCGAACGTGGCGCTCGAGGTGCCTCGCTGGTAGAAGGTGGTACCGGAGCCGACCCTGACCGTCCAGGTCGGCGGCGAGGCGCCCCAGCCCTGGACCGTGAAGCTTCCCGACCCAGCTGTGGCGCCGCAGCTCCCCGGCGCAGCTGCCCCGTCCACCGACTCCACCGCCCCGAAGGAGCCAGGAGTTGCGACCGATAGCTTGCTGGCGGCCAGGACGCTCCCAGATGAGGTGCCGGAAGTGGTCAGCCAATCGCCCACACATATGTCTGCCAGGGAGGGCGAGCTCTTCCCAGACTCGGAGAGTGCGGTGGCGCTGCTCACCTCCACCGTCTCGGTGGTGCCGTTGCGCAGCAGGAGGGTCAGGGTCCCGGCGGTGCCATGGGTTTCGCAGCTCTGGGCCCCAGTCGAGCCGTTGACCGACTGCACCTGGCCCATGGTCAGAGACTCTGGGCTGCGCCCCGAGCGGGCCAGGGCTGTCGTGGCCCCCAGGCCGATCAACGCAAGTGCGGCGGCGGCGATCGAAACAGTACGCAAATTCATCATGGTCAATTCCTCCCAGAGGGTCACCTGACCAAATCGATGCTAGCAAGGGGCTCTTTTTCAGCCGCGCGACCACTTCGGAGTCCAATTCCAGCCTCACCGGGCCCCGAGCGGCGCCATCGACCAGCTGCCCTGGCAACGCGTCGAAGGGCTAGAGAATGGCACTCAGCAGACGCTGGGCACGGACTCCATTCCGACCCGCGACCGTTCCGTGACTTGACACTCCATGGGTGGGCCCGGATAATCACGACACTTTGCCGAACGTCCAGCGCGTCCTGCTGATCGCCGAGGACCTCCAGGTCCTAGTACTCCTAATTCCCGGAGGGCCGATCAGCTAGCGTCTGCGCGACCTGGCGAAATCACCGGCCCCCCGGAAACCCCGGGGGGCCGGTTTTTTTGTACCCAGACCGCAGCGAAGACCCCGCCTTACTACCCCAGCCGAATTTCGACCCATCGTCAACCCGCAGAGGAGAAATCCCGTGACCACCGAAACGCCAGGAACCGCCAAATCCGGACGCTCAGAGACGTTTCCGGATGACATCGAGCTCGACGAGGCAGGCCGCAACTGGGTGAGCCGCCAGAGCGCCGCCGACCCCCAGCGACCGCTGCGCAGCCTGGCCGCCGACGCCGCCGTGACGGCAGCCATCGGCAACGCCTACGGCTCGGACTGAGCGGAGTTAGCCCGTGACCATCACCGCCACCATCGATCGCGCGACCCGGCAGGTTCCGGCGCCGAGCCTCACCCCCGGGACGACCGGCGCCGAGCTGCTGCTGGCCGCGCTGGTCAAGGAAGGGGTGGACACGGTCTTCGGCATACCCGGCGGAGCCAACCTGCCCATCTATCAGCACCTGCCCGACTTTCCCCTCCGGCACGTGCTGGTCCGCCATGAGCAGGGCGCTGCCCACATGGCAGATGGCTACGCCCGGGCCAGCGGCAGGGTGGGGGTGTGCGTGGCGACCTCCGGGCCGGGCGCCCTCAACCTGATCACCGGGCTGGCCACCGCCCACTTCGACTCGGTGCCGGTGGTGGCGATCACCGGGCAGGTGGCGGCGGCGACCATCGGCACCGACGCCTTCCAGGAGTCGGACGTGATCGGCTCCAGCCTCTCGGTGACCAAGCACAGCTACCAGATCCTCGATGCGGCGGACATCCCCGGGGTGGTCGCCGAAGCCTTCCATATCGCCCGCACCGGACGGCCCGGGGCAGTCCTCATCGACATCCCCAAGGACGTCCAGCAGCAGCGGGTTGACGAGGTGGCGGATCCGATCCAGCGGCAGCGGCCACACCGGGCGCCGGGACGGCCCGACCGATCCCAACTCGCCCAGGCGGCGGGGTTTCTGGCAGCGGCCGATCGGCCCATGATTCTGGCGGGCAGGGGGGTGGCCATCTCTGGCGGCCAAGCCGCCCTCCGGGCCCTGGCCGAGACCTGCGACGCGCCGGTGGGAACCACCCTGCTGGGAACCGGGATCTTCCCCAGCAGCCATCCCCTGGCGCTGGGTCTGGTCGGCTTCATGGGCACCGGCTACTGCAACCGGGCGGTGACCAACTGCGACGTCCTGCTGATGGTCGGCATGCGGGCCGATGACCGGGTCACCTGCCGCTTGGATCAGTTCGCCCCCCGGGCGACTCACATCATTCACATCAACATCGACCCGGCCGAGTTGGGCAAGACGGTCAAGGCGGACTGCCAGATCGTGGGCGACGCTCGGGCCGCCCTGGAGGAGCTGGAGGCCCAGCTCTCTGCAAAGAGCCGACCCCACTGGCGCGCCCAGGTGGACGGCTGGCGGGCCCAGCACCCCCTGCGCCACCCGCACAACGGACGGCTTCAACCCCAGGAGGTGCTGGCCGCCTGCTACGCCCGGCTGGGCCCGGATGACATCACCGTCGCCGACGTGGGGCTCAACCAGATCTGGGCGGCGGTGGCCTGGACCGGAGATCGGCCCGGACTCTTCCTCAACTCCGGCGGTCAGGGGACCATGGGCTTCGCCCTCCCGGCCGCCATAGGAGCCCAGGCCGCTCACCCGGAGCGCCGGGTGCTGAGCGTCAGCGGCGAGGGCGGATTCGTGATGACCCTGCAGGAGCTGGCAACCGCTGCCGAGTCCCATTTGCCGGTCAAGGCGGTGGTCCTCAACAATCGCCAGCTGGGCATGGTGCGCCAGTTTCAGGACGACTTCTACGGCGGGGTGCGCTCCCAGGTCGACCATGTGCTCACCCCCGACTTCGCGATGTTGGCCCGGGCCTTCGGCTGCTTCGGCGCGGTGGTCCGCGAGTCGCGCGAGATCGGGCCCGCGCTGGACGAGGCCTTCGCCCACCCGGGTCCAGCGGTGGTCGACTTCCAGATCGACCCCGACGCCAACGTCTACCCGATCGTGCCGCTGGGGATGGGCCTCTCCGACTTCGTCGAGTGTCCGGGGCCTTGATGGCTCCACCGGCCATCGCCGCTCCCCGGCTGGCCCCCGGCACCGACGGGCTCACCACCACCCGCCACCCCGGCCGGATTCGGCTGATCTCGGTCAGGGTGGAGGACCGCCGCGGCGTCCTGCAGCGGGTCACCAACTTGCTGGGTCGGCGCGGATTCGGCATCGAGACCTGCGCGGTCGGTCCCAGCGCCGAGCCCGGCGTGGTGGCCATCAGCCTGCGCATAGACGCCGGCACCCAGGCTCATGAGCAGATCGTCAAGCAGCTCAACAAGCTGATCGACGTGGTCAGCGTCGAGGACATCACCAACTCCGCCACGGTGGAGTGGAGCACGGCGCTGATCGACCTCCGCACCGACCAGCTGGACAGAACCTTCACCGGGCTGCCCACCGGGGTCGGCGGCCAGGTGGTGCGTCAGACCGGTGAGCGGACCATCGCCGCCATCTCCGGCCCGCCGGGACCGGTGGAGGAGGCGCTGGCGGAGCTGCGGCAGAGAACCAGTTCCGATTGGATCTCCAGTGGACCGCTGGCTTTGGCCACCGTCCCCGCCGGGGGTTCTAGCCCCGATTCAGCCCCTGACCCCGGAGGGAGGTCTGAGACATGAGGATGTACTACGACGCCGACGCCGACCCGAGCGCCCTCCAGGGAGCCCGGATCGCAGTCCTCGGCTACGGCAGTCAGGGCCACGCCCACGCCCAGAACCTGCGCGACAGCGGCTACCAGGTGACCGTGGGCCTCCGCCCGACCAGCCGCAGTCGAGCCAAGGCGATCGCGGACGGCTTCGAGGTCAAGGAGGCGGTGGAGGCGGCCCGCGATGCCGACGTGGTCATGGTGCTGATCCCGGACCATGAGCAGGCGGCCCTCTTCTCAGATGGGCTCGCCGAGGCGCTGCCCGAGGGCAGTCTGCTGCTCTTCGCCCACGGCTTCTCGATTCACTTCGGAACGGTCCAGCCGCCCAAATACTGTGACGTCGCCATGGTCGCTCCCAAGGCCCCCGGCCACATGGTCCGCTCCTGCTTCAAAGAGGAGATCGGCTGCCCGGCGCTGCTGGCGATCCACCAGGACCCGACCGGGACCGCCAGGGCTCGAACCCTGGCCTATGCCAGAGGGCTGGGGGCGACCCGGGCCGGAGTTCTGGAGACCACCTTCCGGGAGGAGACCGAGACCGACCTCTTCGGCGAGCAGGCGGTGCTCTGCGGTGGGGTGACCGAGCTGGTCAAGGCGGGCTTCGAGACCCTCACCGAGGCCGGCTACCAGCCGGAGCTCGCCTACTTCGAGTGCCTGCACGAGCTGAAGCTGATCGTGGACCTCATGTACCAGGGCGGCCTCTCCCTGATGCGGTACAGCGTGAGCGACACCGCCGAGTTCGGCGACTACACCAGCGGCAAGGTGGTGATCGACGATCACGTGCGCCAGCGGATGCGGGAGATCCTGGGCCGGATCCAGGACGGCAGCTTCGCCGAGAGCTGGATCGACGAGAACCGGAGCGGGCGGGCGGGCTTCCTGGCCCAGCGGGCAAGGGAGGCGGACCAGCCGATCGAGAAGGTGGGCCAGCAGCTGCGCTCGCACATGCCCTGGATCCGCCCGGTCGCCACAGTTCCGACCGAGCCCCCGATCGGGCCGGAGGCGATCCCGGCCGGGGTGGGCCGCCCTGAGGTCAGCTCGTGAGCACCGGGGAGGGCTCAGTAGCCCAGGGCGAGCAGCCCGAGGTAGTGCAGTTCTTCGACACCACCCTGCGCGACGGCGAGCAGTGCCCGGGGGCAACCCTGCACCCGGCCGACAAGCTGGTGATCGCCCACCAGCTCAAGCGGCTCCAGGTCGACGTCATCGAGGCCGGCTTCCCGGCATCCTCCCCAGGCGACTTCCAGGCGGTCCAACAGATCGCCCGCGAGGTCGAGGGACCGGCGGTGACCGGGCTGGCCAGGACCAAGGCGAGCGACATCGACGCGGTCTACCAGGCGGTCCGGGACGCGCCCCGGCACCTGATCCACGTCTTCATGAGCGTCTCCGACATCCACATCACCCACAAGCTGGGGCTGGATCGGGCCGCCGTCCTCCGCCAGACGGCGGAGGCGATCGCGTACGCCAAAACCCTCTGCGACGATGTCCAGTTCTCCCCCGAGGATGCCGGACGGGCCGACCTCGACTACCTCTGCGCGGTGGTCCAGGCCGCCGTCGACTCGGGGGCCACCGTGATCAACCTGCCCGACACCACCGGCTACTGCCTGCCCAGCGAATTTCAGAACCTGGTGGCAACGGTGCGCCGGGAGGTCCGTGGCATGGACCGGGTGCTGGTCAGCGTGCACTGCCACGATGACCTGGGGCTGGCGACCGCCAATTCGCTTGCCGGGATCGCCGCCGGAGCCAGGCGGGTCGAGGGTTGCATCAACGGGATCGGAGAGCGGGCTGGCAACGCCTCCATTGAGGAGATCCTGATGGCGCTTCGGGTGCGCCGGCCGGTGCTCGGGCTGGCCGACAACCTCTGCGCCACCGAGCTGGTGCCGACCAGCCGGCTGGTCGCGGAGCTGACCGGGATGATGGTGCCCGCCAACAAGCCGGTGGTGGGCGCCAACGCTTTCGCCCACGCCTCCGGGGTGCATCAGCACGGGGTCCTCAAGGATCGCCGGACCTACGAGATCATCGCGGCCGAGGATGTCGGCGCCGGAGAGTCCAGGATCGTCCTGACCGCCCGCTCTGGACGGCACGCCTTGCGGCACCGGTTGGACCGGATCGGGCTGGAGCTGCCACCGGACTCCTTCCAGGCGGTCTGGACCCGCTTTCTGGAGGTGGCGGACAGCTCCAAGGAGGTCGAGGACGAGACCCTGACCCAGATCGTCGGTGAGGTATCCGGAGCCCAGGCCACCTTGAGGTCAGCCCCCGGGTGACCGATCAACCGAAGGCGCTGCACCTGACCGTGCTGGCTGGCGACGGCATCGGCCCCGAGGTGACCGCGGCAGCTCTCCGGGTGCTGGAGACCGCCCTGCGCTCGGTGGGGATCAGCCTGATCAGCAGCTCCCATCTGATCGGGGGGTCGGCCCTGGACCAGACCGGGGACCCGCTCCCCGACGAGAGCCTGACGGCGGCGTGCTCGGCTGACGCCGTCTTCCTGGGGGCGGTCGGGGGGCCCGCCTGGGACCACGCCCCGGTCCGACCGGAGGCTGGGCTGCTGCGGCTGCGCTCCGGGTTGGGGGCCTTCGCCAATCTCCGGCCGGTCAGGGTCTGGCCAGGGCTGGAGCGGCTCAGCCCGCTCCGCCAGGAGTTGCTCCGGGGCGCCGACATCCTCTTCGTCCGCGAACTCACAGGGGGAATCTACTTCGGTCGGCCCAGGGGGGTCTCCGGCCACTCTCCCCACCGCCATTCGGTGGACACCAGTGAGTACAGCGAGGCCGAGGTCCGGCGGACCGCCGAGGTGGCCTTCCGGGCAGCCCGGCAGCGCCGCTCCCAGGTCACCTCGGTGGACAAGGCCAACGTGCTGGCCACCTCCCAGCTCTGGCGTGAGGTGGTGTCCGACGTTGGTCAGAAGTTCCCCGACGTGGCTCTGGAGCACTGCCTGGTGGACAGCTTCGCGCTGCGGATGCTGCAACAGCCGGCAGCCTTCGACGTGGTGGTCACCGAGAACCTCTTCGGCGACATCCTCACTGACGAGGCCGGCGCCCTCAGCGGCTCGCTCGGGGTCCTCCCATCAGCCAGCGGAGGAGGGGAGGGTCCCTGGCTCTATGAGCCGGTCCACGGCTCGGCGCCTGACATCGCTGGGAAAGGAATCGCCAATCCCCTGGGAGCCATCGCCACCGTTGCCCTGTTGCTCCGGCTCACGCTCAAGCTGGAGGAGCTGGCGGTGGCGGTCGAGCAGGCAGTCGGAGCGGTGATCGCCGAGGGTCGGCTTACCCCCGACCTCGGCGGAACTGCGACCAGCGAGTCGGTCACCGAGGCAGTGCTCGCACGGCTGGCGGTGGGAGCCACCGCATGAGTGCGGCAGCCCGAAAGGACCTTCCGGGGGCGGCAAAGGTGGTGCTCTACGACACCACCCTGCGTGATGGGATGCAGGGCTTCGGCCTCCAGCTCAGCATCGAGCAGAAGCTCAAGGTCGCCCGCCGCCTCGATGATCTGGGGGTCGACTACGTCGAGGCCGGCTGGCCGGGGGCCAATCCACGGGACACCGCCGTCTTCGAGCGGTTGGCCCTGGCCCCGCTGGGCTCTGCCCGGCTGGCCGCCTTCGGTTCGACCTGTCGCCCGGGAGTCGAGGCGCTGCTCGACCCGGGACTGGCGCTGACCATCAACTCCGGCGCCCCGGTGGTGACGGTGGTGGGCAAGTCCTCCCGCTGGCAGGCGGAGACGGTGCTGGGCACCACAGCACAGGAGAACCTGCGGATGGTGGAGGACACCGTCACCTACGCGGTCGCCCTGGGCCGAGAGGTGATCTTCGACGCCGAGCATTTCTTCGACGGGCTGGACCAGGACCAGGGTTACGCCCTGTCCGTGATCGAGACCGCGGCCCGGGCCGGTGCCAGTTGGTTAGTCCTCTGCGACACCAACGGCGGCCAGCTTCCAACTGCGGTGGGCCGGGCCACCGAGGTGGTGCGAGCCAAGATCGAGGTACCGCTCGGGATCCACTGCCATAACGACGCTGGAGTCGCGGTGGCCAACTCCCTGGCCGCGGTGGAGGCCGGCGCCACCATGGTCCAGGGCACCGTCAACGGCAGCGGCGAGCGCTGCGGCAACGCCGACCTCTTGGTCATCGCCGCCAACCTCCAGTTGAAGTTGGGACGCCCGGTGCTCAGTCCTGGGCGCTTGCAGGAGCTGGTCGGGGTCTCCCGCTTGTTCGACGCCCTGGTCAACCGGGCACCGGATCCCCACCGGCCCTACGTCGGCCCTGCCGCCTTTCTGCACAAGGGGGGACTCCACGCCCAGGCGGTCGCCCGGGACGAGCGCGCCTATCAGCACATCGACCCCGCTTTGGTGGGGAACGAGGCCCGGACGGTGGTCTCCGACCAGAGCGGGCGCAGCAACGTTGCCAGCAAGCTGAAGGAGCTGGGGCTTGAGGGTCTTGACCGGGACGCCCGCGGATCCATCGTGGAGCGACTGAAGCAGCTGGAAACCGCCGGCTGGGCCTTCGAGGACGCCGACGCCTCCTTCGAGCTGCTGGTCACCAGGAGCGCCCCGGGCGACTGCGCGCCGTTCGCGCTGCAGGAGTCGCTGTTGGTGGCCCACGAGACCTCGACCCCGCGGGCGGCTGAGCCGTCCCAGAACGTTCAGGCCAGTGTCAAGGTGCTGGTGGCCGGCACCGTGGTCCACACCGCCGCCGAGGCGGCCGGCCCGGTGGAGGCGCTCGACCTGGCCCTGCGCCGAGCCTTAGCTCCACACTTCCCGAGCCTGGCCTCAGTACAGCTGCTGGATTACCGGGTTCGGGTCATCGACGGGGATCAGGGGACCGGGGCCACAGTAAGGGTGGGGATAGACTCCAGTGACGGCGAGCGGGTCTGGACCACGGTCGGATGCTCCGCCAACATCCTCCAGGCCTCCGCGCTGGCGCTGGTCGACAGCTACGAGTGGGCGGCCCGCCATGCCGAATCGTTGGCCCGCCTCTCCCCGACCGCCTGAGAATTCTGGCCAGCACCATATGAAGGACATCAACCGGATGGAGCAGAACCGCGCCGTGGTCAAGCAGGAATCGTCGGCTGCCCCCCGGACCGCGTATCGCAAGATCTGGGACGCGCACACGGTCAGCGGCGACCCGGACTCCCGGGCCCTGATCTACGTCGACCTGCACCTGGTCCATGAAGTGACCTCGCCCCAAGCGTTCGCCGGACTGCGGGCGGAGGGTCGGGGAGTCCGTCGCGCCGACCTCACCCTGGCGGTGATGGACCACACCGTGCCCACCTGGGAGCGCAGCCGGCCCACCCCCGACCCGGTGGCCGCCGAGCAGCTCCGTCAGCTGGCCGCCAACTGCGGCGAGGCCCGGGTGCCCCTGCTGGATCTGCACCACCGGCGCCAGGGGATCGTTCACGTGATCGGACCGGAGCTGGGCCTGATCCAGCCGGGCATGACCATCGTCTGCGGCGACTCCCACACCTCGACGCTCGGGGCACTTGGAGCGCTGGCCTTTGGGATCGGTACCTCCGAGGTGGAGCAGGTTCTGGCCACCCAGTGCCTCTGGCAAGCTCCCGCCCAGACCCTGGAGATCAGAGTGGACGGTGAGCTACCGCTGGGGGTTACCGCCAAGGACATGGCCCTGGCGATCATCGGCCGGGTTGGGGTGGCGGGCGCTCAGGGCACCGTGGTCGAGTACTGCGGCAGCGCCATCAGGGCGCTGTCAATGGAGGGTCGGATGACGGTCTGCAACCTGACTATCGAGGCGGGAGCTCGAGCTGGACTGGTCTCCGCTGACCAGACAACGGTGCGCTACCTGGCCGGTCGGGCGGCCTCCCCGAAAGGGTCGGAGTTCGAGCAGGCGACCCAGGCCTGGCTGGAGTTCGCCACCGACGAAGGGGCGGAATTTGATCGCACGGTTGTGATCGAGGCCAGCCAGCTGGTGCCCCATGTGACCTGGGGAACCAACCCGGGCATGGTGGCCCAGGTAACCGGGCGGATTCCCCGGCTGAGCGAGTTCAGCAACGAGTTGGAGCGCCAGCAGGTTGTCCGGGCTCTGGAGTACATGGGGCTCACCGAGGGCACCGCGATCGAGGAGATCTCGATCGACCGGGTATTCATCGGTTCCTGCACCAACGGCCGGCTGGAGGACCTCCGAGCTGCAGCGGCCATCGCCGCCGGCGGTCGGGTGCATCCCGGGGTCCGGGCGATGGTCGTGCCAGGATCCCAAACCGTCAAGCGGGCCGCCGAGAAGGAGGGGCTCGACCGCATCTTCATCGACGCGGGCTTCGAATGGCGGGAGGCCGGCTGCTCGATGTGCCTGGGCATGAACCCGGATGTACTGGCCTCAGGCGAGCGCTGCGCCTCGACCTCGAACCGCAATTTCGAGGGTCGCCAGGGCGCCGGGGGCCGCACCCACCTGGTCAGTCCGTCGATGGCAGCAGCGGCGGCACTCCACGGTCACTTCGTCGACGTCCGAGATCTGGAGCCGGCCGCCCTGACGGCCGTCGGGTAGGGCAAAGAGATGGATGTCTTCACGCTTCACGAGGGGCTTTGTGCGGCCCTGAGCCGCGACGATGTCGACACCGACCAGATCATCCCCAAGCAGTTCCTGAAGCGGACCGACCGGGACGACTACGGCGACGCCTGCTTCTTCGCCTGGCGCTACGACGACCAGGGACAGCCCCGTCCCGAATTCGAACTGAACGACCCGGCCTGTCAAGGCGCCAGCATCCTGGTCACCGGGCGCAACTTCGGCTGCGGTTCCTCGCGGGAACACGCCGTGTGGGCACTGGTGGGGATGGGATTCAGGGTGGTCATCGCTCCGTCCTTCGCCGACATCTTCACCGCCAATGCCCTGCAGAACGGACTGCTTCCGGTCCAGCTGCCAGCCGATGCGGTAACCGGCCTCCGTGAGCGCGCGACGAAGGGCGGTTATCGGCTGGCTGTCGACCTCGACCAGCAACAGGTCCGGGACCAAGGTGGGTCGATCGCCGACTTCGCCATCGACCCCTTCTGGCGTGACTGTTTACTGAGCGGCCGCGATCCGATCGCCATGGCCGTCGGTCAGGAGAAGGCCATCGCCGCCTTCGAGCTGAGCCGGCCCAAGTGGCGTCCGGTGACCACCACCGAGGGGCTCTTCTCCTGAGGGTGTGAGGGCGCCCGCCACCACCCCAACCGCCGGCTGGAGCTTTTCCGCCGGCGGCTGACGGCCAACCAAGGCCCGCCTCGGTCGGCTCCAACGCTTCGGCGTTCCTTTTCCCAGCAGAACTTGAGGCCGTGCCCAGCAATACCTCACCGGAACCTAAGGGTTGGCCGAAAGACTGGTCTGGTGATCGATCCCGCGCCGAGCGAACGGGTGATCTGGCTGGTTCGCCATGGGGAGAGCACCTGGAACGCCCGCGGTCTGGTGCAGGGGCAGACCCAGGTGCCCGTGCTAACCCGGCGGGGAGTGGCCCAGGCCCAGGAAGTGGCCCGCCAACTGGCTGACGAACCGGTGGGAGTGGTCTGGTCGAGTGACCTGCAGCGTGCTCTGCAGACCGCGGATCCGATAGCCGCCGCTCTGGGCCTTCCGGTGGGGTCAGATCGCCGGTTGCGCGAGCGAAGCTACGGCCGGGCTGAAGGAACAGGGACTCGGACTCTCTCTCCACGGTTCTCAGGCATCCGCTACGGACGGGTGACCGACGCCGATGCCGCCCCTCCCAACGGAGAGTCGATCCGGGAACTCTACGCGCGGGCCGCCGATATCGTCGAAGCAATTCAACAGCTTCCCGAGCCCGGCGACCTGGTGCTGGTAACTCACGGCGGAATGGTGCGCGTCTTGCTGGCCCTGCTCGTCGGAACGGGACCTGACGAGATGGCATGGCTAGCGATCGAGAACGGCCTGGTGGTGCGTCGCGTAGTGCCCTCCGAGGCCAGCAACCAAACACCCAGCTCCTCGCGCCGGGTGGCAGACGGAGCGCTCCGATGAATCAAACGACCTTGCGACTCCCAGCACGGGCTACCAAACCTCGCAACGCCGGGTTGACCATGGTTCTCGACGATGGCCTTCCCCTACGCACCCTGGGTGACATGATCGACAGCGCGGGCGACTTCATCGACCTGGTGAAGTTCGGCTGGGGGACCGCCCTGGTCTCCCGGGAACTGAGCAGCAAGGTCGAGGTGCTCCAAGAACGCGAAATCGATTTCTACTTCGGCGGCACACTCTTCGAAAAGCACGTGCTGCAGCGGCGTTTTGATGAGTTCCGTGCCCTCTGTCAGGAATACGGCTGTACCCGAGTGGAGGTGTCGAACGGAACCGTGACCATGTCCAACCATGAGAAGGCGGACTACATCCGCAAGCTGGCTCCTGACTTCACGGTGATCTCAGAAGTGGGCTTCAAGGACCCAACCCGCTCAGAGGAATTGATGCCCAAGCGCTGGATCGAGTACATCTGCGAGGACTTGGATGCCGGCGCCTCTCTGGTTACCCTGGAATCGCGGGAAAGTGGGCGCTCCGGAATCTGCCGCAGCGATGGCCAACTTCGCATCGGGCTCATCGAAGAGTTGCTGGGCGGCGAGCTCACAGTTAACCAGCTGATGTTCGAGGCCCCGACCACGACCCTACAGGCATATTTCGTCCGCCGCGTCGGCAGCGACGTCAATCTCGGCAATGTGGCGGCCAACGACGTCATTCCGTTGGAAACACTGCGCCTCGGGTTGCGGTCCGACACCCTGACCGTGTTCGAAGGCGCCGTTCGGTGAGGGACTCCGGTGACGTCTTCCACGTGGCCATCCCGGCCTACGACCTGCAGGCTGCCCAGCACTTCTACGTAGACCTGCTCGGCTGCAAGCTGGCCCGCCACTACGACGATCGCATCACGCTGGACTTCTTCGGCGACCAGGTGGTCTGCCATCTGACCGCGGGGGATCCTGGATCCAAAGGTGGTCCAGAGAGCATGTACCCGCGCCATTTCGGGGTTACCTTCCGGCACGGTGAGGACTTCGACGCTGTGCATGAGGTTGCAGTTATGCGCGAGATCCCTTTCTTCAGTGACCTCACGAGCAGGTTCGAGGGCCGGGCCGAGGTGCACCGCACCTTCGTCCTGCGCGACCCGTCCGACAACCTGATCGAGTTCAAGCACTATCGCGACCACCGAATGATGTACTGATGGCGGCAGAAATCCCCGAGATTGAGCCTTCTGATCGCGGGTCCCAGTTGGCTGAAGTTATTCGGCGTAGGGCCGCAACCGACGGTGAGGACGCCTTTCTCGAGCATTCACGTGGGGAGCGTGGGATCACCTTCGGCGAGCTCCACGAAGTGGTGGACCGCTGGCGCACACTGCTCCCCAAGCTGGGCGCCCGGCGGGGCCAGGTGGTAGGTATCGCCGTGGCAGACCCGGTTGACTTCTCACTGCTGTTCCTGGCCGTGGTCGCTTCAGGCAGAACTGCGGCACCACTCAATCCTGCCGCGCCCGACGAGGAGCTGAGCGCCGTATGCCAGCGGCTTCATCCCCGCATCGTGATCGCTGACCATCCGTCTCCCGGCCCAGCTGTGGACGGGTGGAGCGAGCTACCAACCGGATCCTTCGACAGGCCGGAATTGGCGTTCCACTCCGGCTGGACAGGACTGCAGGAAAACGCGCGGCCGGCCGCGCCCGTGATTCCTGTGCCTCCGAGCAATCTCTTTGCCAACCGTGACGCCCACCCTGCCGGCACGTCAGGCGGTCTCCTCCTCTCCAGTTCGGGGACTACCGGCCAACCGAAGCTGATCTGTCTTTCCGAGGCCCAGCTGCTGCATACCGCGCGCGGCATCGCCTCCCACCACCAGCTCACGCCCAGTGACTGCGGCTTCAATCCACTTCCCCTCTTCCATATCAACGCGGAGGCGGTGGGACTGTTGGCGACCCTGCTGGCGGGCGCGACCTTGGTGGTCGACGATCGCTTCCACCGCAAGGGCTTCTGGCGACTGATGGAGCGGTGGCAAGTCACCTGGATCAATGCTGTGCCCGCGGTGATCGCCCGGTTGGTTCCGCTCGATCCGGATGAGCGGGTTCCATCATCGGTGAGGTTCATCAGGTCGGCCTCCGCACCGCTGCCGGTGTCGACTCTTCGGCGCTTCGAGGACACCACCGGCGTCCCAGTGATCGAGACATACGGGATGAGCGAGGCGGGTAGCCAGATCACCGCCAATCCCCTCAGCGGCACCCGCAAACCGGGTTCGGTGGGAGTGCCGATCGGAGTCGAACTGCGCCTGCTGCCCGCTGCCCTAGCGGCCGGGCGCCACCGGGAGCGGGAAGGCGCCCGTCGACCGGCTGAGGACGGTCCAGACGAGATCGGATCCCTGTCGACGGCAGTTGGAGCGGTTCTGATCAGAGGGCCGGGCGTTATCACTCGGTACTTTGGCGCCGGCTACGAGGACCGGTTCGACTCGGATGGATGGCTCGACACCGGCGACCTCGGCCGGCTGGATGACGATGGCTACCTATTCCTGGTCGGGCGCGCCGACGACGTGATCAACCGGGGTGGCGAGAAGATCTACCCTCGCGAAGTGGAGGAGGTGATCATGGCCGACCCCGAGATCGCGGCGGTCGCCGTCGTGGCTCGGGCCGATGTGGTCATGGGACAGGTCCCGGTCGCCTATCTGGTGCCCAGAGTTCCGATCAGCCAGCGGGACGGGGCCCGGGCCAGAGTGCTGGTGCACCGGGTCCAGGAGCACTGCGAGCGGTCGTTGTCGCGGGCCCGGCGGCCGGTCGCATTTCACGTGGTCGAGAACCTTCCGTTTGGCGCCACCGGCAAGGTGCGCCGACACCTGGTCGGCCAGACCGTGAGCCTCTACTGCCTGCGGGCCAGCTCGTGACCCATCGCCCCACCACCAAAGGCCACTACTAGCTCTCGGTGGAAGACCCACTGAGCTCGCCACCAGCGGGGAGCACTCCCCCGACTCACGGCGCGAACAATTCCAAACGGCGTCTCGACCACGTCGACGCGATGCGGCCGATCAAACAGGTCGGGGTGATCTCCAATCACACGTTGTTGGGTTTTGCCCCAGGCGGCGCCATCGCCGTTGGCGCGTCGATCCTACTGTTCCACGTGACCCGCGAGGGGTTTCTCTTTCTCTCAGCGTGCATGCTCACCTACAGCTACCGGGATCTGGCGCGCGGGGGATACCGCCGCTTCTACAAGCGCCGTTTCGTGGCCGTGGGGATCCCGTATCTCGCTTGGACGCTCATCTACTTCGGCCTTCGCATGGTTTTCCCGCTAAAGGGAGTCTCGTACACACCGCTGGGCGCACTAGCTCACCTGGGATACCTGGTGGGTACCGGTTACTACCAGCTGTACTACCTGATCGTGATCATGCAGTTCTACCTTGTTTTCCCCCTATTTTTGCTACTATTGCGGGCGACCCAACGGCATCACAAGTGGCTGCTCTCGATCAGCCTGGTGCTTCAGTTGGTGCTCGTCTCCCTGATCCACTGGTCGCACTTGCCGTCGTGGATGCTGGGACTCGCCGCGTCCCGAGAGTTCACCTCCTACCAGTTCTATTTGGTCGGAGGCATGGTCGTCGCCTGGCACCTAGACACCATTGACGCCTGGCTGCGGAGCCACGCGCATCTGGTTCTGGCCGCGACTGCCGCCGCCGCCGCGGTCGCCGAGCTCTGGTACACCCTGGACTCGACCGGTACCGTCATTGGGTTGGGCGGGCCGACAGATCCCTTCCAGCCCATCGTGGTGCCCTTCTACATTGGCGCCATCTGCTCGCTCTACCTGTTGGGGGTCTGGCTGGCGGACGCTCGCCGATCCACTCGGTTGCGGGCACTGGTTCGTTCCGGATCCGACAACTCCTACGGCATCTACCTCTCTCAAATGCTATTCATTGTTCCGCTGGAGGCCTGGGGCTGGCGCAATCTCGACGGCGTCATCCCCTGGCCGGTGGTGTCCCTCTTCACGGTGGTGCTCGTCTTTGTGGGCTGCGGCCTGCTCACTGGCCTCTTGGCGCGAACTCCCCTCGCATTCGCTCTGACCGGGCGACAGCGGCAGAGCTGGCAGTCATTGATTCCCTCCCGACGCACTTCTCCCGGTATGGAGGGGGCGCTCTCGGTCAACGTTGGCGATCACGAGTAGCAATCCGGCCTGACCCGTGACCATTGCCACCGGGAGCAGCTGGCCGTGCTGGCGATGGACCGTTCCGGTCAGAACCGGTAGAGGCGGGCGGCGTTGGCCCGAAAGATGGAGTCCTCAAGTGACGTGAGCCACGCCTTGCGGGCCCCTGCAGCCGCCCAGTCCTGGCGCACTTTGGCCCAGGCCTCGCGCAGTACGTGGGCAGCGAACCAGTAGGTCTCGGGCGAGCCGTGGCCATCGGTGCCGCACATCACCCGGGAGGCGGGTGCCAGCTCCAGCACCCGCTCCAGCCTCTGGGCGACCGTGACCGGGGCGAACAGATTGAAGAGCGAAAGTTCGGCGTGGACGTTGGGTCGGACCAAGGTCAGGTAGGCCAGCTGTTCGTGCCAGGGATAGGAACCATGGATCAGCACCACGGTGGCGGCTGTCCCCTCGGGGGTCAGCAGCAGCTCCTCCAAGAGCAGAGGATCGGCCTCACTGAGCCGGAGCTCGGAGTCGCCGAAGCCGGTGTGGAACTGAATCGGTAGATCGAGTTCGGTGGCCCAGCCCAGCGTCTTGCGACAGATCAGGTCGCGGAGCGCCTTGCCCCGTCGGCGCGTGGGCAGCTCCTTGGTGTTCTTGAGCGAGGCATCCGCCTCCTTCAGAGTCGCGTCGGGGTCCACCTTGAGCCCGGTGCGATAGGCGAGGATCGTCTTCAGCCCGACATATCCCTGATCGGGAGCCTGGTGTACCGCCTGCTCGGCGGCCGCAAGGATCTCCGAGGCGGTCAGCCCCTCGGAGATGAGCCGGTCCAGCAAGGGGTCGAGGCGCATGATCGGGCGGACCTTGGTCGCCGTGATAGTGGCCATCTCCTGGGTCGCTGGCGCGGGATCCTCCTGGTAGCTTCCGGGGTCCAAGACCAGGCCCTCGATGCGGGCGTCGGCGAAGAGTCCGGCCACGTAGCCGGGCCAGTGGGCGCTGGCCTGGGCCCTGGCCACACCTAGCTCTTCCACCTCGCAACGGAGGTAGGCGGACAGCCGCACGGCCATCAGCTCCTGGCTCAGCCGGCCGGGGGAGGCCTGGGCTCTGAGCGCTCGGGCCTCCCCGTCGCTGGCGATCTCCAGGTGGATCCCACTGAGGTCGAGCGGCTCGCCCGCCCCGGTGACCGGGTGGCCATGGCTGTCGATCATGACTGGGCGCGGAAGTGGGCCCGGGTGGGGGCCCGTCGGCCCTCACCCGAAGCCCGCTTGGGGATGGTGTTGCCGCCCGCCACTAGCCGCTGGCGGGCGCGATTGCTGGCTGATCCAGAACCGCGGCCGCCTCCCCGCCCTCCTCGCCCAGGATGGACCCGATCTGGCCCACCTTTTCGGGGGCGCTCTTGGACAGGTAGGCCACCAGCATGATCCCCACCACCAGCCAGCCCAGGTTGACGTAGGGCACGAAGGTATAGGGCGCCGGCGGAACCGCTCCTGAGTAGATGGAACCGTACACGGCGAGACCAAAGACGGCGATCCCGATCACCGGGATCAGCCCGTGGACGAGCAGGTTGTACCGCTGCGAGATGCGGCGGAAGTAGACCGAGCCACCGACGCAGAGGACCACATAGACGAGGCACACCGCAATGGTGCCAACACTGGCGTAGAAGAAATAGTTATTGGAGGGGCCCAGGTTCCAAAGGATGCCGCTCACAAAGGCGGAAATCGTGGCCGCTCCGGCGAGCATCAGGATCGCGTTGGTCGGGGTGCGGGTGACTGGATGGGTGCGTCCCAGCCAGTTCGGCAGCACCCCTTCCCGACCCATCGCAAAGAGGGTTCTGGTCGCGGCGGTAGCGCAGGCCAGGCAGACGATGAACGCCGAGCCGATGGCGGCCAGGTCGACGATGATCATCATCGGCGTGCCGACAAAGGTCTTGGCCAGCGTGGCCAGGATGGCGGGGTTGGCGGCCCAGGCCTTGGAACCAGCCGCGTTGACTCCCACTCCGATGGCGATGTTGTAGGTGGTCCAGACGTAGAAGATGATGGCGAAGCAGACAGCCACCAGCACCGAAATCGGGATCGCCTTGCGGGGGTTTCGCGTCTCCTCACCGAGCACCGCTGCGGTCTCGAAGCCGATGAAGGACGTGACCCCGAAGATCAGTCCGTAGAAGATGCCACTGAAGCCTCCCTGCAGGGTGTGCCCGAAGGTGAACGGCTGCAGCGTCTGGCCGAACTTTCCCCCCTTGATGGTCAGGATGACGTCGAGGACCACGATCACGGTGACGGTGACCGCTCCCACCCAGAGCAGGGCCCGGGCGCTGAGCTTGACGCCCCGGTAGGAGAGGGTCACCAGCGCCGCCATCCCCACCAGGAAGATAGGGAACCAGAACCAGCTGGGCATCCCGTGCCAGACCTCGGTCTGGATCAAGGCGGCGGTGAAGCCGCCCACCCCGCTCATGGTCATCGGCACGAAGCAGAAGAACCCGAAGAAGTACATCCAGCCGGTCAAGAAGCCCACCCGCTTGCCCAGCGTCCGGCTGGAGTAGGTGTAGGCGTAGCCGGCCGAGGCCATCCGGCGGGTGAATCCGATCACCACAAAGCCCAGAGCCAGGCAACCGATGCCTCCGATCAGGAACGCCAGTGGGGTCGAGGTGCCCGAGAAGGCCGCCGACCCGCTGGTGTTGTAGGCCATGGCCATCGCCGGTGCCAGCACCGCGACCGCCATCGCCACCGCGTCGATGGTGCGCAGGCTTCCCTTGCGCAGCTGGCCGGTGCCCTCCAGGCTCCCGGCTTGGGATATCGCTTCGCTGGTCGCCATTCAGGTCCCCTCCTTTCCGTTTGTTGATGCCCCGGCGGGCGACTCCTCCTCCAGCGGCACCGCCGGGACGTACTCAACTTTCAGTCCCGATGCCATAGCGTTCGATCCGTTGAAGAAGTCCACCACCGCCATCAGCTCGACCAGTTCGGCGTCACCGAGGCCAAGGCTCCGGAGCGCGTCCGTGTGGCTCTGCAGGCAGTAGTCGCAGTTATTGGTGGCCGACACCGCGACCGCGATGATCTGCTTGGTGCGTCGATCGAGAGCACCTTCGGCCATCACCGTCTTGAGCTTCTCCCAGGTGACCGCCAGCACCGCCGGCTGGTTGGCCAGCGCCTTCCAGTAGTTGGGCACCCGGGCCAGCTTGCGGCTGGTCATGATGTCCTGGTAGACCTCCTGGACCAGCCCCTCGGCTTCCGACTCCTCGACCAGGTGGACCAGCGCCATTTCCAATCTCCTCTTCAGCCAGCTCGGTCAGCGACTCGCCGGCAGGGCCAGCGGCGCGACCAAAGTGCGCCAGCTGGCGAAGTCCTCCACCTCCCCCCGCATGATCTGCAGGTACCAGTCCTGGAGCTCCTTGGTCAGCTCGCCCAGCTGGCCGTCCCCGACCTGACGTTGATCGATGCTGGTCACCGGGGCGACCTGCACCCCGGTCCCGCAGAGAAACGCCTCGTCGGCCGCCAGCAGCTCGCTGCGGTCGATCTGACGCACTTCCAGCGCCCAGCCCTTCTGCTTGACCATCGCGATGACGCAGTCCCTGGTCACCCCAACCAGCAGGTCGTCGGTGACCGGGGGGGTGATCACAACCCCGTCCTGGACCATGAAGAGGTTGGCCGAGGAGGCCTCGGCCACCTGGCCGTCGTGGGTCAGCATCAGCGCCTCGTCGAAGCCCAGCGACCGGGCCTCGTCGGCAGCCAGGGCGGCATTGAGGTAGGCCCCGGTCGGCTTGGCCCGGGCCGGAATGGCGTTGTCATCGATTCGACGCCAGCTGGAGGTCATCATCCGGAGTCCCTTGCGGATGTCCAGGTAGTCGCCCATCGGCAGCGTGTAACAGCAGAACTCGGTGGGAATCCCGGCTAGGGTCACCTTGATGGTGTGACCGCCTTTGTAGATGATGGGACGGATGTAGGCGTCCTGGTGGTAGTCGTTGCGGGCCAGCAGCTCCAGGACGATCTGCTCAAACCTGCCCACGGTGAGCTCGGGATCTGGCTCCAGATGCAGGATTTTCGCCGAGCGCAGGATCCGCTGGCCGTGCTCCCTAAGCCGGATCACGAAGAGCTGCTCGCGGGGGTCACTCCAGTAGGCGCGGATCCCCTCGAAACAGCCGGTGCCGTAGTTGAAGGCGTGGGAGGTGATCGGGACCCGGGCCCGTTCCTGGTCCACGAACTCTCCGCCGAAGTAGACGATCTCACCAGGTGCGGTCATACGTACCTCCCCATGCCACCGCTTACGTCGATCGACGCACCGGTGATGTAGCTGGCCCGAGAACTGGCCAGAAAGGCGACCAGCCCCGAGACCTCGTCGGCCTCGCCGAACCGGCCCAGGGGGACCTCGACCGCGGCAGTCTGGGCCAGAAATTCTTCCTCGCTGAGCTGGGGTCCCCGCCGCTGGTGGAGGTTGTGCCACTGGGGCGTGCGGACGAAGCCGATGTTGACGCTGTTGACCAGGATCCCCTCAGCCGCCACCTCCATCGCCAGCGCCTTGTTGAAGGCCAGGCAAGCTGCCCGGTCCACCGAGGTGGCGAAGAAGGCGGGGTCGGGCTGCCGCCCGTAGATGGCGTTGATGTTGATGATCGCTCCACCTCCGGCCTGGCGCAGGTGGGGCAGCGCGGCCCGGCTGCAGCGCATCTGGGAGAAGAGCTTGACCTCCAGATCCGCCTGGAAGTCGGCGTCGGTCAATGTCGCGAAGGTCCCGGGATGGGCCCGGCCCGCGTTGTTGACCAGTACGTCAAGACCGCCCAGCTCCGCCACCGAGTGGCCGATGAAGCTCTCCACCTGCTCGGGGTCCGTGACGTCTGCGACCTGCGCGACCACCTGGCCCCCGCCCTGGCGCAGCTCCTCTGCCGCGGCCTCCAGCTCATCCTGGTTCCGAGAGCAGATCGCGACCACCGCTCCCTCGGCGAGCAGCTCCCTGGCGATGGCCGCGCCCAGCCCCTTGGAGCCACCGGTCACCACGGCCCGTCGCCCCTGCAGGTTGAGATCCACCAGCTAGCCGTCGGCCTGGGGCAGGCTCTGAGTCCGCAGGGCCAGCAGCGCTCGGCGGGGTGGGTTGAAGACGTCGTACTCGTGGCAGGGCAGATCTCCGGTCTTGGCCCCGTGAGGGACATTGGCCGGGATCACCGCCACCATCCCCGGGGTGAGCAGGCGCACCTCGCCATCGATCTCGAACTCCAGCTCTCCCTCCACCACCAGGGTCAGCTGCTCCTCGTCGTGGCTGTGCAGGGGAGCCTCGGTGTGGGGCGCGAAGCGCACGGAATTCAGCATGGTGGCCTCGCCCAGAGCCGGCCTGAACTCCAGTCCAGGCACGAACACGACCGGCTCGACGTCTTTGGCCAGGTCCACGAAATGACCCTGGCTGGTGGGGGCCTTGCCCGATCCCGGCTCGGCGAAGTACTGGTCCGCGAGACTCATAGCTGAACTCCCCTCGACGCCCTTAGCCGGCGATCAAATCCGGCCCCACAAATCCCGCTGTCACCGTGCCCACAAACCAGACGGAAAACCGTCCGGCCCCAGTCGCAAATGATAGCCTAATTATGGCATCTACCTATATCATGAAAGGGTGGCTAACGGGAGCGCTCCTCACGACATAGCGGTAAAACCTCTTAACCACCTTACTGATGGTGAGCCGGAATCCGGACCGTTTGCGGCGGTCCAGGGGCCCCCAATGGGCCTCGATCCAACCGATCTCCAGATCCTGGTACTGCTGCTGCGCGACGCCCGCCGCTCGGTGCGCGGGATCGCCGCTGAGGTGCGCATGTCAGCCCCGGCGGTCGCCGAGCGGATCGCCCGGCTGGAACGTCACGGGGTGATCCGTGGCTACCGAGCTGAGATCGACTGGAGTCGGCTGGGTTACGGCCTGCTGGTCTACATCCGGGTCACCGGGGTGCAGGGCAGCGAGCAGGCGGCCACGGTCGCCGAGCTTCGGCGCCTGCCTGAGGTGGAGCAGGTGGAGGTGGTCACCGGCGATTCCGACCTCCTGGTGCGGCTGCGGGCCCGGGACCAGCAACACCTGCGGGAGCTGCTCTTCGAGCGGGTCTGGCGGATCAGCGGGATCGAGCGCACCGAGACTCTGCTCTGCCTGGGGGAGCTGCCGCCCAAGTCGTTCGATTTGGAGCTGGCCGAGTCGCTCTTGGATCAGAGCGATGCCCATCGGACTGGCCCCGCAGACGGTACCCCAAGCCCGGAGAGCGGACGTAGTGTGTGAGATTTTGGTCGCCGTGTGGCCCGAGCCGCAACCCTTCGAGAAGGTGCTTCCCTGGGGCCTGGAGTTAGAACGCCTAGGGATTGGCGGCTTCGGCTGGGGTCTGGCCTGGCGTGAGGCGGGTCGGATCCGTCGGTACCGGGATCCGGGGACACTCCGCGACGACCACAATGGCCGGGCCAACCTGCTCGGGATCCGCTCCAGCCACTTCCTGCTCCATCTCCGCCGACCCGCTCGACTCACAACGGTCGGCCTGGCCGACACCCAGCCCTTCGTGGCCGACGATGGCTCCTTTGCCTTCGGCCACAACGGTGGGCTGGATGGAGCCCCCGGGTTGCGGGACCATTTCGCAGGGAAGCTCGAGGGGCAGGCGGACAGCGAGGTCGGATTCCGGCTCTTTGAGTCACTGGTCGCGGATGGCCCGGAGCCAGCGACCGCGCTCAAGGAGGTGCACCGGCAGCTGGGAGGAAGTGCCAACCTGGCTTACCTGCCCGCCAGAGGCTCGCCCCTCTTTTACGCCGGCAACCCCGAGAACGATGGCTGGCGCTTCCGACTGGATGGGGCCGAGGTCGCCAGCACCGCTCTCCACTCACTGGACGAGGCCATCTTCACGCTCTGCTTCCCGACCGCCAGTCACAGGGTTAGGCTGGCGCCCAAGGAGGTGGTGTCGGTGGGTGAGAGCCAGACCGGACACCCGGCGGCGTCAGGGGTGGCGGCTGGCGGCGGCTGAGCGGCGGGGGGAGAGCACGCACGAGGAGGAGAGGTAAATGACCAGCACGTCAGTGCGGGACTTAGCCGTCGGCAAGGTGGGTTTCATCGCCCAGCACGGTCTCTTCACCGACGCCATGCAGGCGGGCGCCGAGCGCGCCGCAGCGCTGGTCTCGGAGCAGGGCATCCGGACGGTGCGGGTGGGGGTGGTGGACCAGCACGGGATGGTCCGCTGCAAGTTCGTGTCCGCCCACGATTTCCTGCTCTCTTTGCGCAACGGCATCGACTTCTCCGGGGCCATCCTGAGCCTCGACACGGCCAACAAGGTATTTCCCCCGGCCTTCGTGGAGGGGGGCGGGTTCGGCATCCCCGAGCTGACAGGTTTCCCGGATCTGGTCCTGGTCCCGGACCCGACCACCTTCCAGGTCCTCTCCTGGGCCAACCAGACCGCCTGGGTGCTCTCCGACGCCTATTTCAGCAATGGCAAGCCGGTGGGACTCTTCACCCGGCAGGTGCTGCGCCGGCAGCTTGAGCTGGCGCGAGAGATGGGCTTCGAGTACGCCGCCGGCCTGGAGGTCGAGTTCTACATCTTCCGTCGGGAGCAGCTGCGGATCGGCATCGACGAAACCGGCTGGCCGCCCAAGGCGCCTCAGGTCAGCGTGGTGGCTCAGGGCTACCAGTACCTTTCCGAGACCCGCCTGGCCCAGATCAGCGAGATCCTCGATCCTCTGCGGGACCACTTCGAGGCGGTCGGGCTGCCTCTGCGCACCATGGAGGACGAGTGGGGTCCCGGTCAGACGGAGATCACCTTCGACCCCCAGCTGGGACTGGGAGCCGCTGATGCCATGGTCCTGTTCCGGACCGCCGCCAAGCAAATCTGCCACCAGCTCGGCTTCCACGCCACATTCATGTGCCGGCCACTGATCCCCAACGTCTCCTCGAGCGGCTGGCACCTGCACGAGTCGCTCCAGGACGCCAAGCAGGGAGGCAACTCCTTTGCCAGCACCGACCAGGAGGCGCTCTCTCTGACCGGGCGTCAGTTCGCCGCAGGAATCCTGGAGCACGCCATCCCCATGACCGTCTTCTCCACCCCCACCGTCAACGGCTTCAAGCGGTTCAAGCCGTACTCGTTCGCGCCCAACCGGGTCAACTGGGCGCTGGAGAACCGCGGCTCGATGCTCCGCGTTCAGGGACAGCCCGGGGACCAGGGCTCGCACCTGGAGAATCGGCTCGGGGAGCCGGCCGCCAATCCCTACCTCTACATGGCCGCCAACATCGCCGCTGGACTGGACGGGATCCGACGCCAACTGGCCCCACCGCCGATGGTCCATGCCGACCCCTACTCAGAGGCGGCGCCGGCCCTGCCCGTCAGTCTGGGTGAGGCGGTGGAGGCGCTCGACCGAGACAAATTCTTCCGCCAGGCCCTGGGGTCCGAGATCGTCGACTACCTGGTCATGCTCAAGCGTTTTGAGTACAACAGATATGTGGAGGAGGCCGGATCCGCCGCCGACCCCGCCGAGGTCACAGAGTGGGAGCAGAACGAATACTTTGAATTCTTCTAACTCTTCAGCCCGTGGCCGGTGCTCCTGATGGA
Source organism: Candidatus Dormiibacterota bacterium (assembly GCA_049799515.1). GTDB lineage: Bacteria > Chloroflexota > Dormibacteria > Aeolococcales > Bog-877 > Bog-877. The sequence continues at coordinate 51,856 of JBARIA010000119.1, read as the reverse complement.
CTCATCGTCGGCCACTGACTCTCACTGGCCGATCCAGCACCTGGTCCTCTTCCGGCTCCGGGAGGAGCCGCGGCCGGAGGTCGAGGAGGAGATGCGACGCCAGATAGCCAAATGGGCGGGACTGCCGGGCTTGCGTCGGCTACGGTTCGGGCGCGACACCCTAGAGCGAGCCGACGGCTACCAGTTCGGTCTCCTAACCGAGTTCACTGATTCCGACGCCTACGCGGCGTATCTGATCCATCCGCTGCATCAGAGCTTTTTGGCGTGGGTGCTGGAACGGCCGATCGACGTGATCCGATTCGACTACCCTTTGACGGCGCAGACCAGCCTGCAGGAATCGGCCGGAGACTGAGCCAGGACGCCGGAGCGGGTCCCGTGTGGGCCACCGCGCTCGCAACCGCTACGCTCCGGCCCACCTTGACTGCTCGTGAGTTCGGAGACGGGTTGTGACCGGGCGCCCCACCCCCCGCCTGATTCTGCTCTGCGGACTGCCCGGCTCCGGGAAGACGACCCTCGCCAAGCATCTGGGGGGACAGCTTTCGGCGGTCCGGCTGTGCGGCGACGAGTGGATGGCGCGTCTGGGCATCACCCTCCACGACGAGCAGGCGCGAGACCGGATCGAAGTGCAGTTCTGGCTTCTCGCCCAGGACCTGCTGAGGCTCGGCCAAAGCGTGATCTTGGAGTCAGGATTCTGGCTGCGCTCGGATCGTGACGAAAAGCGGCTGGGAGCACGAGTCCTGGGAGTAGCGGTCCATCTGCAATATCTGGATGTGCCTCCTGAGGAGTTGTGGCGCCGACTGGAGCTGAGGAATCAGAGTTCGACATGGGCCGCAGTTCCGATCAGCCGCGAGCAGCTCGAATATTGGTCGACTCTGTTCGAAGTACCGGACCAACTAGAACTTGATCTCTTCGACTCGGTGGAGTTGGGGCCGGCACGGCAATAATGTCCCGCGACCAGACCTCGGCGATCCTCTAACCGACGGACTCCAACCACGCGGAGAGAAGCTCGGGAGCGGTCTGGGAATCCGGGTCTAGCCGCAGCGTCCGAGCGCTTGCGTTGTGCTCCTCCAGGATGTAGTCGACATCTTTGAGCTGATGGCCAGTGAGGATCGCCACCACGTCGGCGTCCTTCTCGATCTGGCCGCTCTGTCGCAGCTTCCGCAGGCCGGCGACGGTGGTCGCCGAGGCTGGCTCGCAACCGACCCCGTCGCGACCCAGTGCCTCCTTGGCGGCCCCGATCTCCCGGTCGCTGACCGTCTCACAGGCGCCCTCGGACCACCTAAGCGCGCGCAGCGCCTTGGGCCAGTTGGCCGGGCTGCCGATCCTGATCGCGGTGGCCCTGGTCTGGGGATCCGCCAGCGGCTCCAGGGTGCCGCCCCCCGCCGACCACAGCCGATAGAAGGGGTTGGAACCGTCCGCCTGGACCACAATCAGCCGGGGGACCTTGGTGATGATGCCGAGGCTGGTCAGCTCCATCAGCCCCTTGCCGATCGCCGAGACGTTGCCCAGGTTGCCCCCCGGCACCACCACGTAGTCAGGCACCCGCCAGCCCCGCTGCTCCAGCAGCTCGACGATCACCGTCTTCTGGCCTTCGATCCGATAGGGGTTGATCGAGTTCACCACGTACCAGCCCAGGTCGCCGGCGACCACGCGGAGCAGGCGGAGTGCTTGGTCGAAGTTGCTCCCGGTCTCCACCACCTGTGCCCCGAAATCGATGGCCTGGGCCAGCTTGGCGCTGGAGACCGCTCCCTGGGGAACGAAGAGCAGCGCCCGGAGCCCGGCCCGAGCGGCGTAGGCGGCCATCGATGAGGAGGTGTTCCCAGTCGAGGCGCAGGCCACCACTTGAACCTGCTGGGAGTGAGCGTGGCTGATACAAGCAGTCATCCCCAGGTCCTTGAAGGACCCCGTCGGGTTGACCCCCTGGTGTTTCACCTCAAGCCGATCGAGACCGGCCCAACTCGCCGCCTGGGGGGAACTCACCAGTGGGGTCGAACCCTCTCCCAGGGTGACCGGGGCCTGCTCCGGGCTTAGGAAGGGCAGGAGCTCCTGGTACCGCCAGACTCCACTACGGTCGGCCTCTTCAGTCCCGATCTGCCGGTCGCCCCATAGACGACGCCAGCCGCTGGGATCGGCGTCGTCGAACTCGTAGCCCACCTCCAGCAGTCCACCGCAGCTAGCGCAGGCATAGGTGATCCCGGGTTCCGCGTTCTCCCTGGCACAGGCGGGCTCCGAGCAGCGCAGGAAGGAGCGGGTCATCGGCCAGACTTTAGAGCCCGAACTCCCGATGCATAGCCAGCACCGACGCTGGGACGTCCGACGATTTCACAACCAGGGAGATGCTCAGCTCCGAGGAACCCTGGGCGATCGCGGCTATGTTGATCCCGAGGCCGGCCACCGAGCTGAAGATCCGGGCGGCGATCCCGGGCGTGCCCTTCATGCCCTCACCCACCGCGACGACCACCCCGACATCTGGCAGCTCCTCGACTGCCGCCAGGGATGGGCCATGCTCGCGGTCCAGCCGGTGCCGCACCCGGGCGGCGTCGGAGCGGTTGACCGCGAAGGTGAGGACGTTCTCTGCGGACGACTGAGTGACTACCAGGGTGCTTACCCGATCCGCGTCCAGCCAGCCGAACACCTGAGTCGCCAGTCTGGTGAAGGAGATGGACCGGGCGCCGGTCACCGTGAACAGCTCCGCCTCGGCGGTGGAGGCGATCGCCCGCACCCCGGGTCGCCCCGGATTGGTTCCGCCCACCTCGGTCCCCGATGCCTCCGGGTGGAAGGTGTTCTTGATCAGGACTGGGATCCCGGCCTGGAAGGGCAGGTCCAGCGACTTGGGATGGAGCACCTTGGCCCCGAAGAATGAGAGCTCGATCGCCTCCCGGTAGGAAAGCTCCGGAATCACCTGGGCCTCAGGGACCAGCTTCGGATCGGCGGTCATCATACCGTCCACATCGGTCCAGATCCAGATCTCCCGGGCCGGCAGGGCCGCACCCAGGATGGTCGCGCTGTAGTCCGAGCCACCCCGGCCCAAGGTAGTGCAGATGCCATCCCTGGTGGCGCCGCGGAACCCGGTCACCACCGGGACCGCCCGGCGCTCCAGCAAGGAAGCCAGCCGGCTTTGGACCAGCTCTCGAGTCGGCTCGAAGAGCAGCGTGGCGTTGCCAAAACCATCGTCGGTGACGATCAGCTGGGTGGCATCCACCGCCTCGGCATCGAGGCCGCCCGCACGCAGAACGGCGGCCAGCAAGGTGGCCGACAACACCTCTCCCAAGGACGAGAGAGAGTCGAGCGAGCGAGGGGTCAGCTCCCGGACCAAAGAGAAGCCAGCGCAGAACTCGTCGAAGGTCGCCAGCGCGACCTCGATCTGCTCCTGGATGGCAGGCCGGTCCGCAGCCGGTATCAGCTCCCGGCAGACCTCGGTGTGGCGGAGCTTCAACTCCGCACCAATCGCCTCCCAGGTTTCGGTCTCCCTTCGGCTGGCGGCGGTCGCGGCCCGAAGCAGGGAATCGGTGACCTTGTGCAGTGCCGAGACCACCACCACCAGCTGGGAATCCGTGGCGTGCCGGCTGATGATCGAGGCGGTACCCGTCATCCGGCTGGCGTCGCCGACCGAGGAGCCGCCGAACTTCATTACTCGAAGTGGCCGCAGGTTCACAAGTCCCGGAGCTCCTCTGGGAGTCGCCCCTTTGCGCCGAGGTTGTCGGCGGCCAGGGTGAGCGCCCGCGCCATAACCCCCTGACTCTGAAACCGCTGCACCAGCTGGCCGGCGATCTCCGTCGCGGCGGTCCCCCGAATCACCGCCAGGACCGAGGAGCCGGACCCGCTCAGGCAGACGCCCAGCAAGTCCGGATGCTGGAGAGCTAGGCACTCGGCGATACCGGGAAGTAGAGAGGCCCGGCGGGTCTGGTGGAACCGGTCGGCGAAGAACTCGGGTTCAAAGTTGAACTCCCCGGAGAAGGCCGACGCCACCAGGAGAGCAACTCGCTGGAGGTTGTGAACGGCATCGACTCGGCTGTAGACCCCGGGCAGGACCGCCCGTGCCTCGGCAGTCGGGGTTAGCCGATCGGGCACCACAACGATGAATTGAACGTCGGCTGGCACTTTCGCTTTGCGGCTCAGCACCGGGCCCGGCCCGGCTCCAGAGGCCGACACCACCATCCCACCCAGGTAGGCGGCGGCGACATTGTCGGGGTGCCCGTCCAGCTCCGCCGCTAGGCCGATCAAGTTGGCATCATCGGGCCGCCTCCGGGACAGCCCGACCCCGACCAAAAGGCCCGCGACAATCGCCGCCGCGCTGGAGCCCAGACCGACTCCCACCGGGATCTCGCTGCGCAGGCTCAACCGCAGCCCCGTTTCCGGGACTTCGGTCCAGGCCTGGAGCCGGTTGATCCCCCGGACCACCAGGTTGGATGAGTCCTTGGGGATGGCGTCGGCCCCCTCGCCTTGGCAGAGGAGCTCCAAGCCCGGCTCCGGGAGCACGGTCGCCTGCACCACCAGGTTGAGATCGAGCGCGATCGCCGCGCAGTCGAATGCGCAGCCGAGATTGGCGGAGGTGGCCGGGACAGCTACCTCGATCACGGCCGCTGCTCTCTTCCGGCCAGCTTCAATCGCCCACCCTCACCGCCCCGAACTGCTCCTCGAAGACATCGAGTTTGGGCGCCAGCACCGGGATCTCCGGCAGTTCGCCGACCAGCGCGTCGGTGGTCTTGAGTCCGTTCCCGGTGACGCACAGCACGGTTGTTTCGCCGCTCTGGATCCGCCCATCTCTGACCAGCTGACCGACAACCGCGACGGTCACTCCGCCCGCCGTCTCCCCGAAGACCCCTTCCGTCTCAGCCAGCAGCCTCATCCCGGCCACGATCTCGGGGTCGGTGGCCGACTCCGCCCAGCCGCCGCTGGTCCGAATCACCTCCATGGCCCGGTAGCCGTCTGCCGGGTTGCCGATGGCCAGCGACCGGCAGATGGTGTCGGGAAGCTGCGGGGTGATCTCGGTCTGGCCCCCGGAGACTGCGCTGGCAATCGGCGAGCAGCCCAGGGCCTGGGCACCGAACACCCGGACCGGGTGGGCCTCCACCAGACCGGTGGCGACCAGCTCCGCGAAGGACTTGGCGATCTTGGTGATCTGGGCCCCCCCGGCCATCGGCACCACCACGTTGTCGGGGAGCCGCCAGCCCAGCTGCTCGGCGATCTCGAACCCCACCGTCTTGGAACCCTCGGCGTAGTAGGGCCGGAGGTTGACGTTGACGAAGCCCCAGGGGTGGAGCTCGGCAATCTCGGCGCAGAGGCGGTTGACCTGGTCGTAGTTGCCGTCCACGCGGATCACCGTGGCCCCGTAGACCGAGGTGCCGAGCACCTTGACTGCCTCCAGGTCGGCGGGGATGAAGATCACCGCCTCCAACCCCAGCCGGGCGGCCTGGGCGGCCACCGCATTGGCCAGATTTCCGGTCGAGGCGCAGCCGACCACCTCAAAGCCGAAAGCCCGGGCCTGGGCCAGCGCCACCGCCACCACCCGATCCTTGAAGGAGAGGGTCGGAAAGCAGGCCGCGTCGTCCTTGAGCCAGAGGTCCTGGCTTCCGACGCTGGCCCCTAGTCGGGGGGCCCGGAGCAGGGGGGTGAAGCCGACAGGAAGGTCCGACTGGAAGCCCTCCGCGACCGGGAGGAATTCTCGGTAGCGCCAGATGTCCTGGGAGCGGCGTTCAATCGAGCCCCGGCTCACCGCCGAGCGCACCTCCGGTAGGTCGAAGGACACTTCCAGCGGAGCGAAGCAGTCTTCGCAGAGCACCAGGGGACCGTTTCCGAAATGACGCCCGCACTGCTCGCAGCGCAATTGAAATAGTTCCGACACGGCTTGCTCCTTTGAGTATCAGTTAGGTGGATCGCCCGAGGTGGTCCAGAGCGTTTGGCAAGGTGCCCTGGGGGTCGATCCGGGGGAGCTAGCACTCGAAGGCGCTAGGACTTAGTTCGTGGATCCCCCGTGGCGCGCTGACGCATTCGGCTTCCTGGAACAGGAGACCAAGCGGGTCCGCGGCCAATCAGGCCTGGGTCGTCACCGGAGCAGGAGCCGCCCCGAGAGCTGAGGGTTCGGCAACCAAGCGCGCTCAGGGCGCCCTGATGCCAGCCGCCAGCCGCCGAAGCAATAGCCATGGCGCAACTCTAACGAAAACGAACTGCGTCCGCCACCCGGTCGGGTCCGGGGCGAGAGCAATCCGCCTCTGCCCTGGCAAACTCCCCTGCAGATGAAGAGATATCGCGTCGGCGTGCTGGGAGCGACCGGAGCCGTGGGCCAGCGTCTGGTCCAGCTGTTAGAGGGCCACCCGTGGTTCAGCTTGACCGAGCTGGTAGCCTCCGAACGCTCGGTCGGCCGGCCCTACCGGGAAGCGGTTTCTTGGCGACTGGGCACCGCGATTCCCGAGGAGGCCGCCAGGATGGTGGTGCGGCCCCTCACCGCCGACCTGGAGTGCGACCTGGTGCTGTCCGCCCTGGACGCCAAGGTGGCAGGCGAGGCTGAGGCCTCGCTGGCCGCCGCCGGCTACCCGGTCATCAGCAATGCCCGCAATCACCGCATGGACGGGGACGTCCCGCTCTTGATCCCCGAGGTGAACTGGCAGCACGCTGCGATTCTCACGCACCAGCGGGCGCTCCACCGCTACACAACCGGGTTCATAGCGACCAACCCCAATTGCTCGGCGATCGGGCTGACCCTGGCCCTCAAGCCCCTTCAGGACGCCTTCGGCTTGGCAGAGGTCTCGGTAGTGACCATGCAAGCACTCTCGGGCGCCGGAATCAATGGGGTCCCGGCCATGACCATCCTGGACAACGTCATCCCCTACGTCTCTGATGAAGAGGAGAAGATCCAGACCGAGTCCTTGAAGATCCTGGGCGGTCTGGAGGGCGAGCGGTTCATCCCGGCCAAAATCCGGGTCAGCGCCCAGTGCAACCGAGTCGCGGTTGCCGACGGGCACACCGAGGCCGTCTCGATCAGGCTGGGCAACTCCGCGACCGCCAAAGAGCTGCGCCAGGCGTTCGCCAACTTCACTTCCGAGCCGCAGCGGCTGCAGCTGCCCAGCGCTCCACCCCACCCGGTCCTGGTGCTGGATGGCGACGACCGCCCTCAACCACGGCTGGATCGAGATGCGGAACTGGGGATGGCGGTGAGCGTGGGCCACCTCCGCCCCTGCCCAGTGCTCGACTGGAAGTTCACCCTGGTCGTTCACAACGCGATTCGGGGGGCGGCCGGCGCGGCGCTCCTCAACGCGGAACTGCTGGTGGCCCAGGGATACCTCGGCTGAAACTGGCCTGACCCGATCTAGGCCGGCAGCCTCTAGAGTGGTTATCACCAGATCTGAACGAGGGGAGCTGAACCTTGACCGAGAAGTTCCCGGAGCTGCGCGAGCAGGACATCGATGCGCAGCCGCTGACTCAGTTCCAGCGATGGTTCGACCAGGCGGTCACGGACATTCCCTTAGCCGAAGCCGCGGCGCTGGCCACCGCCGATGCCGCGGGCCGTCCTTCGGTGCGAATGGTGCTGATCAAGGGCTGGGATGAGCAGGGCTTCGTCTTCTACAGCAACCACCAGAGTCGCAAGGGCGGCGAGCTGGCGGCCAACCCCTGGGCGGCGCTGCTCTTCTACTGGCCCCTGCTGGGACGTCAGCTGCGCATCGAAGGGCCTGTGGAGCAGATCAGCGAATCGGACTCGGACCGATACTTTGCCAGTCGCCCCAGGCCTAGTCAGCTGGGCGCGCTTGCGTCGGCCCAGAGCCAGACGGTGGAAAGTCGGGAAGGGCTGGATCGGCGAGTTGGCGAGCTTGCGCTATCGCTAGCAGGTCAGGCGGTTCTCCGTCCCGGCTGGTGGGGTGGGTACCGGATCACTCCACTCAGCTACGAGTTCTGGCAGCACCGGGAGAACCGTCTCCACGACCGAATCCGCTACCGCCGCGCGGCTGCCGGTTGGCAGGTGGAACGGCTCCAGCCCTGAGTTATTCGCCCTCAGCCCGCCCTCCGCTGCTAAGATTCCCGCCTGACGCTCCGGGAGGGGGAGGATCCTGGGAGCGGCGGCCGGTCGGATTCCACGGTATCCGCGGGCCTTTTAGCTAACCTGGCGTCGGCTGGGGCCGCCCTCCAGTTGAGCTAAAGCCGCGCCTTGGAGGTCTCGGGACGGTGTCTGCGCAGACTCCCGACCACGATCCTGATACCGGTTTACCGGTGGGCCCTCGAGTTGATCCCACTCCCGCCCCACTTCCCAGAGGGGTGACCGTGCGCGGTCGCTACGTGGAACTCGCCCCGCTGGACTCGGCCAAGCACGGAGCCGCGCTCTGGGAGGCGGTCCTTGACCCGGCCAATGACCGTCTCTGGAGATATCTGCCAGACGGCCCTTTCGCTGACCGCGCTGCCTTCGACGCCAATCTGAAGATCCTCTGCAGCTCGGACAGCCCTCTGTTTTTCGCGATCCTTGACGGCGACAGCAAGCGCGCCCTCGGCTGGGCCTCGCTGATGCGCATCAAGCCGCAGCACCGCAGCGTGGAGGTGGGTTACATCCTCTTCACACCCTCACTGCAGCGCAGCCGGGGCGCGACCGAGGCCATGTATCTGCTTGCTCGCCACGTCTTCGAGGACCTTGGGTACCGTCGCTACGAGTGGAAGTGCGACTCGCTCAATGGGCCCTCGCGCCGGGCTGCGCTGCGGCTCGGTTTCACCTTCGAGGGCATCTTCCGCCAGCACATGGTGATCAAGGGCCGGAGCCGCGACACCGCTTGGTTCTCGATCCTCGACGGTGAATGGCCGGCCCGGAAGTCGCGTCTCGAGAAGTGGTTGGAGCCATCCAACTTCGATGCCCAGGGAGAGCAAAAGCTGCCGCTTTCCGGTCTGCCGATCGAGCCCCGCTCACCGGCTTAGGCTCTGCACCGTCGCCTAGCGCCTGCCGGCCCGGGTCCAGGGTTAGGTTGGATCAGCTCAAATCCTCGCGCCGGTAGAGCCTGATCGAGAGCGGCACGAAGATCAGAAGCAAAGCCGCCGCCCAGACCGCGGTCGCCAGTTCGGGATGCTGCAGCGGCCACACCTGTACCGACGCGGACGGGTTGGGATTGCCAAATAGCTCGCGACAGCTGGCGGTGACGGTGCTGACCGGGTTCCACTCGGCCACCACCCGCAACCAGACCGGCATGTTCTGCAGGGCGACGAACGCGTTGGAAACGAAGATCATTGGGAAGAAGACCACGAACGCCATAGCCTGTGCCGACTCGGGGTTGTGCAACCACATCCCGGCCGACGCGCCGGCCCAGCTCATCGCGTAGTTGAACAGGAGAGCTAGAGCAAAACCAGCCAGCACATCAGGCGCGCTGGTGTGTACCCGCCATCCGACCAGGAGACCCACCGCGACAACCACAATCAGGCCCAGAACCGCGGTCATCAGGTCCGCGGTGAGCCGCCCGGCGAGCACCGCCGCCCGCGACATCGGCAGGGAACGGAAGCGGTCGATGATGCCTGACTGGATGTCGGTGGCCAGCCCCACGGCGACGCCCGGCGCCGCACCGGCCATGGTGATCGCGAAGATTCCCGCAACCACGTACTCGTGGTAATTGCCTCCACCCGGTAGCTTGATCGCGCTGCCAAATACGTAGGTGAAGAGCACCACGAACATGATCGGCTGGATGGTCACGTCGGCCAGCTGGGCCGGATCTCTGACCACATGCACCAGGCTGCGTCGGGTCAGCACCAGTACGTCTTTCAGAAACCAGAGGATGCGCGAGAGTCCGGCTTCCCCGGCGCCACGATGAATCTCCACAGCTGGCACCACGCTCACGCCGCTTCCTCGCTGTCGGCTTCGGCTTTGTGACCGGTGAGGGTCATGAACACGTCATCGAGCGCGGGGCGCCGGACGGTGATGTCGTCGACCACAGCTCCTCCGGCGTCCAGCGCCCGGATCACCCTGGTCACCAGACCGGCCTCGGCAGTGGCCGGCAGCGTCAGCCGGTGCCGGCGTTGGTCGACGGTCACCACGGCCGCGGTCGCTTCACGCAGCAGCTGCCCGGCGGCCTCGGCGTCGGCGCTCGCGGGAAGGGTCACCTCCAAAACCGCGCCGCCCACCTGGGTCTTCAGTTGGTCCGGCGTGCCCCAGGCGATCACCTTTCCCTGGTCGACCACGGCGATGTCGTGGGCCAGCTGATCGGCCTCGTCCAGGTATTGGGTGGTCAGCAAGAGCGTGGTGCCGGCGTCTCCCAGCTCACGGATCAGCTGCCACATGCCCATCCTCGCCCGGGGGTCGAGACCGGTGGTTGGCTCGTCCAGGAAGAGCACCTCGGGCTGGGTGATCAGGCTGGCCGCCAGGTCCAGCTTGCGACGCATGCCCCCGGAGTAAGTCTTGGTCGTCCGGTCGGCCGCCTCGCCCAGCTCGAAGCGCTCGAGCAGCTCGGCCGCCCGCCGCTTGGCCTCTCCTCGGGCGAGCCGGCTGAGTTCGCCCACCATCACCAGGTTCTGGCGCCCGGTCAGGTACTCATCAATGCTGGACGACTGGCCGGCGATGCCGATGTGGCGCCGGACCTGGGCAGGGTGCTGGGCCACATCGATGCCCGCCACCAAAGCTCGCCCAGCAGTGGGCTTGGCTAGAGTCGCCAGGATTCGGATCAGGGTAGTCTTACCGGCCCCGTTGGGTCCCAGCACCGCCACCACGCTGCCCTTCTCAACGACCAGGTCCAGGCCATCGACTGCTCTGGTATTGCCGTAGAGCTTCACCAGCCCCTCGACGAGGATCGGAGGCCTTTCACCCACCCTTGATCTCCTTACCATCCGGCCGGTAAACTACCAGAGGACGGTAGACGGTCTACCTACCGGCCGTCAAGTAGAATGCCTAAAGTGAATCACACCGACGACCCGGCAGACTCCTCGACCCGGGGCCGGATCCTGGAGGCTGCCCTCGACCTCTTCACGGAGCAGGGTTTCGACAAGACCTCGCTGCGAGAGGTGTCCGAGCGGGTCGGAGTAACCAAAGCGGCGCTCTATTACTACTTCCACAGCAAGGAGGAGATCCTCTCCTCGCTGGTGGAGCGGGCTCACGGAATCGGGCACCACGGGCTCGACGTTCTACCCCTGCTCGATGGTCCCGTCGACTTCGAGGCGGCCCTGCAGGCCTTCGACGTGATCCTCGACGAGGTGCTGTCCAACCGCAAGATCTTCCTTCTGATGGAGCGGAATCGCACCGCCATCGAGGGCCTCGGCGGCCATGATCCTGAGCACCAGGCGGAACACCAGAAGCTGGTGCAGCAGTGGGCGGCGTTCGCGGCGAATCCGGAGATCTCGCTCCGTGACCGGGTTCGGGTCGCCGCCGCCCTGGGGGCGGTGATGGCTGCCGCTGTGGGTACCGCCCGGGCCCTGGGGTCGGAAGCCCCCGACAGGCTGAAGGCAGAGCTGGTTTCGGTGCTCCGTGACGTTCTCGGGATTGCTCAGCCGGACTAGCGGTCTGTCCTCTGGGAGGAGCGACCCGGTCAGTGCGGATGTTGCCGAGGGTGGGCCGAACCTGACTTCCCTCCACCCTCAGTACACCGGTCAGTGCGGAGGTTGCCGAGGACGACCGGGAGATCATTCCGCCGCCCGGGCCAAGCCTCGGGCTCGTCATAGTGTTCGAGATGGGTCTGGCAGCTTTCCGGTGGCGCCTGGCGATGGTCGTCGGGCTGGACCTGGTGGTCGCGCTCACGCTGACCGGCTGTGGTGGGCTGTCCTCCCTGAACAACCCGACCTTGGTGCCCAGTTCAGATCATTCCGCCACGATCTCCCTGAATAGCCTAGCCCCGGCCGTCGGTAGGAGATCGCTGACGCTTAGCACCGGACCCCAGCTCACATCCCTGATCAAGCTGGTCAATCGACTAGGAGCCGTCCCACCGCCCGGGCCGGTCAGCTGCGACCTGAGCACCACCTCGGTCAAGCTCAGCTTCAGCCATCGGCAGGGAATGCCCGAGAATGCCGAGGCGAATCAGGAGATCGGTTGCAGCGACTTCAAGCTTGAGATCGGGAGCGGTGATCTCCTGATGAAGCTGCGCCCGCTGGCCGCAAGGGAACTCTTCCTGCTTCATCTGACCAGAGCGGAGCTATCCGGCCCAGGCTCCTGATCGCTATTACGGTAGGCTAAGAGTCTATCCTTCCGATATGGGCCGAGATTCGGAAGGCTTGGGGTACGGAACGACGGTTCGCTGGAACGGTCGCGACGTCAGGGCCTGGGTCCCGGCGCCTCTGGCTCTGGCAGGGAAAGAGTTGTCGGTGACCACGGCGCGCCTCACCGAGCGAGCTGCGGCTGAGGTGCTCCGGGCAGGGCAGCGACTGCCAGCGGATTGGGAACCCCTCGCCCGCCTTCTTCTCCGCGCTGAAGGGGTGGCATCCTCAGAGATCGAAGGGCTGCGGGCCCCCCTCGAAGAGGTCGCCGCAGCGGAGCTCGGACGGCCCGAAGGCGGAGCTGCCACTTGGGTTGCCGACAACCTGGGGGTGGTCGCCGAAGCGCTCGGCGCAGCCCAGGCGGAGCCGCTCTCGATTCAGCTGCTGCACGATTGGCACCGGCGGCTGATGCGCCACGATGAGCGCCTTCCGGCAGCCTGGGTCGGGGATTTTCGGGGAGCTCTCGGTTGGGTCGGCGGACCAACCCCCCTGATGGCGGCGTACGTGCCTCCCCCGCCCGAGATGATCCCGGGGCTAATGGGCGACCTGGTTGCCTACGTCAACCGCCAGGACGTCGACCCAATCACCCAGGCGGCGGTCGCTCACGCCCAGTTCGAGACCATTCACCCGTACGCCGACGGCAACGGCAGGATCGGCCGGGTTCTGGTCGGCTGGCTGCTGGCCCGCCGGCTCGGGGTCGAAGTGCCATCGCCGGTCAGCGTCTTCATGGCGCGAGATCGGGGTGGCTACCTGGCGGGTCTAACCGTCTATCGAGCGGGCCGGATCGATCAGTGGGTGGCCTGGTTCGCCGAAATCGTGGCTCGCTCCAGTCTGGCGATGGTTGAACTGGTCGATCAGGTCGCCCGGCTGCTGGAGCGATTGGCGCTCCGGCTCTCCGACACCAGAGCCGATGCGGCGTCCCACCGCCTGCTGCGCCTCCTTCCCGGCCTGCCGCTCCTCTCGTCCTCGTTGGTGGCGCAGCGGCTGGGCATCTCCGAGCGGGCGGCTCGCTCTGCCTTGCGGCTGCTGGCCGAGGTGGGGATCCTGGTCCCGACCGACCTCGCCCGGCATGGTCCCGGTCGACCGGCTCAGTGGTGGCTGGCCACCGAGGTGGTGGAGTTGATCAGATCGATGGGCGGGTGATCCGATCCGTGCGCGCCTGGCGACCCGTCAGACGGTGAGGGATGCCCCGGTGATGGCCCCCGACTCCTCACTGCAGAGCCAGCCGATGACCCGGGCCACCGCTTCCGGGGAAACCGCATTACGCATGGCCTCGGCGCTGCGCTCAAGTCGATTGGCCGGGGTATCGATCAAGGTCGGCAGCAGGACGTTGACCCGCACCCGCTCGGGTTTGAGCTCAGCGGCCAACACCTGACTTAGCCGCAGCACCGCCGCCTTGGAGACAGCGTAGGCGGCGGAGCCGACGCCCCCCTCCAGCGCCTGCCGGGCAGAGATGTTGACGATCCCCCCGCCTCCTCCGGTCACCATCCGGCGGACACCCTCCTGGCAGGACCACCAGCAGCTGTCGAGGTTGAGACGCAGGAGAAAGCGGTAGTCGTCCTCGCTGGTCTCCAGCGCCCGGCTGGCGCGGTACCCGCCGGTGATGTTGACCAGCCAGCGCACCTTCCCCTCCAGGCCGTCGATCCGGCTCCAGAGTTGCTCGGTCTGCTCTCGGTCGGTGAGGTCCGCCTGCTCCCAGGCAACCCCGGGGACCGCCCGCTCCAGCTGCTCTCGCGTCTCTCGTGGAGAGGCGACCGCGATCACCTGGTCTCCCCGCTGGGCCAGCCGGCTGGCTACCGCTGGACCCAGGCCCCCGCTGGCTCCGCAGACCACGGTCAGCTCCGCCATTTCAGATCTCCCCCAAACCTCATCCAGTCGACCAGGCACGTCCCGGTCACGATGGTACGAGCCTTGAGGGCGACATCCCGGGGATGACTCCGGATGGGATACTCAATCGGCCATGCCCGGCTTCCCCACCATCGCTGACGACACGGTCGACGACCTCCTGGAACGCACCCCCGAGGAGGCCACCTCGCTGGGCGACCATCGGTTTGACGATCGGGTCTCGGACCGCGGCCTGGCCTCTTCCGAAACCGCCGTCCGCCGGCTTCGGGCGCGTCAGCGAGAGCTCGAGAGTGTCGACCGGACCCAGCTGGACCCCGAGAGCCAAGTGGACGCTGCCGTGCTGGCGAATCAGTTGGAGCTGGAGATCTTCCTCGAGGAGGAGATCAGAGCTCCGAGCTGGAATCCCCTGGTCTACAACCCGGGCGACGGTCTCTTCTCGCTGCTGGTTCAAGAGACCCAGCTGGCCCAGACCCGTCTCCTCGGGGTCTGCGGACGCCTGGAGGCGATTCCAGAAGTGGTCGAGCTGGCGATTCGCCAACTCGACGACCCTCCCCACGTCCACGTCGAGACCGCCCTTCAGCAGCACCCGGGGGTGGTCCATCTGATCCAGGTGGAGGTGGATCGCCTGGTGGCAGAGGTTACCGACCCCAATCTGCGGGGGAGGGTCGCCACGGCTCAGCAGCGAGCGCTCACCGCGTGGCGCAAGTTCGGCGCCCACCTGGAGGAGTCCCTGGAGTCGGCCCAGGGGAACTTCCGGCTCGGGGAGACCCGCTTCGCCAAGAAGCTACGGCTCGCCCTGCACTCCCCGCTGGACCCTGAGGAGGTGCTCCGGCGTGCCAACGCCCGGCTGGAGGAGCTCACTGAGGAGCTGGCCGAGGCGGCCAGCGCGCTGGTCGGGGGTGGGGGATCTCAGCAGGAGGTGATCCGCCGGGCCCTCGACCAGGTGGCCGAGCTCCGACCGACCAACGACACCGTCCTGGGCGAGGCTCGGATCGCGCTCGACCAGCTGACCACGGCGGTTGAGTCTTCGGGGCTCTTCACCGTTCCCCAGGACCCCTACGACCTGGCGGTCGTCCCCGAGTTCATGCGCGGGATGGCTTCTGCGTTCTGCATGCCGGCCGGGCCCTTCGAGGAGGGAGCCCATTCCCAGGTCATGATCGCCCCCACCCCCGACGAGTGGCCCAGCGAGCGGGTGCAGTCTTTCTACCGCGAGATCAACTCGGCGATGCTGGTGATGCTGATGGCCCACGAGGCGATGCCCGGACACGTTCTCCAGCTGGCGGTGTCGCGTAGGTTCCAGGGACCGACCAAGGTCAGAGCCGCCATTGCCAATGGGCCCTTCTGCGAGGGTTGGGCCTGCCATGCGGAGCGGATCGTGGCCGAGCTGGGGCTGGGCGGGCTGCCGGTTCGCCTGCAACAGATCAAGGTCCACATTCGCTGCACTATGAACGCCATCCTCGACGCCGCCGTCCACGCCGGGGACATGAGTGAGCAGGAGGCCCTGGCGATGATGATCGACCGCGGCTTCCAGGAACCAGCCGAGGCTCAGGGCAAATGGCGTCGGGCCTGTCTCAGCTCAGCCCAACTCTCCACCTACTTCGTCGGCTACACCGAGCTTCAGGAGCTCTTCGAGCAGCTGGCTCCGATCACCTCTTACGACCAGGTGTTGGCCCACGGAAGCCCGCCGACCTCACTGTTGGCGGATCTTCTCGGGTAGGACGATCGACTCGCGATTCCTTGGCGAACCCGCATGGACCCGGGAGGAATGTGACCCGAAAGGGGATAGTCGTATTGTCGGACTCTGACACTCCAATGGACGACAACTCACTCCGCAATATCCGCGAGCAGGCGCTCACCGACTCGGTGCTCAGGAGTTTCGCCAACACTGCGTCGCCCCGACACCGGGCGGTGATGGAGAGCCTAGTGCGTCACCTTCACGCGTTCATCCGCGAGGTCAGGTTAACCGATGACGAGTGGCGCCGAGGAATCGAGTTTCTCACCAGGACCGGCCACATCACCGACCAACACCGTCAGGAATTCATCCTGCTTTCGGATGTCTTGGGCGCTTCCATGATGATCATCGGCGTCAACGAAACTGCTGAACGAACTGTCACCGAGTCAACCGTCTTTGGTCCCTTCTTTCTTTCCCAATCACCGCAAATCGAGCTGGGCGGCGACATCGCGCAGGGTGCTCCAGGGCAGCCCTGTTTCGTCGAAGGCACGGTTCGTGGCATAGACGGGGAGCTGGTCGGCGGTGCGCGCGTGGAGGTGTGGGGGGCTGACGAGGATGGGCTCTACGACGTGCAGCACGAGGCACAAGTGACCGCCAACCGAGGCCATCTCTTCGCCGATGAGAGCGGCAGCTTCTCCTTCTGGGCCATCCGTCCAACCGCCTATCCCATCCCCACCGACGGTCCGGTCGGCGAGCTGCTGCGCTCAGCCGGTCGCGGGCCAATGAGGCCAGCCCACCTCCACTTCATGATCTCCGCGCCAGGCTGGCGCACCCTGGTGACCCACCTTTTCGCGGCCGGCGACCGTTATCTGGAAGACGATGCCGTCTTCGGCGTCAAGGAATCCCTGGTTGTCGACATCCAGGAGCACCGTGAGGGTGACCCGCCACTCGGTCACCAGGTTGACGGGCCTTGGGCGAGCATCTCCTACCACTTCGTTCTGGCTCCCACTCTTCGTAAGCCAGAGCCCAGCGGGGCCGAATCACCCGATCCCGTCTGAGCTTGGCGAATTCGGGTCAGACTGACCCTGCCGGAGTGTGGTGGACCAGCAGGACGTTGCCCCAATCGAACTTCCCGACCCGGAGCAGAGTGAGCTCGAGTCGCTGATCGAGATCCCCAGAAAGTGAATGACCCCGTCCCCGGACGACCGGGCTGACCCTGCACTTTGTCAGGGACTGGTTGACGAACTTCCGCGGTCAGCCCTACAGCCGGGTGTCAGCCGGTCTTCCGGTTCCGGAGGCGAGGAGGGAGCCTCAGCCCGAAGCGCCTGACTGCCACCGCCGCCCCTCCGGCCAGCACCAGAATCACCAGTGCCAGTCGCAGGTACGCACCCCCCGAAAGCGCAGCGGCAGTCCCCGCGGTCAGAGCCGCTTCAGCGTGGACTGCGCCGGGCACGGCCGCCGCGCCAAAGCAGAGGACCGGGCTGGTGCTGGAGCTGGAGCTGGGTGAACTCTCCGGCGAGGGGGAGGGCAGCGGCACCGTCTGCTCGTTGCTGCTCGGAGCCGCCTGTGAAGAGCCTGCCGCGGGAGATGGAGCGGGGGCACCACCGCTTGTGGAGGAGGACTGTTCGGGAGGACTGCTGGAGGCTGGGGTCTGGTCTGGCCCGACAATCACCGGGCCGATTCCAGTCGGGTCACAGGCGCACCCGGACGGGGTGGTGCTGGGACTTGGTGAGATCTCGGGCAGAGGGGAGATCGCCGGGACGGACTGAACCGCGGTGCTCGAACCCCTGGGGGACGGACTTGACGACGAAGTTGTGGCAGGGGCACCACCACTGGCGGGGGCCACGACGTTCAGATGGCCTCCGACCGAGGTCTGATCGGGCCCCACACCGACCGGGCCGATTCCAGTCGGTGTGCAGCTAGGAGTGGGGGTTGGCGAAGGGGTGGGAGTTGGGCTGGTGGTGGCTGCCAGTGGCACGACCACCAATCCCGCCGGCTGCGTCCCCCCGACCAGGCTCACCGGGGAGCCAGCACTGCCGGTGGCGAGATCTACCGCGACGACTTCGCTGGTCCCACTCACGCTGGTGCCATCCACGTAGGCGGTCGCGCCGTCAGGAGTGATTGCGATATCGCGCGGGCTGAGCCCTTGGGGCAGTGAGATGGCTGCGGAATTGAGGGAGGCGGTGGCGGTGGCGATGCTGTCCACCTGCTGGCCACGGCCGTCGGATACATACAGTTCACTGCCGTCTGTACTCAGTGCCAGCCCTTCCGGTTGGCTGCTCGCGGGAAGAGCGATCGGCGTGCCCACCACGGAGTCGGTGCTTGGGTCGATCTCCACTACCGCCGGGCCGGAGGCGGAGCTGGTCAGCACGTAAAGCTGGCTCCCGTCCGCAGCCATCGCCATGGCTCCCGGGGCCGCGACCGGGATCGGGCTTCCAGTCACGGTATTGGTGGCCGTGTCGATGACGCTGACGGAGGTGCCCTGGCTTCCCCCGTCGACGAACAGCGAGCTGCCATCAGGGGAGATCGCCAGATTCGACACGGGTCCAGTTGCGATCGGTGATCCGACCACTGGACCGGTGAGAAGGCCGTTGTCGGTTGATATCTCAACCACCTGGCCCGACCCTGACTCGGCGACGTAGAGGTCCTGTCCGTTCGGGGTGACCACCATCGCCAGGGGCGCGCTGGTCGATCCGAGATCGAGAGGCGCACCGAGATAGACGTCGGATGGGGTGGCCAGGGTGCCGATGCTGCCGTTCTTGAAGGCGACGTAGACGACCGAACCGTTGGGGTTGATGGCCAGGCTCTGGATTCCGCCTGAGGTGGGGGCAGCAACCGGGGTCACGAATCCGCTGCTGGGGTCGGTGACGTATATGGTGCCCGAGGCCCCATCCGCGACTAGGATCTGGTAGCCGGTCGAGTTCGCCGCCAGTGAGACGAGACTCCCACCCAGGACTGAGGCTGAGAGCGCGCTCCCGACCGCCGCGGCAGCGATCAGGAGCCGATGCAGACCGCTCCGGGTCAGGGGCCGGGATGCCCGTCGCTGGGCGGGGCGCCGGGTCACAGTTGGACTTCCATGTCGGAATGAGAGACGCCGGGTTGCTCCGATTGGTTCCCTGGCCCTGCCGAGGGTGGGGTCGTTAGTTCCCTCTCCCAGCTCCCAATCTAGCTTCGGAGTGCCTCTTCCACGGCGTCGACCCAGCTGTCCAGGAGCTCTGCCAGCAACTCCAGCTGCTCTGGCTGGTAGGCCCGCAGCACGGTGGTCAACCTCCTTTGGAGCGGGCCGAATGCCTGGCGGGAGGGAGCTGCAATTCTGTCCGTCACCCGAACCACCACACTGCGCCGGTCCTTCGCATTGGGCTCTCGTCTGACATACCCAGCTTGTTCCAGCCGATCAAGGGCGATGGTCATCCCACCAGTGCTGATACCCACCGCCCGGGCCAGAGCACCGGCGGTGAGCGGCCCCTGGCCGACCAGGAGGATCAGCAGGCGAAGGTCGGTCCGGTTGACCCCGAATATGAGGGCCGCCCGGTGGTCTAGACCGTCGATCGCGGTGGTGGCCCGCCGGAGCCGAGAATCCACCAATTGGAGAAGCTCCTGCCTGCTTGACAACCCGGACGGACCTCCCGTACCTTTCTAACCAAGATACTATGCTGATAAGGCAATTATAGAGCGTGGCCAAGCGCGGTCGCGGTCAGAATGGCCCCGTCGAGATCCGTCGCCTGTCCCTCTTGCTGATCGTGCTCTGCCTCCTTCAGTACCTGCTTGGGATGGAGCTCAACCTCTTTGTGTCGATCTCCCGGCATCATCCGGGCGCCTCGGGTAGCGACTTCTTGGTCCGAGCCTTCCAGAGCGTGATCTGGGGGATCTCCCACGGTGGGTACCTGGCCCTCCATGCGGGACTGGGGATTGTGCTGGTGCTGGGCTCCATCGGCTTTGCCCTGGCGGCCTTCGCCGTTTCCCAGCCCAGGATCCGGACGGCCGCGGTCGTGGGCGCGGTAGCGGTGCTGGCCGCAGCATTCAACGGGGCTGCATTCCTCAACTACGGCGCGAATGCCAACTCGATGTATATGGCCGTGTTCTTGGCGATCGCTCTCTTCTGCTTCGCCTGGGCCCTCTTCCGCGCCACTGCCACCTCGCCCGAGCCACCACCCTCAGCGGGCTGACCGGCCGCCGCCAGGAGCCTGGGACGGCTTCCAGGCCACGGTTACGACTCGGGGATCCTCCAGCGGCCAGTCTTCGCCGAGCGCCGCCTCAATCTCCGGGTCTCGGTCCGCCGTCAGGCAGAGCCGCCGTCTGGCGAAGGCGACATATTCCCCTCGACTCAGGCTCTGGGACCGGTGCGGGCGCACGAAAGTCTCCTCGATGGGGTCGTACCCCAGCTCCCGGACCACCTCCAAGAAGAGCTCGGCGGTCGGCTCCAAGGGCCGGGGCAGCTGCCAGAACTGCTCCCAGAGCGGATTGAAGGGAGAGGTGGGATGAGTCTCGGTCAGCTCCACCACCACCAGACCCCGGGCGCGCTCGGTCAGCGCGCTCAGGAAGGGATCGATCTGGGCCACGTTGTAGACGACGTGGTGGCAGACGACCACCTCCGCCGGCTCCAGCCCGGCGGCGACATCCGGCCAACGACCCTCCACCTCCCGGTGCGCCACCCCGGCGCGGGCGCAGGCCCCGGCAAAGTTGCTGAGCATCGTCGCCCGCTCGTCCACTCCAGTGATCTGAACGGCCTGGGGGATCAGCGGCACACTGGCGGCACCGCCACCACAGCCGACGTCGAGGACTGACCCACCAGCTGCCAGAGCGGCCCGGGCCAGCTCAAGTGAGGGGCGGTCTTCCCCCAAAGCGGAATGCTCAACCTTGAACATCTCCGGAGGAAGAACCCACGGAGGTTCGGGGGCGAGGGATTGGATCCGCTCTGGAATGGCCCATTCGCCGAGGGCCGTCGCCCATCTAGCTGCGGCCGACGGGGTCACTGATGGGTTCCCCAGGACCTGAACGGTGTCCGCTGGCCAACATGGAAGCCACTGCCAGGGACCGATTCGTTCACGAGGTCCGCAGCCAGCACCTTCTACACTCCCTCGAACCCGGGCTCGACCCTCTACAACTGCGCGTACTCATCGCAGCCCGACGGCTGGTGATGTTCGCAGAATCTGAGAGCTGGGCCCGCCAGCCCTTCAGGAAGCGGATTCGAGGTGACCACAATGCGGCAGCACTGGAGATGGTGGCTCGGCGGCGCACTCGCCCTGGTGCTCTGTGTCACGGTGATCGGACCGTTTGTCTTCCTCCACCTCATCGAGAGCCCTGCACCTCCGCCGCTCTCGATCCACCGATCCCACCACTCGCCGGGCACATCGCCCGGCTCATCAGCCACCGTCGCCAGCGGAACCTACACGATCGCGAGCGGCTCCCAGGTGGAGTACCGGGTCGCCGAGATCCTGTTCGGGCAGAGTGCGATCGCAGTCGGAAAGACCGGGCACATCAGTGGGTCGTTCAATCTCCAGGGAAGCACCGTATCGGCAGCGAAATTCACCGTTCCGCTGGCGTCCGTAGTCAGTAACGAATCGCTGCGCGACGTGCAGTTCCGTACCCGAATCATGGATGTGTCCCAGTACCCGGATGCCGTCTTCACGCTTACCTCACCGATTCAGCTGGGGGCGATTCCCTCGCCAGGCAAAGTCATCTCCGTGCCAGCCACCGGTACCCTGTCGATGCACGGCGTGAGCCGCTCAGTCACCTTCACGATCAGCGCGGAGCGAGAGGGAACAGGGATTGTGGTCAGCGGCTCCATCCCCATCACGTTTGCCAACTGGAACATTCAGAACCCCAGCGGCGGTCCGGCCCAGGTGGGCAACACGGGGAAGATGGAGTTCCTACTCCAGCTGTCCCACTCGTAGTTTTGGTCCTGACCCACCGCCCAGCGCCCATAAGTTGCAGCCGACGGCCGCCGCCCGTTCGCAGTCGGTAAGCAGACGGCGGCGTGCTGTGTCCGTGTGCCTCACACCCACATCGATCTCGACGGCCAAGGCTGCGCCTCGGTGATGAGCCACTTCGAGTTGCCCAGCGAGCGCGCCGAGCTCAACTCCGCGCTACGACAGCGCTCGTTCGTGCACCCACCCTCACTGAGGGCCACGGGTACGGGAGCGGGCTGGAAGGTTGACCTGGCCAGCCTGGGCGAGATACGCACCGGCCTGAGCGACAACTGGCCCGAATCGGCCTCAGGCGGCCAGCGCCGGATTCTTCAAGGTGGAGCGGCACCGCCCCGTCCGGCGCCCTGACCCGGTCCTCCGCCCGGCGCCCTGGGCGGGGGCCGGGCGGATGTCGAAGACCGGGGTGCCAACCGAGCTGGGCAAGCTGGCTCGGACTCCCCGGATCGCCCGGTGGACCAGCAGCTTGACCGCCTCCACGCTGCGTCCCATCAGCAGAGCAATCTCACGGAGCTCCAACTCCTCTCCGTAGCGGAGCCACAGCGCCCGTCTCTGGGAGGCAGGCAGACTTTTGGAGAGGTCCCAGACCTCACGCACCAGCTCCCGGGTGGTGACCACGTCTGCCGGGTTGGGGCCACCGTCCGCCACCTGCACCGCCCGGTCCAGTTCGCTGGTCGGCCGGGCCGCTCGGTAGTGGTCCGCCACTCGGTGAGCGGCGATCGTATAGAGCCAGGGCAGCGCCGAAGAGCGCAGGGGCCGGTACCTCTTGAGCCCGGCGACCGCCTTGCAGAAGACATCGCTGGTGAGGTCTTCTGCCTCGGCCTGGGTCCCGACCCGCGCCCTGACGTAGCGGAAAACTTCGGTGTAGTGCCGCAGGAACATCTGGGACGCCATCCTCTCAGCCGTCGGCGCCGCTCCCGCTGGGTTATTCAGTTGACTTTCTTGAGTGGCGATTCGATCCTTCAAGGTCAATATCTCCTACTGATCGTTTCCCCCTCCAGCGCTAGGGAAACTAGCACAGCGGCAGGCGCCAATGCAAGCGCTGGATGTTAATTACTCCTTATTTTTTAGGGGAATATTGCAATTACATGACATTGTGCCAGACTGCTATTTCCGGTTTCCGAATGTATGCCTGACTAAGTAACTTTCAGCATCCGAACTGGGCGACGACTAATTCCTTTGCGCTGCGAAATATCAACGTCGCCGGGCGAACAATCTCTGGAAGCCTGCCGCGAAACGCCTGGTGGGATACACCGTTAGTCAGGGTGGACGCGATTGGCGGGGCCAGGGCGGGACTGCCTCAGTCAGTTTGGTGACGGAGACGCCCGGCGGGGCCGGGGGATAGCTAGGCGATAGGAGGAGACGAGTTGTCACCAGCCACAACAGCGCGGCATACCGGCAGCCCTGAGAACAGGGCCAGCTCCTTCTCAAGGTGGCATCCCGGCGCAGAGAGGATGGAACGCACCAACCGGGAGATTCGGGTGGCGCTAGCCGAGAGCCAGCAGAGGGCCATGGTCCAGTCCCGTAGGCGCCGCTGCCTGACCGCGATCGATGACTGCCTGACCAAGCTGGAGGACCTGCACGCCAAAGGGGCTCGGATCGCCAGGCGAGAGGGCTGTCGGAAGGTGGTCGCCCACTTGGCGGAGACTGTCCACGAAGATCCTCCCGAGGCTGTCCAGACGGCCCGCAACTCGTACGACCTGCACTCGGCCTTGCTCAACTGGCAGTCACTGGTCCTGGATGCGCTGGTGCCGCACCGCCGGGAGCGGTTCCCCGACCTCAACCAGGAGAGGGACGATTGGCCTCGGCCGCGGCGGCGGCGGCGGACGCCTCGTGCTGGGTCGCTAGCGGCCGCCTGAGTCGCCCCTGGTTTAGGAGCTCGTCGACGGCGACGGGGCACCGGGGCACCTCCTTCGGCCAGCGCCTCAGCTTCTCTCCGAGATCTGCCCTGTAAAGGTCTGGGAGAGATTGGCCAGTCGGACTACCGCTGCTTCCAGAAACGCAACCGATCCCAGGCGATTCCGAGGAGCATCCGCAGCAAGTTGACCTGTGGCGGCCCGGAATTGGACTGTGCCCCCGAAGTCTCGCCGGCGCCGGGGGTGGACGCGGTCATAGTCACCTCCACGCACTTGGCGAATTGGACCAGGATCCGATCGCCAACTTCGGCCATCATGCTGCGCCCGAACTGGGCCACTCGTCCCGTGACCGTGACTTCGGAGCGGATGTGCCCCGACGATCCTGCCCCCTCTGACACGATCTCGATGGTGATGTCTGCGCTAGCGCTTCCCGGGCCTCTGGTCTCCCGACCTTCGCAGCGCATCACCATCCGGCCCGACTCCGGGCTAACCTCGAGGACCTTGGCGGTTCCCGCGTAGTTCACAGTGATCGGACCCACCTTGATGGTGATGGTCCCGCGGTAGGTGTTGGCATCGATCCGCTCGGTGATGGCTCCGCCCGGAAGGCAAGGGGCAATTCGCTCGAGATCACCCAGCAGCGGCCATAGCTGGTCGGGCGGAATCGCTACATGGAAGTCGTTGTCCAGGATCAAGCGGGCTCCTTCGCGCCGGTACCGGACCCGTAGTTCGGGAAATAGTAGCCAAGCACTAGCGTCAGCGGGTCGCCATGGCCCAGCTGTTCAGTGGGTAGTGGTCATGGTCGCTCTCGTCTGCTCGGCAGGTCTCGAGCCAGGAGGTTTTGGTACTCCTCCGGGGTGTCGCAGTCGACCGGACACCACCCGGCCGGTAGGGTCACCCACTTGAGGGCCTCCGCCAGTCCCTTCAAGATGTGGCGGGCTCCGACATCGCCCCGGAGCAGTTCCACCAGCGGCCATGTCTTGGGCCCCAGAGCCACCGGGTGACCAGGGATCCGGCGCTGGCCGCCGTAGTCAGCGACCCAGGCGTCGGCACCGCCTTGCGCAACTGACTCCACCACCCTCCGGACCGCCTCTGGCCGCAGCCCCACCTGATCTACCAGGCAAACCAGTACCGCCTGGGCGGCCGGGGCAACGGCCCGGGCGGCCGCCAGACCTGCCCGGAGCGACACCGATTGGCCCTGGTTCGCCGCTGGGCAGCTCACCCAGAGCACCTCCCCGACCGGCCCCGACCGTTGGCTCAGCCACTCAGCGTCCTCGGCCACGATCAGGATCGGCTTGGCGCCGCCACTGCGGGCAGCCAGACAGGCGTGCTCCAGCAGGGTGGCCCCTCGCCAGCTCAGCAGCGGCTTGGGCTGGCCCATCCGAAGGCTGCGCCCCGCCGCCAGCAGAACCAGCGGTTGCGGGGTCGGGGCGGCGTCGATGAAGGTCATCCCGCCTGGGAAACCGATCGGCATTCGCTTCCGGTCGGCATTCAGGAGGCCCGCTCGAGGGCTCGCCTGGTCAACACCCGCGAGAGATGGCGGCGGTAGTCGGCCGAGGCGCGGACGTCGCTGCTGGGCTCCAGTCCGTCGGAGGCGTGTTCCGCCGCCTCAGCTGGGCTGGCACCCGCTCTGAGCGCGGTCTCGACGGTCCAGGCTCGGGTCGGGGTGGGGCCGACGTGGGTCAGCCCCACCCGCCAGCCGGCATCGGTCTGCTGGACTCCGGCCGCCACGATCGCCCAGTCGTACTGGCGAAGGCGGAACTTGAGGTAGCAGTGGGGCCCCGCGGCGACCGGAAACACCACCTCGCAGACCAGCTCATCCGCCTCCAGCGGAGTGGTGAAGAGGTGCTGAAAGAACTCCGCGGCCGCGATCTGGCGTCGGTCGGTGACGATGGTGGCCTCGAGCATGACCGCCAGGGTTGGATAGTCGCCGGCGGCATCAGCGTGCGCCATAACCCCGCCCAGCGTTCCTCGGCTGCGGATCTGAACGTCGCCGATCTCGGCGGCGATCTCAGAGAGCAACGGCAGCTGGCGCTGCACCTCGGCGGAGCTGGCCAAAGTTGCGTGCCGGACCATAGCGCCCAGGTGTAGCTGGCCGTCCTCCACCCGGACGTGGTCCAGCTCTTTGACCAGGTTGATGTCGACCAGGTGGCTGGGCTGGGCCAGACGCAGTCGCATCATCGGAAGCAGGCTTTGGCCACCCGAAATCAGCTTGGCCCCCGGGCCGGCGTTCCTTAGCTGAGACACCGCCTCTTCGACCGAGTAGGCCCTCGAGTACTCGAAGGGAGCTGGGATCACAGGTGCGCCCCCGAATGGGGAAGGCTCAACCTGGGCCGACACTGGCTGACCTGCCAAATTGACAGCTGGCCAGCTGCTGGGCGGAGGAACGGTGGGCGGGCCTTGGCCAGCGGTCGCGGGCAGTTGCGCCGGGGATCCCCATGGGGAGTACTTCCGACCGTGACCCTACCCTCCCAGCCCTGCCGCATGCCCCTCGCGCATTGTCTGACCGGCCGCTTGAACCGCCCGCCGGATGTTCACGTATCCGGTGCAGCGGCAGAGGTTGCCCTCCAAGCCGCGGTTGATTTCGAGTTCGCTTGGATCGGGGTTGGCCGCCAGCAGCGCGGCCGCGGCCATGATGAAGCCCGGGGTGCAGTAACCGCATTGCAGTCCATGGTTGTCCCTGAAGGACGTCTGCAGCGGATGCAACTCCCCGGAGGGGGCCAGCCCCTCGATGGTGGTGAGTTCGGACGCCTCGGCTTGGACCGCCAGGACGTTGCAGGACTTGACCGGAGCACCGTCCATGAGCACGGTGCAGGCGCCGCACTGGCTGGTGTCGCAGCCGACGTGGGTTCCGGTGAGCCCGCAGACCTGGCGCAGGTAGTGGACCAAGAGTAGCCGTGGTTCGACCTGATCGGCCCGCTCGGCGCCGTTCACTCTCAGTCGAAGTGCCTGCACAGTCACCACCGTACTCGAATCAGGACGACGCGGTCCGCCCAAGACGCCGGAATTGATGTCTTCCGAACCGCTCGCAAATACCTCTGCACCAGCCCCTTGCGCCGCTCGGCATAACCAACATATAATCCTCCCTACTCAAGTAAGGGGGAGCGCGAATCCAAGTGCCCGAGTCGAGACGCACCAGGCTGGCAGAGCCGACCAAGTCGACCCTCCCACCGCGCGCGCCGGGGCGTCCGGGTTCGCTCCTCGATTGTCGAGACCAGGGGTCCGTCGCCTTGTCGGGGGCCATAGATGTCCACGGGGGCGCTCACTCTGAGCAGGATGGAGGGACGACGGATGCGTAAGCTCTTGGTCATACCTTTGATTGGACTGGTAGCGCTGGCGGCCGATGGCGTGGCAGCCAGTGCGGCCAGCTCGGGCCTCTCGTCGGGGCCGATAAATGTCGGTGTGATCGCCCCCTTCTCGGGATCGGCAGCTGAGTTCGGCACCCTGCTCTCAGCTCCTTGCTATGCGGCGACTGACCTGATCAACAAAGCAGGGGGCGTGCTGGGGCACAAGCTGCAGTGCACTTCCGTCGACGACACTGGGGACCCAGCTGACGCTGTTCCCAACGTGACTCGTGCGATTGGAACCATCTCGAACTTCGACATGGCGGCGGGGCTTGAGACCAACACTGCAGCAACCACCATCCCGCTGGTCAATCAGGCAAAAATTCCGTTCGTCACTGCGGCCGGTTTGACCGGCTATGACAAGACCAAGGACAAGTACTTTTGGCGGCTCACGCCTGCCGATGACGCGAACGGCGCCGCCATGGTCGCCTACGCGGCACAGAAGGGGTACAAGAAGATAGCGGTGGTCTTCGAGGACAACGCCACCGACACTGGCAACGTGCCGGGAATCGAGAAGGCTGCCAGCAAGCTGGGGGTCAAGCTCACCATCAACACCACCATCCCCGGAGATGCGACCTCCTACTCCAGCACAGCCGCGACCGTGATATCCGATCACCCCCAGGCCCTGGTCTTCGATGCCGATCCTCAGACGACGGCAACCTTCCTCTCCAACTACTCCCAATTGAACAGCGGCAAACTCCCAACGCTGATCACGGCCACTGACTCGTTGACACCGGACTGGTACTCCGCGGTGGCGAAGGCGGTTGGCAAGTCCTACATTTTCCACCACGTGGCCCTGGTCGGCTCCTACTTCAGCCAGAGCACACCCGCATTCTCCATTTACAAGGCAGCCCTCTTGGCCGACCCGAAGACCCACGGCATTGCCAACACCTTGTCCTCGGTAGGGCCCCCTGCCTCCATCTACGACGGCATCAACATCCTGGCCCTGGCGATGGTGATGGCGAAGAGTGCCACCGGATCGGTGTACAACTCCGACGTCACCAAGGTGGTCGAGCCGAAGTCAGGAGCGGTGGTTGTGGACAGCTTTGCCGCAGGAAAGAAGGCGCTTGACAAGGGAAAGACGATTCAGTACGTGGGCGTCCTGGGTGCCGTCACATTCAACAAGTACCACAACTTTGCGGGAGCCTTTGCCGCGGACGTGTTCACCGGTTCCTCTACCTCGCGTCGGTCCTCCCTGATCTCAGCGTCTGAGGTATCCAAGCTGCTGGGATAGGAACCCCGCGCTGGTTTGGCGACCCTCTCAAGACAACTGACGGCAACGGGGGGTAGCGAATTCCGAGGAGTCTTGAGTGCATCTTCTGATCGAGTCCATAGGGTTCGGGGTCGCCTCCGGGGCTGTGCTGTCGCTGGGTGCGGTGGGCTTCACCTTGCAGTTCGGAATCAGCAACCTGCTGAACGTGGCCTATGGGGCTCTGATGAGCGTCGGAGCATTTCTAGGACTGTTCCTCCTGGGCTTCGGACTCAATGTTTGGTTGGTGATGCTCTTAGGCGGGCTGATGGTCGGGGCATCGTCAGTGGCCTTCAGCCGTGGTCTGATCAGCCCCCTGACCCGGCGTGGGCTTCGGCCGTTCAGTTTGGTGATAGTGAGCGTATCCGCAGGCATCGTCCTGGAATACCTGATCGTGGCGGTGGCCGGCCCGGCCACTCAATCGTATGGCAACCTTAGCGGCGCGACTTTGCGGTTTTGGTACTTTACGCTCACCAGCTCGCAGGTGATCATTCTGGCTATCGCCGTGGTCCTGATGCTTGGTCTGCATCTGCTGCTGACCCGGACCCAGCTGGGGCGCGCGATGAGGGCCACGTCGTCGAATCGGATTTTGGCACAAAGCTGCGGAATCTCAACCTCGCGCGTCAGCGACTTCGCTTGGCTCATCTCCGGTACATTTTGTGGGATGGCTGGTATTGCCCTAGCCATCACCACGGAGTCGTTCGACTTCACCCTAGGATCTGTCTTTCTCATCCCGATGATCGCGGCAGCGGTCCTGGGAGGTGTGGGACAGCCCTACGGGGCCATGGTGGGAGGTCTGGTCGTGGGCATCGCCACTGAGGTGTCGGCAGCCTACTGGAACCCCGCCTATGAGAGTGTCATTGCCTTCGCTATCTTGATCTTGATGTTGTTGGTGCGACCGCGCGGTCTGTTTGGAAGCGGGAGCGCCAGAAGGCTGCTGGCATGACCCCTGCGCGGCTGACTTTGAGGCGGACGCGATGACCGGCCTTGCGTTCTACGGAGTCGTGCTACTGGTCTACCTAGGGACAGATCTCTTGGCGGCGTGGGGGCTTAACCTCGAGTTCGGGGTGTCGGGCGTCGCCAACCTGGCCTACATCGTTGTGATCGCCGCCGGCGCCTACACCTACGCGGTCTTCACCCTAGGCCCAGACACTGGCAATGGTGGCTTCCAGCAGTACGTTGTCGGGCTCCACTTTCCCTTTGCGCTCGCCGTGGTCGCGGCTGCGGTGGTCGGGGCCATCGTCGGGGTAGCAATCGGGGTAACCGGCCTCAAGCGTATTCGGCAGGATTACCAGGCCATGGTGATGCTGGTCATCTCGTTGATGGCGGCCACAGTAGTGGGCGCGGACACGGGCTTTTTGGGGGGCCAGGCTGGCTTGAGTTTGATTCCAAATCCATTCTCTGGACTCAGTCCGTCTGCCGGAGACTGGGCATATGTGGGAATGGTGGCCTTCGCCTGCTTGGTGGGCTACCTGGTCATGCGGCGGTTCACCGGCGGTCCCATGGGCCGCGCCCTTCGAGCGGTTCGGGACGATGAGCATGCGGCCGCTGCGATGGGTGTCAGCGTGGTCAAAATGCGCTTGCTGAGCCAAGCAGTTGGGGGAGCGTTTGGGGGGGTCAGCGGAGCACTGCTAGTGGCTTTCATCGGGGGCTGGTCGCCGGGCGCATGGGCTTACGTGGAGACCCTGGCATTGCTGACAGCGATCATCGTGGGCGGTCTCGGCAACGACTTCGGGGTGAGCGTGGGAACCTTTATCATCGCCGTGCTTCTCCTTCAGGGTGTGCAGTTTCTGCCGGAAATTCGCGCCCACACAGGGCTCACCGAGGCTCTGGGCTGGATCATTCTCGGGAGCATGACCATCGTCTTTCTGGCGGTACGGCCGCAGGGGGTGTTCCGAGAGAGAAGACCTCGCTACCGCTTTGGCAATCAGTCCCCTGAAGACGGGAGCGGAGGAGCGGGATCGGCTGTGACGCCGCCGGTGTGAGTGAGAGCAAAATTCGACCCCTCCATATGACACCGGCTGGGACTTCCGAGAGCAGTGCTCGCCCAGCGGATGGGGAGACGCGCGCACTGCTTCGGGTCACGGACTTGGTGAAGCACTACGGGGGGGTGCGCGCCGTGGACGGCGTCTCGTTCGATATTACGCCGGGCACCGTCACCGGGATCATCGGTCCGAATGGAGCCGGCAAATCGACTGTATTGACCGTGATGAGCGGCTTCTCGCCCGCGACGTCGGGGCGCATCGAGTTTGACGGGGTGGATGTTACCCGTGAGCCGACGGACCGGCGTGCGCGTAGGGGCCTAGTGCGAACCTTTCAGATCGCGCGCGTGTTTGATGGGCTGACTGCCCTGGAGAACCTCATGGTGGCGGTTCCCCAGCAGCGATCCCTATCCCCGCGGGGCCTTCTGCTGGGGAGACGTTTCTGGGGACCGGAAGAGGATGCGATTGTGGAGCAAGCTCACCAATTGATGGCCACCTTCGGCATGGCTGACAAAGCCAACGAGCGCGCGGGCAGCCTGAGCGGTGGCCAGCGCCGCGCAGTTGAGATCATGCGAGTGCTGATGACCCGGCCCAAGATGCTGCTGGTCGACGAGCCAATGGCGGGGCTCAATCCCCGACTGGTCCGGCAGCTGGAAGAAGTGCTCTTAGCCTTACGGGAACGGGGCCTTACAGTACTTATCATCGAGCACGAGCTGGACACAGTGGAGCGCATCTGCTCTGAGGTGCTGGTGATGGCCTGGGGCAAGATCATCGCCCGGGGCGAAATGGCCGAGCTGCGGACCCGGCGTGAGGTCCAGGACGCCTATGTCATCGGCTAGCGGGGTCGCAGCAGCGCTCGGCGTGCAGGAGTTGGTCGCCGGGTACGGCGACTTCCCGGTAGTAAATGGCGTCAGCCTCGAGGTTCCTGCCGGCAAGGTCGTCGCGGTGGCAGGGCCCAACGGCTCCGGCAAGAGCACCCTGCTCAAAGCGATGCTGGGGATCGTGGGGGTGATGTCCGGGAAGGTGTTCCTGGACGGCCAGGAGGTGACCGGGATGGCCCTCGAGAAACTGGCCCGAATGGGCGTCGGCTACGTTCCCCAACTTGACGACGTGTTTGACTCCTTGAAGGTCATCGAGAACCTGGAGATGGGCGGCTACCTCTGCAAGCGGGCCGAGCGGGATCGGCGGATGGATCAGGTGCTGCAGGTGTTTCCCCAGCTCCGGACCAAGCTCCACCAATACGCCGAGACCCTGAGTGGCGGTGAGCGCAAGATGACCGCGATCGCCCGCGTGCTGATGCTGGACCCCAAGGTGCTGGTGCTCGATGAGCCGACCGCCAGCCTCAGCCCTGAGATGTCGAAGGTGGTGCTAGAGGAACAGGTGCGGCCGCTCACCGAGCTAGGTAAGTCGGTTCTCCTGGTGGAGCAGAAGGCGGTGGCGGCGCTCCAGGTGGCCGACTGGGCATGTCTTCTGGTACGGGGACGGGTCGAGGTCTCGGCCCCGGCCGAACAGGTGCTGCGTGATCCGCGTATGCGGGAGATCTTTCTGGGTGGGGCGACTGCCCAGGCGGCAGCCGAAGTTGGAGGGAACCAGTGAACGGGGCTGAGGCCTTTGTCGCCACTCTGAAAAGTTGGGGAGTGGACACCTTCTTCGGCTTGCCAGGATCTACCGAAGCCCCGCTCCTGGAGGCGCTGCGCGCAGACGGTGCCATCCGCTACGTGCTGTCGCTGCACGAGGGCATCGCGGTAGCGATGGCCGACGGGTATGCGCGAGCGTCTGGGCGGCCTGGGGTCGTGGGGCTGCACACCACGGTGGGCACCATGAACGGGATGAGCCAGCTCTTCAACTCGTCCCGGGATGGCATTCCGGTGGTCATGACCGCGGGGCACAAGGATCGGACGGTGCTGGCCGAGGACGGCTTCTGCGCCTTTCCCGACCTTTCCTCGCTGCTGCGGCCGTTCACCAAGTCAGCCTGGCAGAGCCTGTCAGCGGAAATGATCGCGGCCGACCTCTCTAGGGCGCTGCTGGCGGCGACCGCATTCCCCCGGGGCCCCGCCTACCTGGCGGTACCGGAGGATCTGCTGGGGGCTCAGCTGACCACTCCCCTCGACTCGACGTCCCTCCCATCGGTGCGAGACCGGCCGGGTCCACCCGGGCCTCGGCCGGGCGAGCTGGCCGCGGTCGCAGAGCTGATCCGGGCGGCTCGGAACCCGGTCATGGTGCTGGGGACGGAGGCTAGTTCGGCGGGCCAGGCGGCGGCGGAACTAGCCTCCGAGATGGGATTGGCGGTGATGGCCGCCGACCTCACCGACCTGGTCACCTTCTCCTTCCCCGCCTCCGACCCCCATTACCTTGGGGTGTACGGGGACGATCCCTCCTTCTTCGACGGCTGCGACCTGGTTCTGGCTGTGGGGGGTCGAGTGTTCTTCCCCTTCTCCAACCGACTGCGGCCCAAGCTCCCGACGGGCGCCCGGCTGGTCCACGTACATCCGGACCCATTGCAATTGGGACGCAGGCTGCCGACCGATATCGGTGTTGTAGGCGATCCCCAGACGGTGCTGACAGCGCTGCTCGACGATTGCCGCCGTCTTCCTGGCCCGGGCGCCCGGGAGGATCGAGAGCGAGAGTTGGCCCGGGTGCGGACGGACCGGGAAGCAGCCGTCGCCAAGGAATTGGACTCTGCCCGAGGCAGCCAACCGCTGGCGGTTGCCGAGGTCGTCTCGGAGTTGGCCCGGGTCCTGCCCAAGCGAACGATCCTGGTCGACGAGGCGGTCCGGGCCTCTCGCAACCTCTTTCGGCACGGCGGGGTCCCAGAGGGGGGTGAAATCTGGCGCAGCAGCGGCGGGGCGCTTGGCTGGGGACTGCCGGCTTCGATCGGCGCCAAACTGGCCAGTCCGGACCGACCGGTGGTGCTGGTGACCGGGGATGGCAGCCTCCACTTCTCAGTGCAGGCGCTGTGGACGGCCGTTGCCCAGGACGCCCCGGTAGTGGTGGTGGTGCTCGACAACGGTGGCTATCTGGCGGTGAAGCGGGCCATCGAAAACCTGCTCGCAGTGCCCCACGATCCCCGCCTCCACCCCGGTACAGAACTGCTCGGGATCGACCACCTGGCGGCTGCCCGCGCCTACGGGGCGAGCGGCACCCTGGCCCACACCGCGCAGGAGGCGGCGGCCGCAGTGGAGCAGGGGTTGGCGCAGAATCGGGTCGAGGTAGTTTCGGTGCCGGTGGCCCAGATCCGACCCTAGCTGGCGAGTCGGGGGTCAGTAGACCCTGAGCGCAGACCGGCGCAGCTCATCGCTGCGCTGCGGCATGGGTCACCGTGATCAACAACCTCCCCGGTTGCCGCTGCCTTCCAGTGACAGCAAGTGTCTGATCAGGATTCTTCGGAGGTGGATCCGCGCCCGCAATTAGAACTCTGACGAGGGCAGAGTTCCGGCAGCCCCAGGCGGCCTGGCCTGAGTCCACCAGCTGGTGGACTCAGGCGGTGGGAGTCAAATGGAGCAGCCGCTGGGCATTGCGGAACAGGATGTTCTCTCGGTCAGCGTCGGCGATGTCGGCCTGCTGGATCGTCTCGAGCTCCTCCACCGGCCACAGTTCACCTCCCTGCGGGCCGAAGGGGAAGTCGGTCCCGAAGAGGATGTGCTCGGAGCCGAAGAAGTCGAGCGCGCATCGAAGCGCGCTGGCCGAGCCGTTGCTGACGCTGTCGTTGTAAAAGCGCCGCAGCTGGTCGAGCACCGGGGTGGTCAGCCGAGTGCTCTGGTCGGCCATCCCCAGACGTGAATACTCGGACACCATCTGGTCGGCGAACGCCTCAATGCGCTTGGCGTAGTACGGCACCATTCCGCCCATGTGATGGGTCACCACCTTTAGGTTGGGGTAGCGCTCCAGGACTCCGCCGAGCACCAGCCGGATCATGGCCAGGGTGGTGTCGAAAGGCCACGCCACCATCCGATCCATCAGGTCGCGTCGTATCCACTGGTGCAGCGGGGCGTGCTGGGGATGAATCCAGATCGGTAGATCGAGGCTGCTGGCCCGCTCGTACAGCGGCCACATGGACTCGTCGTCGACCGGCTTGCCCTCCACATTGGAGAAGATCAGCACACCGCGCAGGCCCAGTTGGGAGTGGATCCGCTCCAATTCCGCCATCATGAAGTCGTCGACCACCGGGAGCACCCCGACGCCGATGAAGCGGTCCGGACGAAAGGCGGCATACTCCGCGATGGAATCATTGGCGATCACCGTGAAGCGGTGGATGTCATCCCGCTCCATTCCCAGCCACACCGGTGGTCGAGCGAGCACCAGCACCTGGACGTCGAAGCCGTGGCTGTCCATGTACGCCAGCCGAGGGGCGGGTGCCCGGAGGTACGAACTCTGTTCCGCCAGGGCCTGCAATTCTGCCCCGGAACTGACCGTGCTGAGGGCGTCGATCAGCGGCTTGGGGAAGACATGCGCGTAGACGTCGATGATCATGGTTTCACCCTCTCCACCCCATAGCCCACCGCCAGCAAATGCAAGGACGCCGAAGTCAGGGCGCTAGCGTCTATGATAGTACTCTCTGCCGTAGGGATGGCGTGGCGGCGCGCCATCTGATCCAGCGCGCAGGGCGCTGGGCATCGGGCCGCGCCACACCGCAGGAGTCCAGAGCGATGAGCAGCGAACATCGGATAGTCGCCGACGAACTGGTCCGCCTGGGGTTCTCCACCTACGAGGCGCGGACCTACGTCGGTCTGCTGGCGGCCGGGGGCGGTACCGGATACCACATCTCCAATGGCACCGGAGTGCCTCAGCCCAAGGTGTACGAGACACTCCACCGCCTAGTCGAGCGGGGGGCTGCGGTACAGGTCAGCGAACGGCCAGCCCGCTATGCAGCGGTTCCGCCTCAGGAGCTGCTGAGCCGGTTGGATCGCGACTTCCGGCGCCGTTTGGAGCGTGCTCGCAGCAGTTTGGATTTCCTGCCTCGGGAGGGTGACGACACGACCGGGCTCGCGGTAAAGCACCTCCAGAGCATCGAGGCCGGACTGGAGCGCGCCCGAGAGGCCATCGAAGGGGCCTCCGCCCGGGTTTACCTCCACGGTCGGCGGGATGAGCTCAAGCCGCTGGCAGGAGCCGTCGAGCAGGCGGCCGGCCGGGGAGTTGAGTTTGTTCTGGTGCACTTCGGGGCACTGCCGTTCCCCGCTCCGCCGGGCCGGGTGGTTCGGCATTCCAGCACCGACGGCACCCTCTACGCCTCGCGTGACGTGCGTCATCTGGCGGTGGTGGTGGACTCCCGCTGGGGTCTCTGGGTGCTCTCCCGAGAGGGACGCCCGGACGACGGTTTCTACGCCGACAGCCCGCTCCTGGCCAGCCTGGTCAAGACCTACATCCGCCACGACCTCTTCGTGCAGCGGATCTATGCGGACTTCCCCACCGAGTTGGAGGAGCAGTACGGGCCGGGCCTGGTAAGCCTGACCGACTTCGCCGCCGAAGATGGCAGCGAGGACCTGAAGGGACTGACCGGCTAATTCGAGAGTGGGCCACCTACCCGAGTAGGTATCCTGTCCTCCGTCGGCCCAGGATTGGGGAAGACCCGGAATGGGCGCCAGATGGGGTAGTTCTGGGTTGGGGAGACTCACGCACTGATGCCTCTTGAAGGAGTGGTTCCGTTCCCAGAGAACTTCCAGGCCCGCTACCGAGCAGCGGGTTACTGGGAGGACCGGACCCTGGACGAGGTCTTCCGGGAGGCCTTCTCCCGCTACGCGGAGCGGCCGGCGGTGATCTGGGCCGACCGGACCATGAGCTACGCCGAGCTCCAGCGCTCAGCCGACCGACTGGCGGCTTGGCTCTGGGGGCGGGGGCTGCGCCCGCTGGACCGGGTGGTGGTCCACCTGCCCAACTGTCCCGAGTTCCTCCAGCTGTACTTCGCCCTGCAGCGGTTGGGAGTGGTTCCGATCATGGCGCTGGCCGCCCATCGCCGTCACGAGATTGACCACTACGTTGGCTTGGCCGGGGCCAGCGCCTACTTCGGAGCCGACCCCTCCCTGGGCCACGAGGTGCAGGCGGCGCACGACTGCCTGCACCAGGTCATCTCACTAGAGGAACTGACCAACCCCGGGGAGGCGCCGGCACCGCCGCCGTTTCGCGCTGATCCCATGGACCCCTGCGTTCTGCTGCTCTCGGGAGGGACGACCGGAATCCCCAAGCTGATCCCGCGGATCCACAACGACTACCTCTACAACACCCGGATGGCGGTGCTGGCCCAGGAGATCTCGGAACGCACCGTGCAGCTCTGCGTGCTGCCCCTGGCCCACAACATGCCCCTCGCCTGTCCCGGAGCCCAGGGAGTGTTCCTGGAGGGCGGCGCCCTGGTGCTGGGCTCCAGTACTAGGGCATCCGATGTGCTCCCCGCCATCGAGCGGCACGCCGTCACCCACGTCGCGGGGGTGCCCGCCCTCTACATCCGGTGGCTGGCCGATCCCCTGGCCCAGACCTGCGACCTCAGCTCGGTGCAGCTGCTCCAGTCTGGTGGCCAGCGTCTGCAGCCGGAGGTGCGCCGACGAATGGCCCGGACCTTCCCCAACGCCTTCGTCCAGGAGAACTTCGGCATGAGCGAGGGCACCCTGTTCTTCACCAAGCGCGACGACCCCGAGGAGGTTCGGCTGGAGACCGTCGGAACCCCGGTCTCCGCCGATGACGAGGTCCGACTCACCGACGAGGAAGGGCGTGAGGTCCCCGATGGAGAGCTGGGGGAGCTGACCGTGCGCGGCCCCTATACCCTGCGCGGCTACTATCGCGCCGCCAACTACAACCTGCGGGCCTTCACCCCGGATGGCTTCTACCGCTCCGGGGACCTCATGCGGCGCCACCCTTCCGGTTCTTACCTGGTGGAGGGCCGGATCAAGGATCTGATCAACCGTGGTGGCGAGAAGATCAGCGCCGAGGAGGTGGAGAACCTGATCCTGACCATTCCCTCGGTCCGCAACGTGGCCTGCGTGCCCCTGCCCGACCCGGTCCTGGGGGAGCGAATGTGCGCCTGCGTGATCACCCAGGACGGATATCAGCTGACCCTGGAGGAGATCACCAAGCAGCTGCTGGGGATGGGGGTCGCCAAATACAAGCTGCCCGAGAGACTGGAGCTGATGGAGAGCTTCCCGCTATCCGCCTTCGGCAAGGTCTCCAAGAAGGCGCTCACCGAGCGGTTCAGCCAGCCAGCCGCCTGAGCACCCGGCTCCACTGGGGCTCGGCGGCAGATGCCGGGCGGTAACGATCGTCGGCCGACCGCAGCCGCGGTCCAGCGGGCGGGGGTGGGCCTGCCCGCTTGAAGAATCAGCTAGGGATCACGTCCGCCGCAGCCGGCTCGTCTCCGGCGTCGGCCGGGGTGGCAGCTCCCTCGAAGAGCAGTCGGTGAGCGTTCTGGTAGAGGATCTTGTGCTTGACCGAATCTGGCAGCTGGATGGCGCCAAAGTCCTGGAGCCATCGGGCGGCGGTCATCACCGGTGCATCGGTGCCGAAGAGGACACGGTCAGGGAAGATCGAGCGGGCGTAGTGCCAGATGGTGTCCGGGATGTACTTGGGTGACCACCCGGAGAGCTCCAGATAGCAGTTGCGCCTGATCCAGACCACCGAGATCGCCTGGTTCACCCAGGGGAATCCGAAGTGGGCCAGGATTATCTTGAGGTCGGGAAAGTCCAGGGCAACTTCGTCCAGCAGGGTGGGGTCGCCGTACTGCAGACGCCCTCCTGACTGGTTGTGGCCGGTGTGAACCAAGACCGGGATGCCCAACTCCTGGGCTTTGGCCCAGAGCGGATAGTGGGCCCGGTCATTGGGATAGAAGTGCTGGGTCGGGGGGTGAAGCTTGAGCCCGCGCATGCCCAGCTCTCTGACCGCGTGCTCCAGTTCGATCACCGCCAGCTGGTGCTTGTTGGGATCGACGCTGGCAAAGCCGATGAAGCGATCCGGGCGCTGCGCCACCAGGTTGGCCACGACCTCGTTGGAGACCTTCCAGCCGTGGGTGG
Source organism: Candidatus Dormiibacterota bacterium (assembly GCA_049799515.1). Classification (GTDB taxonomy): domain Bacteria; phylum Chloroflexota; class Dormibacteria; order Aeolococcales; family Bog-877; genus Bog-877. The sequence continues at coordinate 13,858 of JBARIA010000119.1, read as the reverse complement.
TCTCGCAGTCGAAGGCTAAAAGCACCGAGGTCTCCACCTCGGACTGATCCATCGTCCGCACCATGTCATCGACCGTGATCGGCTGGCCGCCGAAGTTAAACGTCTTGCGGGCGTGGCCCCAGAACCATTCCGGGGTCACCGCCAACACCTCCTCGGTGTACGGATGAACGTGGACGTCGATTGACTTCAAGGTCGCCTCCCCATATTCCGCGCCGGCGCGTTCCGATAAAGACTCTGTTTAGGTGGAGGCGCTGAAGCCGCCGTCGACCACCACCACCTCCCCGCTGACCAGGCGATTGGCCCCGACCAGAGAGACCACCACCTCTGCGACATCCTCCGGCGTGGCCACCCGACGCATCGGCGTGTGGCTCGCCCGCCGCTCCATCAGACGCTGGTAGTTCTCGCCCAGCGTGTGTTCCATCCACTCGCCCAATACCCAACCCGGGGCCACTGCGTTGACCCGCACCTCGGGTGCCAACAAGCGGGCCAGGGTTTTGGTCAGATTAACCACGGCGGCCTTGGAAGCGGCGTACGGCAAGGGTTGGGCACTGGGCCGCAGACCGGCGATGCTGGCCATGTTGACCACGCTGGCCGCCGGGGACTGGCGCAGCATCGGGACCGCCGCCCTGGTGACCTGGAAAAGTCCCCGCACGTTGACCGCGAAGACCCGGTCCCAGTCCTCCAAGCTCAGGCTCTCGAGCGCTTCGGGTGCTGTCTCGATGGTGGTGCCGGCATTGTTCACCAGCACGTCCAGGCGGCCGAAGGTGCGGCGGTGAGACTCGATCATCTCCCTGACCGCTGCCTCGTCGCTCACGTCCGCCGGCAGCAGCAGCGCCTGGCGCCCCTGGCCGCGCACCAGTTCGGCTGTCTCCTCGGCCTGATCGTGACTGCGACTGAAGTTGATGCCGATGTCGTGGCCACGAGCGGCCAGGGCCACCGCGATGCTGCGCCCCATCCCTCGCGAGGCTCCGGTGACCAGCGCCGCCCGGGCGTCGCTCATGGCCGACCACCGCCGATCAGACTCCATAGCCTCTCAGGCGAGTAGGGAGGGTCGGCATGAACTACTCCCAAAGGGGAGAGCGCATCGCAGACCGCATTGGCGACCGCCGCCGGAACCGCGATGCATCCACTCTCGGCTACCCCTTTGGTGCCGAGCGGCGTCAGCGGAGAGTGGGTGGGCCGGAACTCGGTGGTGATGGCCATTCTGATGTCGGGCATGGTGGGGACGGCGTAGCTGAGGAAGCTCTCGGTCAGAGGTTGGTCGTCGAGATCGTGGCTGACTTCCTCGAAGATCGATGCGGCCAGCCCCTGGACGATCGAACCCACCACCTGCCCCTCGGCCAGCAGCGGGTTGATGATGGTGCCGGCGTCGTCGACGGCCACGATCCGCTCGACGGTGAGGGCTCCGGTCTCGGGGTCAATCTCCAGGGTGACGACGCAGGCGCAGGAGCCGTAGGCGAGCCCCGGGAGGGAGAACCTGCCGGCGCCGCGCAGCTCAGGTAGCTCGGAGTCCGGGAGTCGCTCAGAGGCGGCGTGACCGATCTCCGCCAGGGTGGCACCCCGAGAGCCGTCCGCCGGCTGCAGCGCTCCCTCCTTCCAGACCAGCTGGTCCGCAGGTACATCCAGGAGATGAGCGGCCCAGCTTCGGCAGCGCTGCTGAAGATCCTCGAGCGCCAGCAGCACCGCCGACCCGCCCACGGTGACCGACCGGCTGGCGAAGGTACCCACCCCCAGGGGACCCTCTGCCGAGTCCCCACTCCTGACCTCGATCTGACCTGGGTCGATGCCCATCTTGTCGGCTGCGATCTGGGCGAAGGTGGTGCCGTGGCCCTGGCCGTGCTCGCTCGAGCCCGGCAGGACCAACACCCGGCCATCGGCCTGGAGGGTGGCCGCGGCCGACTCCCAGATGCTGTTGCCACTCGACTCGACCGTCAACGCCACTCCCACTCCCCTCACTCTTCCGCTGCTGCGCGCCTCCGCCTGCCGGGCCCGTTCCCCCGGGTAGTCGCTGAGCTCGAGCGCGCGCTCCAGAAGCCCGAGATAGTCCCCGGAGTCGTACTCGGTTCCGATCGCGGTGCGGTATGGGAAGGCCTCAGCTCGGACCAGATTCCTCCGCCGAATTTCGACCGGGTCTAGTCCCAACTCCAAAGCGGCGATGTCCACCAGCCGCTCGATCACGAACGCCGCCTCCGGGCGACCCGCGCCCCGGTAGGGGCCGGTCGGAACCTTGTTGGTGGCAACCCCGATCACCCTGACCCGGGCCGCGGGGATGTCGTAGGCACCGGTGGCGAGACTGCTGGCAGTCGCCGAGACCACCGCAGTGTGCCCCAGCAGATAGGCCCCGGGGTCACTGATCAGCTGGACCTTGAGCCCCAGCATGTGGCCGTCCCGGTCGAGCGCCAGCGACGCCTCGGCCTCCATCCCTCGTCCCTGGTAGGCGGCCAGAAAGTTCTCGGATCGAGTTTCCACCCACTTCACCGTCCGACCGGTTCGCATGGCCACCAACGCGGCCACGGCATGCTCCGGTGCCAGCCCGCCCTTGCTACCGAAGGCGCCTCCCACGTCGGGAACCACAACGCGAATCTGGTCCAGCTCCCGGTGCAGGAGCTGGGCCAGCTGCTGTCGGGGCCGATGTGGATCCTGAGAGGAGCACCAGAGGGAGAGCAGATCGGTGTCCTTCGAGAAGGCGGCGACACAACCCCGAGGTTCGATCGGCGCCGCCACCAGGCGGGGAATCGAGAAGCGGTCGCTGACCACCCGGTCAGCTGAGCTGAAGGCCGCCTCCAGGTCCCCACCAGAGAGCTCCCCGCGAAACACCACGTTGTCGGGAACGCCCGGATGAACTTGGACGGTACCTTCCATGGCAGCTCGCGGCCGGCCGACTGACGGCAGGGATTCGAGTTCCAGTTGCACCAGCTCCGCCGCATCCTCGGCCAGCGCTGCGGTCTCAGCCAGGACCACTGCCACCGCCTCCCCCGCGAACCGGACTTGGTCGGAGGCCAGGATCGGCATCGGCACCTCGGCGACCTCGAACCCATCCGGCAGCGGCGTTGCCCTCAGGGGCAGCGCTCCCACCGAGGGGAGGTCGTCCGCAGTCAGCACCTCGAGGACCCCCGGCATCGCCCGAGCCTCGGTGGCGTCGACGGACAGGACCGTGGCGTGGGGCAGCAGGCTGCGCACAAAGACCAGGTGAGCGCAACCCGGAAAGTCGAGGTCATCCAGATATGAACCCCCGCCTCGCACCAGCCTCAGGTCCTCGCGGCGCACCTCCGGACGGCCGATCCACGGTCCGGTCAAGTCACTTGTACTCCAGAATTCGGGGCCTCTCTCTGCCGCAGGCCCGGCGTCGGGCCTGAGCCAACTGCCGGGGACCGGGCCAAGAAACCCTACCGACACTGGTGGGTAGGATTTTACGGACTTGCGGTCTTTGAGATCTAAGAGATCTAGGTCGAAGGCGGTCCCTAACAGGCATCCGGACGGTCGGGCTGGCGACCGGTCGCCCGGACTGGAGCCGCTACCCGGTGGCCCAAGGGCTATCGTCGGCTAGGTGGGACGCCAGCATTCGCGCCCGTCAGTTCGACGACCGCTGGTCTGGCCCAGGCGGATTCGGGGTCGGGCTCTGGCTGCCTGGGTGAGGAAGCGACGTGGGTTGACCAGGGTCATCACTCAGGTGGTCCTGGTGGGCGCGATGCTGGAGGTCCTGGCCACCCCCGCCCTGGCCGGGTTCCTGCCAGACCTGCCTCCGGCCGAGGCGATCATCCCCCGCTCGCCACCGGTGGGAGCGGACATCTCATACCCGCAGTGCGGGCAAGCGCTGCCCGTCGGCCAGGCTTTCGGGGTGGTCGGGGTCAACTATGGCCGGGACAACACCCTCAATCCCTGCTTGAGCCAGGAGCTCGCCTGGGCCTCGAACCTGTCGACCGGTGGCACCTCGGAGCCCAACGCCTCCGTCTACCTCAACACCGGCGACCCGGGCAACCTATACGACGGCGAGGAGATCCTGGACTGGCCCGCCTCAGGCAACACCCCCTATGGGGCCTGCGTGCGGATCGAGCTGGCAATCCAGCGCTTCGGTCTGGGCCAGGTCAGCCTCGCCTGCGCGTTCGAGTACGGCTATCTGAAGGCTGAGCAGGACCTGTCCTGGCTGCGGGCCGCGGCCGCTTCCGATTACCTGCCGTCCTCGGCCCGGGACTACCCCGTCTGGCTGGACGTGGAGAACTCCAACACCTGGCTGTCAGCCACCGACCTCAACGTGGCGGATCTCCAGGGCATGGTGGTCGGGCTCACCCAGTCGGGGGTCCCCGAGATAGGGGTGTACGCCCTCCCCCTGCAGTGGCAGGAGATCACCGGAGGAGCAAGTTCGCTGGATCTCGGCTCGCTCCCCGAGCTCCATGACTGGATTCTGGGGGCGGGCTCGCTCCAGGCCGCCGAGGCAGAGTGCCAGCAGTCGCCCTTCATGGGAGCGGGCATCGGCCTCACCCAGTTCCCGTTCGGTCAGTTCGACGGTGACTACGCCTGCTGACCTGGCATGGCGGACCGGGCCGCCCTCGGCCGGGCCACCGGATAGCTGCTGGCGAGTTGGAGGCCACGCTCCGGTATGGGTATGATGTTGTAGGAACAATCACATCACCCGCCAAGAGGCCTGAAACAAAACATGAAGCTGCCGCTCAAGACCCGCGACCTACCCACCCGGATAGCCACCGGCGCCTACATCCTCCACGCCGGGCTGGAGAAGTGGGGCGCGGACGAGGAGCGGGCCAAGGGCTTGCATGGCATGGCCAGCGGCGCCTTCCCATTCCTCCGCCGAATTCCCCCGGTGCGCTTCGGCAAGCTGCTGGCCGGCGGTGAGATCGCCACCGGTGCCGCTCTCCTGACCCCGGTGGTACCGGCGGGGCTGGCCGGTGGGGCGCTCACCCTCTTCTCCGGGTCCCTGGTCGCCCTGTACCTGAGAACCCCTGGGATGCACAAGCCGGGCAGTGTCTGGCCGAGTCCCCAGGGGATCGGGATCAGCAAGGATGTCTGGATGCTGGGCATCGGATTGGGGCTCTTGCTGGAGGCAGCCACCGAAGGCGAGTAGCGCTGACCCTGTCCGAGGCCAGGCCAGGTCCAGCCAGGACCCTCGCTAGCAGAGCGCAATCCTGCTGGCTGTCTCACAGCAGCCCAGAGTCTCTATAAAGTCGGGGGCGGTCCAGACCCTTCTCTGTTCACCGCCAGGGATCCGCTTCTGGCTCGAAACCTCTGCACTTTTGGTGATCAGCTCATTGCACAATTGGTGATCGTGGTGATGGCCGCCAGCGCCGGCGCTCGAGCCATTCAGAGCGCGTCGTAGGAGCTCAAGTTTTCAGGGAGCGCTCGGCAGTACTGCACCGTCTCGAGCAGCAGACGGCTGGCTTTCCGTTTTATCAGTCGGGAACAGTCAATTCCACCACCGGGATCACCCGCACGGTCTTCTCCTGGTACTCGCCGAAGCCCGGAAAGCGGCTCACCTGCACGGCGTAGATGCGGTCGTGCTCCGGGCCTTGGACCGGCACCGCCTTGGCGGAGAAGGTGTCAGTCCCCAGCTCCACTGTGACCGTAGGGTGCGAGACCAGATTGTGGTACCAGCCAGGGTTGGTCGGTGCACCTCCTTTGGAGGCGAAGACGAACCGGCGGCCTTCCAGATCCAGGTACATCATCGGGTTGACCCGCTCCTGCCCACTCTTGGCGCCGGTGGTGTGGAGCAGCAGGACGGGAGCGCCCTGGAAATTGCCCCCTACCCGGCCCTCGTTGGCCCGGAACTCGTCGATGACCTGCCTGGTGAAGTCGCTCGGACTCGCGCTCATGATCCACCTCGTCTTGATCGTTCCATCTCGCGGCATGCTAGCACCGCCACTTCGTGGCCAGGGGAATGGTTCGCCGCGTCGCTGGGATCGCCTGTTGGACGGGTTTCCGGGACATCGTGGCTGACGGCGACCGGGCGGCCCCCAAGCTTCAGCTAGGCGGAAGGGCCACCAGCGTTCCGCAGGGCCGTCAACCGGCGCCGGTACTCCTCCTCGTCGATCTCTCCCTGGGCGAACCGGCGGGCCAGTATCTGCTCGGGATCCCGTCGCCGTGCCTGACCCTGACCGTTGAAGAAGCGCCGCCGCCTGGAGAACATGAAGACACGCAAGCCCAGGCTCACCAGCATCAGGACCACGATGATCCCGAGGAACCAGCCCCCGAAACCGAAGGGCCGAGCGAAGAGAAAGAGGGAGATCACCTCAGGCTCCCTGGCCGACCTGGTCTTGAGTTACCCGCATGGCCGGATGCTAACTCAGCTACTGCGTGCAAAAGCAGGGCATTTCCTGAGAAGTCGTGTGCCAACGCAACCCGGCTGGCGGTGGTGTGCCGGTCCAGGAAACGGCCTGGTCTTGCCAGTTACCAAGGGTAGGACCCCAGGCTGCATCCCCTTTTCAGCCGACCGGTCCACCCATCGCCAGCATGGAAGCTCCGAGGCGGCAAGGACTGTGCGCAGTCGGACAGCGAGGGCCAATCAGCCCCAGACCCTGGTCCACCAGGCCGCGCGGTGATCCGTGGCCACGCCACCCGCGGCGGCGAACTCGAACTCCATCCCGTGCTCGCGGAGCTGGACCATCAACTCTGGCAGCGCCGGCTGGTCGAGGACCCAGAGAACCCCTCCCGTCATGCGGTTGTCCACCACCGTGAAGCCTCGATCCTTGAAGTAGGAGGTCAGGGTTACAGCCGCCGCCTGGGAGCTGGCCCGATAGTTGCCGGTGCCGGATCTCCGCAGCGAGCGCAGGGTCTGGTTGTACGCCTGGCGCTGGGCCTGGTCGCTGAGGATCAAGAGAGCTTTATTGATAGCCGCCATCCGCGCCCTGGCGCTCGGATCCTGGTTGCGATCAGGGTGCCATTGCTTGGCCTGGATCCGGCGCGCCCGCACCAGCTCATCATCAGAGGCAAAAGGGAGGACTCCCAACAGGCCGTAGAGGTCACCATCGTCAAGCCCGTCGGAATATTGCATTTCAGTCAAGTCCCATGAGATGGCCCGGGTCGATCCTGGGGCGGGTCGGCCCGATCTCGGATCAGAGGCGCAGAAGTTGGATTGAGTGGGTCGGACTGAGGCTACCTGATCTGGGCTGTGCCGAGTCGGCCATCACTGCCTTGAGACGATCCTGAAACAGCCGAAGCTGACCGAGTCCAGCTACCCCCCTCCTCTCGCCGTGGGCCAGCTCCGAGCGGACCGGGAGCCGGGCGCACCCCGATCCGACCTTGCTGCTATGGCGAAGTCGGCTGGCGGTCTAGCCCCAGGACCTGGTCCACCAGGCCGGCCGGTGAGCGGTGGCCATGCCGCCCATGGCCGAGTATTCGAACTCCAGCCCCTGGTGGCGCAGGGTGTCCAAGATCTCCACCAGCCCCGGGGCGTCAACCACCCAGAGCGCACCGCCGGTACTCCTCCCGTCCACCACCCTGAAACCCTGCTCTTTGAGGAATGCCGCCGAGGTGGCTGTCCCAGGGGCCTGGCCGTCTCCATGGCCGTTCCCCGGGGCCCGGCCCGGCCTGACCGACTGGGCCGCGGACCGCGTGTGGGAATGGGAGCCGCCGACTGGTCCAGCTGGTCTGCCCTGTTTCCAGGTCAGCAGGATCACCTCGTCGTAGGCCCTGCGCTTGGGGACATCGCTGAGGATCTTGAAGGCATTGTTGATAGCGGCCATCCTCGCCTTAGCTGCGGGGTCGGGATTGCGATCCGGGTGCCACCTTTGGGCCTGGCACCGATGCCCCGCCTTGAGGTTGCCCGGGGACGCGCTCATGTTCACCCCCAGCAGGGCGTACAGGTCCTCGTCAGCGACTCCGTCCGAATAGCGCACCCCGGTAAGTCTGCAGGCTCGATCAGCTTCCGGGTGGTACGAGGAGGACACTGTTCGGAAACGCCTCCGCGACCGAAAACCCTGTCGCTTCGTGGTCACGACCCGGGCTGGCTCGTACCCTTGAGTCACGCTTGCCTCTCTTGCCTGCAGAACGCACTGGGAGTTGAGCCTTCGGGTAGTGATCGAGGGTGGCCGCATCAGGGCCCAGAAGAATTCAGATGGACCGTGGCACAGCACTCATCCGCCGGGACGAGCAAGTCCGCGCGGGCTCTCAGCGATTGCCTTAGATAACTACCATGCGTACGCCTCAGGAGCTGGTGCGCCGGCCCCGGGGAAGATCTGGTCCAGATGCTCCAGGTCCCGCTTCTTGAGCTTTATGTCGGTGGCCCCGTTGGCGGACTCAAGTTGCTCGATGGTGCGCGGTCCGATGATTGGGGCGGCTACGCCTTCCTGATGCAGCAGCCATGCCAGCGCCACCAGGGCGGGCTGCTCCCCGTGCTCACGGCAGAACCCGTCATACGCCTTGAGCTGAGGCTGCAGCCCCTCCACCCGGTCCCGGTTGTGTTGCTCGGAGCGCCGTCCCTGATGCTGCTTTGAGAGCGAGCCTCCAAGGATCCCAGATGCCAAAGGACTCCAGGGGATCAGGCCGAGGCCGTAGTCCCGGCAGGCGGGAAGAACCTCCAGCTCGACATCACGGGTGAGCAGGTTGTATAGGGACTGCTCGCTGATCAGTCCCTGGTAGTGGCGCTGTCGAGCCTGCTCCTGGGCCTTGGCGATGTGCCACCCGGCAAAGTTGGAGGAGCCGGCGTAGATCACCTTCCCCTGCTGGCGCAGCACCTCGTAGGCCTCCCAGATCTCCTCGAAAGGGGTATCCCGGTCAATGTGGTGCATCTGGTAGAGGTCGAGGTGATCGGTCTGCAACCGGGCCAGCGACGCGTCACAGGCCTGGCGGATGTTTCGAGCTGACAATCTGCCCTGGTTGGGCCAGTCGCTCTGGCTGGCGTAGAGCTTGGTGGCCAGCACCACCTTCTCTCGGCGCTCACGCCCCCAATGCGAGCCAACTGCCGATGATCTCCTCGGTGAATCCGAAATGGACCGCCCGTCCGTAGGCATTGGCGGTGTCGAAGAAGTTGATGCCCAGCTCAAGGGCCCGATCCATGATCCGATGCGCCTCCTTCTCGGAGGCAAGAGTGCCGAAATTCATGGTTCCCAGGCAGAGTTGGCTGATGACCAGGCCGGAGCGGCCGAGATGGGTGTATTTCACAGCAGCTAAACCTCATGGAACCGCGGTCAGCCTGAGCCGCTGAATGGCGGCGGCGGGGCGGCTCAACCTGCGGCTGACTCCGCCATCGCATTATCGCTGGCGCTGACTTGGCGCCCCTGGCTGGCCCGTCACCATCGGGCCTAGCTCGCCCCGATTGTCCAGCCGAGGCAGCTTGCCGGCCCGCCTTCCGCCTCTCGATGGCCACAGGACCAGACCGAGAAGTGGTGGTAAACCCGGCTAGCCCCGGCTCCCCGCCCAGGACTCTTGAGCGGCATCCACCCAGGAGTCGAGCACTGCAAATGGCGGATCGACCCAGTGGTCATCCGAGATATCAATACCGACCTCGGCCAGCAGCTCGGCCGGGCTCCTCGAACTCCCGGCCGCGAGCAGTTTCAGGTACTTCGGTACAAAGGCCTGTCGGTCCTCGCCGAACCGGACGTAGAGGGCCAGCGCCGCCAGGTAGGCGAAGGAGTACGAGTAGGTGTAAAAGCGGGTCGCGATGAAGTGGTGAATCGCCGACCAGCCCACGCGATAGCCGGCGGGGATCTCGACTGTGTTCCCGTAGTATTCCTGGACTTCAGCAAGCCAGAAACCAGCCAGGCGATCGGGGGTCAGGCTGTCGCCCTGGCTCTTGGCCGAATACGACCGCTTCTCGTACCGGGCCATCATGGTCTGGCGGAAGATGCTGGAGAAGCAACGCTCCACCTGTGCGCTGATCAGGGCTCCTCTGATCGCCGGATCTTCTTGGTGCTCCAGGACATAGTTGAAGAGCACCAGCTCCAGGAAGAAGGCGGCCATCTCGGCCATGGCCATCCCGGTTTCATAGCTAAAAGGTGACTGGTGCCGTTGGGCCAGCGTGAAATGGAGACCATGGCCGAGTTCGTGAGCCATGACCTCGGCGTCGGCGGCGGTGTCGGTGAAGTTGAGCAGCACGTACGACGGCTTGTCCTGACTCACCGATTCGCAGAAGGCGCCACCCTGCTTGCCCGGGCGAGGTTCGGCATCGATGCGGTGACCGCTGAAAAATGCCCCGAGGATGCGCTCGGCCTGGGGGGAGAATCGACCGACCGCCTCCAGTACCAGCAGGCGGGCCTCGTCAAAGGTGCAGCTCTTGGCCTTTCCGACTGGAGCGTACTGATCGGAGAGCCGCAGTTTCTTCAAACCCATCCGGTCGGCCTTGATCCGGAAGTACCGCTGCGCGACCGGGTAGTGTTCTCCAACCGCATCGATCAGGCGGTTCACCACCCCGTCGGGGAGGTCATTGGCGAGGTTGGCCTGCTGCATGAACAGCGGTTTCGGGCTCCGGCCGGTGGTGGTGAAGTGGCGCAGCCGGTCCATCACCAGCCGGTCACCCACCAGGCTGTCGTAGGTCTTGGCCAGCACCGGAGTCCATGGTTCCAGGCTCTGGCAGAGTGCGTCCAGGGCCCGCGCCCGCAGCTTGGAGCGATCGCTGTAGAGATAGGCCAGGAGCTCATCCATGGTGTGGGGGGTGGGGTTACCCTTGCGGGGACTGAACTCCGCTGTGATCGCCGCGCTGGTCTGGTCAAACAGCTGCTGCCAGGCCGAGACCGCGGCGGTGGATCGCTCCGCCACCACCCGCTCCTCCGGGGCGCTGAGGGTGTGCTCGGCCTGGTCGGTCAGACGTTCCAGAAAGTGTCGGTATTTGGCCAGCTCCGGCGAAGCCGCCAGGGCTGCCGCCTCATCCTTTCCCAGCGCCTGCCACTCCAATTCGAAGAACCTGGTGAGATTGGCGAACTCGACCGCGGCCCCTTCTGCGGCGCCGCGGAGATCCTGGCTCTCCGGCGAATTGCTGTCGGCGTACCAGAGAAGGCCGCAGTACGCGGAACTGGAGCGGCTCCGGTTGACCAGCTGTCCCAGCTCCCCGAGCAGAGTCGCCAGCCTGGCCGCGTCGCGGCCCGCGACATGGCCCTGGTACCGCTTCTGGAGCTTTTTGGCGTCGGCCACCAACTGGACCATGTCAGTCTTCGCCTGCTCCGGGTTCGCGTAGAGGGCGCGGAGATCCCAGCGGACTCCCTGGGCCTTGGCCAACGACACTTGGCCGAGGGCTTTCGTTTTGTTTGCCATGCTCTGCTCCCTCGGAATGCGATCGGTCCGACCCGGTCATGGAGCCGGCGGCGCCATCGTCCCCGCTCAGTAGACCAGTCCCCAGGCCTGGCGCCCCATACCGACCCTCCCGCCCTCGAGGATCTCCGGCAACGGCCGGGCTGTCAAGCCGGGGGGGAGGCGAGGTGGACGAGCAAGATGGCAGTTCCCCGGACGCCGTGAGATTCCCCAGTTGCCGTGAGCTGCACTTGCCCAACCTGCCGGTGCTTCAGCAGATGGAAGACCCATAAGGGGACCGCCGCAACCGCGCTCAGGCGGCGTGAAGGAGCCGGGCTGAGCGCGCCTCTCTGAACTGGCCGATGCGGGCCGTCCGAAATGGAGTGCCACTGAACTCGGACCCGGCGAGATCCGGCACACCGCCAAATGACCCGTCCGCAAGGCAATCCTTCGGGAACTGCCTCCGGCTACACTTCGCCTCCTAGATGCTGCCAGTTCCGTTTCGGTACGCCAAACACCTGGTCACAGTTCCGGTAGTCGTGGGGCAGACGGATACGAGGTTTGCCCTCGATACCGGGGCCGGGGTTACCTTTTTGTCCAAGTCGCTGGCAGAGCGGGTCGGCTGTATTCCGACTGGCTCAAGCTTCACCGGCCGTCGGATGTCCGGTCAGCAGGTGACCGCGCCGCTGGGGTCGGTCTCCTCGCTAAGCCTGGGAGACTTCCGTCGCGACCAGCTGACCGTCGGCATTTTTGACATCGCTGAGGCGGCGGGCATGGGGGACATTGAAGGATTCCTCGCCCTCGACTTTTTTCGCTCGACTCCGGTGACATTCGACTACCCCGCCAGCCTGATAGTCCCCGAGGATGCCAACTCGTTGGCGGCGCGAGCCGAAGCCGGTATTGCTGTCGACGTGCGACTCAACCTAGATGACTGCATTGTGGAAGTCTTTCTCCCGATCGAGATCCCCGGCCGAGGAGCAATCTCGGTTGAGGTGGACACGGGAAGTGAGTCGCTGATCCTGAACGAGGCGCTTGTCTGCGAAGCCGGGATCGACCTCGCCGCCGAGAGCACACGTCGAGTCGAGGGGCAGGATGAGACTGGTCATGCCTACACCCGCTACTTTGCCAAGCTAAGCGGTGACGTCAGTGTCAGCGGCGCCCCGACCATTCGCCAGTCCGATCCTGAGGTGATGGTTCAGAAAATCATCCACGACGGGCTGGTGGGGGATGCGTTCCTACGGAACTTTGTCGTCTCCTATGACCTGCCACGGTCCCGGATGATCTTCGCGATAGCGGCATAGGCCAATCCGGGAGAGCTTGAACTCACCGGTTGAACAAATGGTCCCGAAGGCGATCAATTCGGACGATTGATCAGCCGGTTCTCGTTGGAGTTGCGAGCTCGTCTCCCACTCTGGGTCAGGTCTCAGCGTGAGTGTTCACCCGTCTCCTCTGCCTCCTCGCCCTCGCCCTCGCCCTCGCCCTCGCCCTCGCCCTCGCCCTCGCCGGCGGAATCTGGCACAACTGGCTCATCGACGCCCCAGCCAAACGATCGCTCACCGGCCACGACCACTAAACCGGCCGTAAGGCACGGTCTTGGTATTTCGATGGACAGGAGGGTCCGCAGGCTGAAATAGTGGGTAGATGGTCCACAACGTTGCTCTGGTTCTCGGTGGTGGCGGGGCTGCCGGAAATGCCTGGGAGATCGGCATCATCGCCGGCTTGGCCGAAGCTGGTCTGGATATGACAGAGGCCGCCGATTTGGTGATCGGCACCTCGGCCGGTGCCACCGCGGCAGCCCAGGTGCGCAGCGGTATACCGCCGGCTCAACTGTTGGCCTCGGTGCTGTCCCCGCCGGTTCAACCGGTCGGAGAGAACCGGGAACGGCCGCCGTCCCTGCCGATGACCACGGTGTTCGAGCGGATGAGGGCCATCGGCGCCGCCGCCACCTCGGCAGCCGATCTGCAACGTGCGATGGGCGCGTTCGGGTTAGGGAGCGACTCCATACTCGGACCCGGAGCGGGACAGCGACGCGCAATAGTCGCCGCTCGGTTGCCTCGCCCTGAATGGCCGGACAGGCCGATGATCGTGACCGCCGTCGACGCGCATACCGGGGAGTTGGCTGCCTTCGACCGCGATTCCGGGGTCGACCTGGTGGACGCGGTCACCGCGAGCACCGCCCTGCCTGGTCTGGCCCCCACGGTCAGCATCAACGGCACTCGCTACATCGACGGCGGCGTGCGCTCCCCCGACAACGCCGACCTTGCCTCGGGCTATGCGAACGTCGTGGTGCTTTCGCCGTTGGGCGGACGGAGCCAGACACCACCGGAACGGGGCGCGGACCCGGCAGGCCAGTTCGAGGGCCTGCGCAGATTTCCGGGCACAGACCTGGCAAGCCAGGTCGAGACCCTGCGCAAGCAGGGCAGCCACGTCGAGGTGATCACACCGGACGCCGATTCCCGAGCCGCAATGGGCACCAACCAGATGGACCCGGCGACCCGCATCCCCGCCGCCCGTGCCGGTTTCGCCCAAGGCAAGCAGGAAGCGACCCGCGTGACGTTCCTCTGACGATTGCACGGCGGCGCCCAGCGCTACACCCTCATCTGTGAAGAGCCTTGAAACTCTGCCTACCGTGAACGTCCCATCCTTAGCCGCTCCCTGATCAGAACCTGGCTACGGCCCGCACCCAGGT
>JBARIA010000118.1:0-1529 GCA_049799515.1 Candidatus Dormiibacterota bacterium | reverse complement strand
TCGCATCAGAGCGGCTGGAGAGCGAGGAGGTTGGGGCGATCCTGACCGCCCTGCGCGCCGACGAGCTGGCAAGGCAACTGGGCCCGCTCCCGGGCTACACCGGTGAGCTTTTGGGAGAACGGCTATGAGCACCGGCCGCGCGCCCCGTCGGGGCACTCTCCACGAGAGCTGCTTGGCTCAATGGCCTCGTGTGATCTGACCTGCCAAACCGCTCAAGCGGCTGGCGGTGTACCGCGTGGGGACTTAGTTGGGCCCTGCCTCTAGGGGGCGACGACGTCCACCGAGTGGATGACAGCCTCGGAGACGGATAGCCTGCGCGTCCTCCCGGTTCAAAATGGTCGGAACTACCCGAGTTCGACAGTGACGGCTACGGAGACGGGGGTGCTGGTGAAGTCAAGCTGAGTTCGGCAGCAGGAGCAGCCAGTGGAGGGGTCGTGTATCTACGCGGCTTCAGGGGCGCTCGAACTCGCGGCGGCCCAGACCCGAAGTGGAGGAGGCACCTGGAGGGCATCAAACAATTGCGTCTGAGAAGGGGTCAGCCTGGAGGTCTGGAGGACCGTCCCGGCAGGCCCGCTGAGCTCCACTTGGCAGACTCGCTGCAGCTCCCGACGCAGCCTGGCCCAAGTGGTGTCGGCCTGGTTCTCGGCCACTCGAATCAGCATCAATCCCAGGAAGCAGAGCAGGATGTGAGCGCGAATGCGGTCCTCTTTGCGGTGAAACATGGGTCGCAGCTCCAGGCGCTGCTTGAGGTCCCGCCAACCACGCTCGACCTGCAGCAGTTGGCGGTAACCGAGCGCCACCTCTTCCGCCGTGAGCGTCCGGTCACTGGTGTGAATCAGGTACTTGCCGTCCAGCCGCTCCTCTGCGGCCACCACTGCACGGTCGAGCTCGAGATTCCCGTTGCGCAACTGCCGCACATAGCGACCAAAGCGCCGACTTATGCGCAGTGCACAGGCCTTGCGTCGGTGCACCCCCTGGGCCTGGTCCAGTTCCCCCAAGGCGCCCTCCAGGTCAGCCAGCAGCAACTCTCTGCGGGCCCGGTCGCGCTCCGCCTCCCAAGGGTTGCGACAGATCACATAGCGGTCACTGCGACGGCCGCTCTTGACCACCACTTCCTTCACCTCGAGGTTGTCCCGCACCACCCGGTACCGCCCCGGCCGGGAGAGCGCCTCTTCCACCAGGGGCAGCCCCGCCCGCATCCTCTCTCCCATGATGTAGTGGCCTCCGTCCTGGCGCAGCAGGCGCAGATTCTCCTCCCCGGTCATCCCTCTGTCCGCCACCAAGACCACCCGGTCCAGCTTCCAGCCGTGCAGGTCTTGCTTTACCTGCTGCACCGTGCTGGCGTCGGCGGTGTTGCCCGGAAACACCCAGCAGCGCACCGGGATTCCCTCCTTGGTCACCGCCAGCCCCACCACTACTTGAGCCCGGTCCGGCCGCTGGTCCCGGCTGTAGCCGAAGTGCCGAATGCCCTCTTCGTCCTCGCCCTCCATCTCGAAGTAACTGGAGGTGGTGTCGAAGAAGATCAAATC
>JBARIA010000117.1:0-51444 GCA_049799515.1 Candidatus Dormiibacterota bacterium | reverse complement strand
GGTTCGTTCATGAACTTCGCCTACGGGTGGGCCTTCGCCAAGCCGGTTCGCAAGGTCTACTACAACATCACCATCACCAGCCTCTCGATTGGGGTGGCGTTTCTTATCGGTACCATTGAGATTCTCGGGCTGGTCGCCACCGAACTCCACCTGAAGGGCGGATTCTGGAACAACGCCGCCAGGTTCAACATCAACGCGGCCGGATTCGTGATCGTGGGGCTCTTCGTGGTGACCTGGGTGGTGGCGCTGGCCATCTGGCGGTTCGGCAAGGTCGAGCACCGCTGGGACCAGGCGGCCGCCCGGGCCAGGGCCGGCCAATAACCGCTTCCGGCGACCTGGGGTAGCCTCGCGACCCGCCCTTCCCGATTGGTTAGGCTGATCTCGTGCCTCAGAGCGAGACCGGCGCCCGCAGCGGATCCCCAGGTTGGGCGCTGGCGGTAATCGCCACCGGCGTCCTGATCACCGCGGTCGACACCACCATCGTGGTCCTGGCGCTACCCCACATCCAGCGGTCTCTGCACGCCAACCTCAGCTCGGTCGTCTGGATCATCGTCAGCTACCTGCTGGTGATCACCCTGCTCTCCACCCAGGTTGGCAGGCTGGGCGACATCTTCGGTCGGGTGCGGATGTATGAGGCGGGCTTCGCCGTCTTCGTCCTGGGTTCGCTGCTCTGCGCCCTGGCCTGGAGCGAGCCGTCGCTGATTGGATTCCGGATCCTCCAGGGGGTGGGCGGGGCCCTGATCGCCGCCAACAGCGGAGCGGTGATCGCCGACACCTTTCCCCCCGAACGGCGGGGCCGCGCCTACGGCTTCAACGCGGTCGGCTGGAACATCGGCGCCATCATCGGGATCGTTCTGGGCGGTCTGATCACGACCTACCTGTCCTGGCGATGGGTCTTCTGGATCAACGTCCCGATCGGGATTGCCGCCCTGGTGGTGGCACTCCGGGTGCTCCGGGAGAGGGGGGAGAGGCAACCCCGCACCCTTGACCTCTGGGGGATGGGGCTGCTGGGCGCCGGTCTCTTCGGGATTCTCTGGGCGATGATCGAGCTTTCCTCAAGCTCCTTCGACCCTGCCATCGCAGTTGGCTTGGCGGCCGGGCTCCTTTTCCTGGTGGCCTTCGTGATGGTCGAGAGGCGCGTCCGCGAGCCGATGATCGAGCTCCGGCTCTTTCGAATACCGACCATGTCTGCCTCGCTCCTGGCTGCCTTCTTCCAGGGGCTGGCCAATTTCGCGGTGCTCTTCCTTCTGATCATGTACCTGCAAGGGGTGCGCCACCTCACCCCCTTGGACGGGTCCCTGTGGCTGGTCCCCGGGTACCTGGTCGGGGGCGTGGCCTCCCCTTACGCCGGCCGGCTGGCGGACCGCCTGGGACCGGCTTGGCCGGCCACCGTCGGTCTGCTCGTCTCAGTGGTGGCGCTGCTCATCTACACCCAGCTCACAGTCACCAGCCCACTCTGGCTGGTGTCGGTTGGAAGTGTGGTGAACGGAGTCGGCTCGGGGGCCTTTTTCCCGGCCAACACCGCGGCGGTGATGCGGGCCGCCCCGGCCCGCGACTTTGGCCTAACCGCCGGCCTTCTGAGGAGCTGCGCCAACGTGGGGATGGTGTTCTCCTTTGCAGCCGCCATCGTGGCAGCGTCGCACAGCATCCCCCGGGCGCTCGCCTTCGCGATCTTCGTAGGCGGGGCCAATCTTTCGGGCGCCAGAGGGGCCGCCTTTGTGGGAGGAATCCACACCGCGCTCTACCTGGCGGTGGCTCTGATGCTGGTGGCCGCGGCTCTCTCTGGCACGCGGATCTTCTCGCGTCGGCGGACCAAGGAGCAGCCAGCTTCCGCCCTGTCCACCCAGGCGCCCAGTCCGCGGTCGACTGACTAACCAGGGGCCCTTCCACCTGGCTCGCACCGAGATCAGATTGCTAAACTGCGCTCGGCAGAGTGGCCAGGCCGCCTGCCGCGGCACCAGCTCGCAGTGGTGCCCACCGAGACGAGGTTGTCGGTCGCCCCACGCCCGATGTGGAGCTGACCTGATCAAGGGAGCCCGATGATCAATTCTGGCGCGTGGTCACAAGTGTTCGCGCCGTTGCGGGAGCGGGACTTCCGGCTGATGTGGTCTGGGGGCCTGGTCTCCCGCCTGGGCGATGGCATCTTCACAGTTGCGATCGCCCTGGAGTCGCTGCGGGTGGACCACCAGCCCACTGGACTGGCTTACGTGCTGGCTGCCCGCTTGGTGCCGGGGGTGGCGCTCTCGATCCTGGGCGGAGTGGTGGTGGACAGGATCCCGAGGCGGACCGTGATGTTGGTGGCGGACGTGGTGCAAGCGGCCGCGGTGGGAGTCATCGCGGTCCTGGTTTTGGTCCAGGCGATCACTCTCTGGCAGCTGGTGGTCATGGCAATCGTGTTTGGGACAGCAGATGCCTTCACCGGGCCCGCCTCGCTGGCGCTGGTACCGGAGCTGCTCCCGACCGAGGTGATCACCCAGGCAAACGCTCTGACCAGCACCAGTTCCGAACTCTCAGTGAACCTCATCGGACCTGCGGTCGGGGGATTGGCGGTGGCCCTTATCGGGACGGCCGCCGCCTTCGGGTTTGATGCCGCCAGCTTCCTGGTGGCAGCCGGGTGCCTGGCCGCCTTTCATCATCGGTCAAGGCCCCGACCCAGCGGCAAGTCGATGTTGGCCGAAGCAGCTGAGGGGTTTCGCTACATCGTGTCCCGGCGCTGGCTCTTCATCCTGCTGATGGGGGCGGGAATTGCCAACCTGGTCGGCATGGGCCCCTACATAGTTCTGCTTCCGGTGCTGGTCCGCCACGTGTTGCACGCCAGCCCCCTGGTCCTGGGGTTGGTATACGCGAGTGCCGGAGCCGCCGGCGTGGTGGCTTCCCTGATAGTCGCTCGGATGGGCTCGCCCCGACATCTATTGGAGACTATGTGGGCTGCCTACTCTGTGGCAGGACTCTTTCTGGCAGCCATCGCATTTGCCCCCAACGCTTGGGTAGCTGCCATCCTAGTCGCCGGCTCGGCCGGTCTAGTCGTCTATGGCGACGTGCTCTATTTCACCAAGCTCCAGACCTCAGTCCCCAAGCATTTGATGGGCCGGGTGTCGTCGGTGTCCTACGTCATGGTCGGAACCCTGACTCCGCTGGGGATGATCCTGGCCGGGTTCGTCGCGTCGGCCGTCGGGGCCCGGGGCGCATTTCTGGCGAGCGGCCTGCTGGCCGCTGCCTGTGGCTTGGTACTGCTGGTGCCGGGCGCCCTCTCCATGACCCCAGAGACCAAGAGCGCCTAGGATCGAGCAGTCCTAGGGCCACGCTGAGCCCAACTTCTAGAAGGATGACTTACTTGCCAAATCCCCAGAGCGACTTGACGATTCGCCCCATCGTCGACGCCAAGGAGCTCGACCTCTTTCTGACGTTGAGCTACGTCTTGGACGGGGAGTTGGCGGACGACCTGGCCAGCGGCCGGCGCCGACCGGAGTGGTTGTGGGTCGCCCTGCGTGGTGGACGGGTGGTGGCCCGGGCCGGCTGGTGGGGCAGCGGTGACGATCCCGAGCCGTCCGTGCTGGACGTCTTGGACGTCTCCGAGGACGCTGACCGAGTCGATGTCGGAGTGGAGTTGCTCCGAACCGCCTCGGCTAAGCTCTTTCCCGCAGGAACCAACCCTCCCGACTACATCCGCTTCATCCCAACAGATTGGCGAGAGCACTCAGGCTCCCGGCAGATAGTGGAGGAAAGGATGGCGATCGCGGCCAGGACCGGTGCCCAGCTTCTGGTCGAGCGGCTACGGCTGGAGTGGAGGCCCGGGACCGCAATCAGCGCGCCGAGCGGCCGCCTGGCATTCCGACCGGTTGGGGACGATGCCGATCTGGTGGACCTGATGACCTTGGTGATGGACGGGACTCTGGACGCGCACAGCCGCGCTGATCTGACGAGGATGTCGGCCCGAGAGGGAGCCGTGCGGCATTTCGAAGACGAGCTCGCTAACTACCGCAGCCCGCGTGACTGGTGGCAGATCGCGACCCTGCCGAGCAGTGAGCCGGTGGGATTCGTCATTCCGGCGCGCAATGACTACCACGCGATCCTGGCCTACCTCGGCGTGGTACCGGTCTACCGAGGCCAGGGCTACGTCGGCGAGCTGCTAGCTGAGGGAACCAGGATCCTCGCAGCCCAAGGAGTGCCCCGAATTCGTGCCTCGACCGATCTCGGCAATTACCCGATGGCCCAAGCCTTCCAGCAAGCGGGGTGGATCAACTTCGAGCGCGCCATCACCATGACCTGGGCTGAGGAGCTTTAGGCGCAGTTCCGGGTGGCAACCGTCGATGGGTGAATCCTCGCCACTTGCGAGCCTGTGTACGGCGCGGGAGAATGCAATTCGCAGTCAGGTCAGTAAACCCAAGACTCGCTCCCAGCTTTGAGACGCAATGCCCCAGTCAGAGTCGAATGACTTCAGCATTATGGTGCGCATAAGAGACCTTATCGCTACCATGAGGAGATCCGGGGAACCGAACCCCTCCTCCCACACAACGTTGGCCACGCGTCTCGGCCCGACCGGGCGCTCGGAATCCGGTCAGCGCAAGCCTGCTCTCCAACCAGCAAGGCTGGCTTCGGCGACCAGCCGCGACCGGGGCCGGCGCCGTCCGGACCGCCCGGGTACAGCTGGGTGTCCGTAAGCTCTGGCCTCATGGAGGTCAGCGGCCGGGTGATGATCGTGACCGGGGCCTCATCCGGGATCGGGGCGGCCACCGCCCGGGTGGCTCACCAGCAGGGAGCGCGCCTCGTTCTAGCGGCCCGCCGGGCTGAGCGGCTGGCTCAGCTGGCGGAAGAGCTTCCAGGCTCCCTGGCCGTGCCCACTGACGTGACCGACGCCTCTAGCGTGATCGGGCTCCGGGACCGAGCGCTCGAGGCATTTGGGTCGATCGACGTGCTGATCAACAATGCCGGACAGGGTCTGCACGTCTCTCTGACCGAGGTCCAAGCGGACGACTTCCGAGCGGTCTGGGAACTCAATGTACTGGCGCCGCTGGCGCTGATGCAGGCGGTGCTGCCTGCCATGACCCATCAGGGTGCGGGGGCCATCGTGAACGTCAGCTCAGCGACATCTCTGATGGTAATCCGCGGCCTGGGGGCCTACGCCGCCACCAAATCCGCGCTAAACATGCTCTCCAAGGTAGCCCGCGAGGAATTTGCTCCCCGCGGGGTGGTGGTATCCCTGGTCTACCCCGGAATTACCGACTCCGAATTCCATAGCTCGCTGCGCGCCGGTGGCAAACCAACAGGTGCTGGTGGGAGACCCGCGGCACCGACAGAGGTCGTCGCCAAGGTGATCCTGGAGACTGTGCAGTCGGGTGAGGCCGAGGTTCGGGCGGCGCCACCTGGCTAGATGCGACGGTTGACCGGCCCGCCCTGCCTGGCGGTGAACGTCGGCTGCCTACCATGGGCTGGTGACCGATAGCGACTGCTTGTGCTAAGTCCCCCATGGCTGAACCGATGACTGGGACGGCGGCCGCACTGGGGCTGGCTCGGCGTTGCGCCGAGGAGATGTTCAAGGCGGATCGCGCCAGCCGGGACCTGGGCATGGTGGTCGAGGAGGTCGGGCCCGGACGCGCTCGAGTCCGGATGACCGTCACCGAAGGGATGATCAACGGCCATGGGATCTGCCACGGCGGCTACCTCTTCACCCTCGCTGATTCGGCTTTCGCCTTCGCTTGCAACTCCTACGGCGAGAGGGTTGTGGCGTTCGGCGCTGATATTGCCTTCCTCAGCCCCGCCAAACTGGGCGCGGAGCTGGTGGCGGTCGCCATCGAGCGCGTCCTGGATGGACGCAACGGGATATACGACGTGACACTGACCCAGCGTCCCAGTCAACGGGTTATCGCCGAGTTTCGGGGCCGGTCACGGATCGCGGGCCAGGTGTCCAGGCACCAGGGTCCCACCGCACGGTCACTCGAGTAACCTCCCGGAGGCCACAGTTCGCGATTTGTGCCTTGGTTCGGAGGACCTCGACCCGATTGAGGCGGCCCCACGCGGACAAGGCGGCGACCGTGGTAATCCTCTGCTGATCATTAGGTAAGGGCGCGGCTGGGCGACTAGCACAATGTCGCGGTGTCGAGCGTCAGCAATTCCACTAGTTGGCCTGCTCCTGCATCTTCAGCATCGGTCGGCAGCAAGCGGCCGTGCGAACGGCAGCTATCGCGTTCTGCCTGTCCGTGCTATCCGGCACCGACCATCCTGAACCTCGATCCCCTCCTGGGCCAGCAGCTCAGCTTGGCGAAGTTCATGGCCAGGCACCAGCCGGCCCTGACTATTCACCACCCGCCACCAGGGGAGGTCTTTCGATAGCGCCAGGACATGACCTACCGCCCGAGCACCACCAATGTGGCCTGCCAGGGCGGCGACCTCCCCATAGGTGAGGAGATCGCCCGCGGTGGTGGCCCGAAGTACCCGGGCCACCGCGTCGGCCAGGGATGGCTGCCGGCTCTCTGCCATCTCCCGAATTTAGCGGACTGAGGCGACCATCCGAGGCTGCCTCGCACTCCTCCCTCGGAGATTCCCAAGGCACAGTTCTCTATCCTGCCCTGGTGCCGCTGAACTCAGGCCCGCAGTCCGGGATCGACCTCGATGGTGCTATCAATCGGCTTGATAAGCACGTTCGCACCACTCCCCTACTCCACTCACGCCTGCTCGACCAGGCGGTCGGGGCCCGAATCTGGCTCAAGGCAGAGAACTTCCAACGAGCCGGTTCCTTCAAGTCTCGAGGTGCGTTCAACGCGGCCCTGGTCGGGCTCGAGGAGAACGACTCCCGTGGGCTGGCCGCCCTCTCATCCGGGAACCACGGTCAGGCCGTGGCGTTGGCGGCGGCCGAGTTGGGACTAAGTGCGGTTGTGGTCATGTCCGAGGGATCTTCAGCGGTGAAGATATCTGCGGTTCGCGGCTACGGGGCTGAGGTACTCAGCCAGGGCGTTAACCTCGGGAATCGCGAGCAGATCGCTGCCGACTTGGCGGCGGAACGAGCCTTGCGGCTGGTCCATCCCCACAATGACCCCCACGTAATTTCGGGCCAGGCGACCGTCGGGTTTGAGCTCGCCCAACAGCTTCAGGCCCGGGGGGTACAGGCCCCGCTGGTACTGGTTCCCTTGGGCGGCGGCGGGCTGCTCTCGGGGGTGGTGCTTGCCCTCCGACGCTGGCTTCCCAAGGCCCGTGTGGTGGGGGTCGAGCCCCAGGCCAGCAACGATGGTCAACTCTCGCTCAGAGCCGGCAGCCGGATAGAGCTCCCGGAGTCCCCGGTGACGGTCGCCGACGGCGCTGCCACCTTGAGGCTGGGCTCGATCTGCTGGGACATCATCAGGCAGGAAATCGACGAGATCGTCACGGTTTCCGACCAGCAGATCGGCGCGGCCTGCTGGTGGCTCTGGAGCCGATGCAAGCTGGTGGTCGAACCGACTGGGGCGCTCAGCGTCGCCGCCGCCCTGACGGCGGTGGGTTCGCTGGCCGAATTGCTGGGAGCGTCGGCTGAGTCGAAGGAGATCGTCTGCGTGCTTTCCGGGGGCAACTGCCTTCCGAGCCAGATCGCTGAGCTAGTCGGGGATCCCCTCGCCTAGGAGCCAGCCACGCAGCACCGTTGAAGCCGCTTTCGGAGATCTGCTAGGTCAGCAGCCGCTGGATCCGCTCCATCCCCTCTTGCAACAGTTCATCCGAAAGAGCGTAGGAGAAGCGAAGGTACCCGGGAGCACCGAAGGCCTCGCCCGGGACCACTGCCACCTTCGCCTCGTCCAGCAACAAACCGGCCAACTGTTCTGAGGTATCGACCCGGCGACCCGCGATTTCCCGCCCCAGAAGGCCGCTCACCGAAGGGAAGACATAGAAGGCGCCGTCCGGAGGTGGGCACTCGAAGCCGGGAATTCGCTCCAGCCCGGCCAGGATCGTCTGCCGACGGCGAGCGAACGCCTCGCGCATGCGCTCGACCGATCCTGTCCCTGAGCGCAGCGCCGCAACGGCCGCCCACTGCGAGACGTTGCTGATGTTGCCGCAGACATGCGATTGCAGGTTGCCGGCAGCCGTCACAAACGACTTAGGGGCGATCAGCCAGCCCACCCGCCAGCCGGTCATGGCGTAGGACTTGGAGACTCCGTTGAAGCGGATCGATTGCTCGGCCAGCCCTGGCGTCACCTCGACCAGAGAGTGAAATCGCACATCTCCGTAGGTGAAATTTTGGTATATCTCGTCACTGACCGCCCACAAGCCGCGCTCTATCAACCAGTTCCCCAGCTCTGCCATCTGAGCTTCTGGGTAGACGGCTCCAGTTGGGTTGGAAGGAGAGACGAACAGCAATGCCTTGGTGCGGCTGGTCAGGCGTCGGTCGAGATCTTCGATCGACACGCGAAAGCCGCGGGACTCTGGCGCGGGCACCAGGACCGGAACTCCTCCAGCCAGCGTGATCGCTTCGGGAAAGGTGACCCAGTAGGGACTGGTGATCAAGACCTCATCGCCCGGGTCGAGCAGCGTCGCAAACGCGTGGGCCACCGCCTGCTTGGTTCCACTGGTTACCAGCACGTTCGCGGCAGAGATCTCACTGGTGGAGCGACCGCGCAGGGTGTCGGCAACAGCGTCCCTGAGCTCCGGCAGCCCGGACGCCGGCGTGTAGTGGTGCATGCGAGGGTCCCGGCAAGCCGCTATCGCCGCTTCCACTACCTCGGGCGGGCTGGGGAAATCCGGCTCTCCGGCGGCAAAGGAGATGACATTCTCGCCTGACGCACTCAGCTCCCTGGCGCGCCGATCCATCGCCAGAGTCGCCGACTCGGCGATGGCGCCGACCCGCTCTGAGATGCCGATGTGGGGTGCCCTTGCCGGAGGCAATACACTTCTCCTGATGGCTACCGGTAGTGGATCACGATACGACATACCACAGCATCTGCTCCCCGCCGACGGGCGCTTTGGCTGTGGCCCATCAAAGGTACCGGCTTCGGCGGTGGAGGCACTGACGGCAACGGGCCGTGAGCTGCTCGGCACCAGCCACCGTCAACTTCCCGTGAAACATCTGGTGCAGCGAATCCGCGAGGGGATCACCTCCCTCTTCAGCCTCCCAGCCGGTTATGAGGTGGTACTTGGCAATGGCGGTGCCACCGCCTTCTGGGATGCCGCCTCGCTGACATTGATCGAGCGTCGGAGTCAGCACCTGGTTTTTGGCGAGTTCTCCTCGAAGTTCGCCACGGCCGCCGCCGAAGCGCCCTTCCTGGAGGAGCCCGAGGTGATTCAGTCCGAACCCGGCACCCATCCCCTCCCCCGGGCCAGCTCGGACGTCGACGCCTACTGCCTCACCCACAACGAGACCTCCACCGGCGTCGCGATGGCCCTCCAGCGGGTTGGCAGCCAGGACCAGCTGGTACTGGTGGACGCGACCTCGGGGGCTGGCGGGCTTCCGGTCGACATCGGCCAGCTCGACGGGTACTACTTCTCGCCCCAGAAGTGCTTCGCCTCCGAGGGGGGTCTCTGGGTAGCCGTGCTCTCGCCGGCGGCCATCGAGCGGGTACTTCGGATCGAGACCTCGGATCGTTGGGTGCCGACTTCGCTCAGCGTCCGGACCGCGATCGAGAACTCTCGCCAGAATCAGACCAACAACACTCCCGCAGTCGCCACTCTGTTCCTGCTCGCCCATCAGATCGAGTGGTTCCTGGAGATGGGTGGCCTCGACTGGGCGGTGGAGCGCTCCCGCAGCTCGGCGGCCACCATCTATCAGTGGGCCAAGGATCGGAGTTGGGCCACCCCCTTCGTAGCCAACCCAGAGCAGCGGAGCTCGGTGGTGGCCACCATCGACCTCGTCGACTCGGTCCCGGCCAAGCAGATTTCGGCCGTCCTTCGCGACAACGGGATCGTGGACACCGACTCGTACCGCAAGCTGGGCCGCAACCAGCTTCGGGTGGGTCTGTTTCCGGCCATCGACCCTGAGGACGTGGCTCAGTTGACCCGGTCCATCGACTGGGTGGTCGAGATGATATCCGGATGACTTCGAACTGACGACATTGTCACGGCCGAGTTCGTTTTTGGGTCCTGCGGCAGCGGATAGTGGCGGGAATGGGAAGGGATTCCCTGAATAGGGGAATCGGGGGCGTGGACGACTCCTCCCAGCTGACCCCGGATGTCGCCTGGCAGGCGCTGATGGCCGACCGTGAAGAGGGCAACTCCGGGGCCCTTGAGAGTCTCCGCCCCTGGCTGACGGCTAGCGCAATTCAGATGGTGCACGATCGCCAGCTGGCGGCTCTAGTCGCCCAGCAGGTGATAGTCGACTTGGCGGCCCGGACCGGGCCAGCAATTCGATCCTCCGAGCAACTAGAGCAGTGGCTCAGGGTCCGGCTCACCCAGACCGCGGCCCTATTCAGCGGCAGCGTCTGGATCGGGACAGGGGCCGCTCCGGCAATCTCCTCCAGCATCCCGTCCGCCTTGGCCCTGGGAGCCGGATGGCGCTTGGCAGCATGGGCTCGCTGGCTCCTGCCGCGCAAAGCTGTCCGACCATCGACCGCCGTAGTCACCTCACTAACCGCGGTGCTCGCGGTAGCCTTGGTGGCTTCGGCGGTCGCCTCCAGCTATGGGCTGGCTGGCCTGCCGCCCCGGTCCGGGACCTCGGCGCCGACGACCATCAACTCCCCGGACGGGGTGCCGTATCTGATCTCTCCGGTCACGCTCGCCAAGCCACGGGTAGTGAGTACCCCGGCTCCGGGTCCCACCCCAGCCCTGGTGCCTAGCAGCGGGGCCTCAGGGTCCAATCCCATCCTGACCACCCTGGTCCAAACGCCCTCTCCTCCCCCAACTGTGCCCCCGCCACCAGGTGGCTTGCCCCCGGTCCCACCACCGCCTGGCTCCAATCCGTCACCCCCTTCTTCGGTGGTCTCAGCCTTGCGACCCCCTCCAACTACTCCCCCGACTCCCCCGAACCGGTGCGGCCCCCCACTCCCTGCCCCATACCATCCCGAATCGGCTTCGGTAGGCTTTGGCGGTGGAACTTCGCCAGGCAATCGAGGAGTACCTGACCTACCTGGCAGTCGACCGGGCTCGAAGTGGCCAGACGATTCGGGCCTACCAGACGGACCTGGGCCAGGCCGCGGAGTTCTGGGCCAGCCTGAAGGACCCTCCGGGCGACACTAGGGATCTGACCCGAGACGGGGTCCGGGCTTTTCAGCGGCATCTCGGCCAAGCGGGTCTCGCCCTCAGCTCTCGGGCACGCCGGCTCCAGGCTCTCCATGGCTTCCTCCGTCACGCCCTCCGGGAGGACTGGGTCGCCGAGGATCTGGCCGCCCACATCGACATCCCCCGGATCTCCGCCCCGCTGCCCAAACCCCTGACCACCGATGAAGCCCGTCGGGTGCTCAGCTACGACCACGGGACTGAAGAACCCGGGCTTCGAGACGGGGCCCTACTCCACTTCCTGATCAGCACCGGTTGCCGCATCTCCGAGGCGCTGGCGGTGAAGCGATCCCAGATCAGCGCCGAGGGCCGCCTGGTGGTTCGGGGCAAAGGTTCCAAGGAGCGGGTGGTTCACCTGACCCCACAGGCGTACCGGGCGATCCGCAGCTACCTCGACGCGCGGCATGACCGCGAGCCCTGGCTCTTCCTGAATTACGACCGCTCATCGCCGGCCCGCGGCAGGCGCCAGCTGACCAGTTCCGGCGCCCGCCACATCCTGCGCCGGGTGCGCCTAGAGACCGGGGTGGAGGGCCTCAAATCCCCCCACGTCTTGCGGCACACCACCGCCACCGAGCTGCTGACCATCACCGGCAACGTGCGCCTGGTCCAGGAGGTGCTCGGGCACGCCAATCTCAACACCATGCAGGGATACACCAAGGTAGTGGATGCGTCCCGGGTGGCGGCTTATCAGGAGCTGGCCGCCCGACTAGAGAAGCCTCGGAAGGTCAGGGAGCCGGAGTAGTCGGGACCGTGAAGTCGACCGTCTCCAAGAACAGGTTGAAGGTTGCTGATCCGCCCTTGGTGATCAGCTCCCCCTGGATCAGGAAGGCCAGACCTGGGACCGCTTGCAATTCCACTGACGCTTCGTACTTGGTGGTGCTGGCGTAGGTCACCAGGGGTGCGGTGACTCCGTAGACCTCCACGGACCCGACCCCGCTCTGGGTCTCCCCCGAAGTTGCCGCTGCCGGAAGCTGGGCCGTGGTGGCGGCGGTCGTGAAGGTTATGGAGTCCCCGCTGGGCCCGCTGAACTGCACTGGTCCAGCACTCTGTTGAGCAAAGGTCCATCCCTCGGGGTACATCACCGACCAGGGGGTGCCGCTGGCGGACGCTGAGGAAAAGGTCTGGAAAGTCAGGGTCGAGGTGTACTGGGATTCGGCAGTGATCCAGCCGGTCTGGCCCGAATCTCGGACCTCCCACCAGCCTCCGCTGGCAGCGGTGTGGGACACGACCGAGACGGAGGCCCCCTGGTCCAGCACGGTGATCACCGAGGCAGTGGTTGACGGGCCACTCCGGAAGTTCACCCCGAGGGGGGCGAGCACGGTCACCGAGGTGGGCAGCGGGGAGGCACTCGGGGAGGGGTGCGGCGTGGGCGTGGAAGCCGCTGGAGTCGGACGAGGAGCGCTAGAGCAGCCGGCCAAGGCGACCAGCCCGACGGCCAGAAGCAGGAATGAGTACCTGGACCGACTGAGGACATGGCCCATGCGCCCAGGCTACTCTTCGACTGGGCAACGGCCTAGCCCGCGCTTGCCTCCTGCCCGGCCGCCTCACGGATCTGGTCTCGGAGCTCCCTGGCCGCCTCGGCGGCCGCCTCGGCGAAGTCGTCCCCGAGGGAGGCTTGGGAGATCGATCGCGACGAGCTGACCAGATAGCTCCCCCGACCAGTGTTCCCCTGGGCAGCATGGATCGCCTCGGCGAGGTCCGCCCCCTGGCTTCCCACGCCGGGAAGAAGAAGCGGCAACTCGGGAGCCACCTCTCGGATCCGAGCTATCTCCGCCGGCCAGGTGGCGCCGGCCACTAGCCCCACCGTCCCGCTGGCGTTCCACTCTACGGCACGCCGAGCTACCTCCAGGTAAAGGGGTTCTCCTCTCTCGCTCACGATCAAGTCCTGGAAGTCCGCCGCACTCCGGTTGCTGGTCCGGCAGACGATGAAGGCGAAGCGATCCGGGCGCTGCAGAAATGGCAGCAGCGAGTCATGGCCCAGATAACCGTTGACCGTGCAGGCGTCGGCCCCGATCACATCGAAAATAGCCTCGGCGTAGGCCTCAGCCGTGCTGCCGATATCCCCCCGCTTGGCGTCCGCGATCACCAGGGCGTGCCGCCCCGCCACTTTCACCACCTCGACCAGAAGCTCGAAACCAGGTGGGCCCAGCCGCTCGTAGAAGGCCAAATTCGGCTTGAAGGCGGCCGCGAAGGGAGCCGTCGCCTCCACGATCGCCATGGTGTGCCGACGTACCCCCTCGATGCCCGGGCCCAAGCTGGTCGGGATCTTCATCGGATCCGGGTCCAGGCCGACGCAGAGTGCTGCACCCTTGCTCACCACCGCCCCTTCCAGGCGCTCCCGGAACGGGGGCCGGCTCACCAGGAAGTTCGAGAGGTGCTGGTCTGGGCGGCCCCGGGCGTCTGGGGCGCGTAAGGCACTGAGATCCGGTCGTGCTGGGTCTGCATGCATCCGGGGCACATCGAGGTCAACTCCCCGTCCAACAGCACGGCGGCCAGTCGGTAGATTGGGAACTCCCGGTCGCAGTTGCCGCATCGGCGCACCCAGGGCATCTTCAATTGGAAATTCTACTGCCTGATATGCTCAACCACTGGTCGCGGGGAGTAGCGCAGGTGGTTAGCGCACCAGTCTGGGGGACTGGGGGTCGCAGGTTCGAGTCCTGTCTCCCCGACCATCAAATTGAGATCAGAATCAGGTGTTTCGGAGCTGGCTGCCGGTCCAGCGTGGCGGGATGGCGATCTGGTCTTTCCGAACCCCATCGGAGGGCTCATGGAACGACGAAACCTCCTGCGACGGGATTCAGGGTCCTCCTTGAGCAAGCGGCAATCCCTCCGGTTCGCTTCCACGACCTTCGCCATACCGCCGCCACCCTGCTGCTTAGTAAGGGCGTATACCCCAAGTTCGTCTCGGAGATGCCTGGACATGCCGATATAGCCATCACCCTCGATCTCACTCCCAGGTCAGCGAGACCATGCAACGAGGGGCAGCCGAAGTCATGTCCGGTCTACTGAGACGGTCCCAATCACATCCGGCAGGGTGGAGTGAAAAGACCGAGCCGGCCTAGCCCATCCGATCTAGGAACACCAGGGAACGCTGCGCCAGCAGTGCCGCCGCCGTCGGATCGTAGGACGGCAATGAGCTGTCGGCGAAGAGGTGTCGGTCGCCCGGGTAGATGAACAGCTGGGCCACTTCGGACCCGACCGTCTCGACCAGTTCGCGAGCGGCGTCGATGTCGCCCTCCAGCGCAAAGAACGGGTCCTTGTCCATACCGTGGATCTGCACTGGGACCCCCTCGGGCCACGGCCCGAAGGCCCACTCTCCGGTGAGCGGAATGCAGCCCTCGTAGAGCAGGGCGCCGCGCGCGCCGGGTCGGGTCTGGGCGAACCTCTGCGCCGTGGCGGCACCAAAAGAGAAGCCGGCATACACCAGACCCGCGGGTAGATCGGCCACGGCTCGGTCGGCGCGCCCGCGCAACACATCCTCCCCGGCCCTCCCGACGAGCGCGATGCCCTCTTCGATGCTCGCGGGTCGCTCGCCGTCGAACAGATCCGGCGTGTGCATCGTGTGCCCGCCGGCGCGCAGGTCCTGGGCGAACGCGCCCACCCCGTCGGTGAGGCCCTGCACATGGTGGAAGAGCACCACTTCGGCCATCTCTGCCCTCCTGTCATCAGTCTACGGTGATCGAATGAACCAAAATCTTCGAATAGCCGAGAGATGCAAGGCAACGAGGCTAGTGGGGCAGCGGCGGAGCGGCCCCTCGCGAACCTCCGTCTGCCGTCCGATTATCAGGTTGACGGCCTAACTTTCGGCAATGCCAATGGACGGCGGCAGCCTCAGACCGGACTGCCCTGGACACCACCCGCCGTCAGGCGGACCTACCGTGGCTGTCTACGGTCCTGGACGGACACCCCCTAGTAAATCTGGGGGACGTCAGGGTCGCAGGTTCGAGTCCTGTCGCCACCACGTCTGCTGGATGATCGGGCATGTTTGGTACCGAGGACGACAGAGCGTCACGTCAGAGAGCGGTCAGGATGATGGGGCCGCTCTCGGTAACGGCGATGGTGTGCTCGCTGTGTGCCGCCCTGGCCCCGCTGGCAGTACGGAGGGTCCATCCGTCGGGGTCGGTCACGTACTCATCAGTGCCGCCCAAGATCAGCATGGGTTCGATGGCGATCACTAGGCCCGGCCGGAGCCGGTAGCCGCGACCCGCTCTGCCTTCGTTCGGTACGAACGGATCCTCGTGCATCGCCCGTCCGACCCCGTGGCCCCCGTGGTATTCGAGAAGGCCGTATCCGGACTCGCGGGCTGGGGTCCCGATGGCATGGCCTAGGTCACCGAGTTGGTTCCCTGGCAGGGTGGCTGCGATACCTCGTTCCAGGGCAGCGTCGGTGGCAGCGATCAGTTCGGTGTCGACTGGGCGGGGTGTGCCCACTATGAAACTGATCGCGGCGTCGCCGCACCAGCCGTGGACGAACGCTCCGCAGTCGATGCTCACCAGGTCGCCGTCGGCGAGGCGCGTCCGGTCCGGCACCCCGTGGACTACCGCGTCGTTGACGCTGGCACAGATCACGCCGGGAAAGGGGGTCGGCGCCCACGACGGGTGGTAAGCCAAGAAGGCCGGCGTCGCTCGAGCCCTCTTGATGACCCTTGCTGCGACCTGATCCAGCTCGACCAACGTGACACCGACAGTGGCGCGCTCGCGTACGGCCGCCAGCGCCTCGGCCACCACCCGACCGGCCTCGCGCAGCAGACCAATCTCTCTTGACGTCTTGAGCTCGACCACGTGTCTCGTCGCTCCTCAGTATCCAGGCTTGCTCGAATGACCATACCGGTATTATTATTCGAGCGTGGTACGAGACGCGTTGACGCCGTGGGAGATCGAGCGCGGCCGGCAACTCGGCTCCATCCTGCGCCAAGCGCGCGAATCAGCAAGTCTGGGCGAGGTGGCCGTCGCCGCTGGTATCTCTGTCGAGACGCTCCGCAAGATCGAGACGGGAAGAATTCCGACCCCAGCCTTCTTCACTGTCGTCGCCTTGGCCCGGGTCCTCAACCTCTCCCTCGACGATCTCTCGGTCGACGTCTTCCCCGACGGGGCGGCCACAGTAACCAAGGCCTCCTAGAGGTTCGCCCGGCTCAAGGCCAGTCCGCCGTCGCTCAACCGTCCTTCCGTAGTCGCCAGAGACGTGCTCGCAGCTCAGGCAGGTTCGAGTAAGACATCGCCTTCTCCAGCAGGCCACTTGTGGGCACATGTGCTACACTCGGACCCATGGGAACCTCCATCTCCGTCCGCGACCTGCGGAACACCGTGAGCGAGGTGTTGCGCCGGGTCGAAGGCGGCGAGCGGTTGACGGTGACCGTCGATCGGCGTCCAGTCGCCGAAATCGTGCCGTTGCGTCGCCGTCGAACCGTGCCGGCTGCCGAGGCGCTCAGCATCGCCTCTCGCCACGCCTCGGACTCAAGACTCCTCAAGGATCTGCGGGGCGTGTTGTCCGATACGACGGACGACGCATGAGGGCACTGCTCGATACTTCGTTCTTCGTCGCGACGGAGTCGGGGCGGGCCCTCGGCGAGATGGATGGTGTGACCGAGACCGAGGTATCGGTCGTCACCCTGGCCGAGCTTACCGTCGGGGTGCTCATGGCAGACGACACTGAACGGGCGACGCGAGTGGCGACGCTCTCCGCTGTGGAGTCGACATGGGACCCATTGCCCGTCGACGCCGAGGTCGCGCGTCAGTTCGCCCAGATCGTGGCTGCCCTGCGGGCCAGCCAACGTCGGGTTCCCCTCCTCGACGCCCTCGTGGCTGCTACCGCAGTCGTGGAGCAGATGCCGGTCGTCACCCAGGACCGCGACTACGACGCCATCCCAGGTGTCCAAGTCATCCGCGTCTGACCGCCGGCTGCCGAACACGCCGACGAGGACCGAGCGAGCCCAGCCGTTCTCACAGCTCCCTCCAGTTCGAATGGGGCATCGTCTTCCCCACCCCTCTGAGGTCACAGCCTTTCGGGGACACGTGAACCCTCAGACACTATCCCTGGGCTGCCCCTGGTGCACCGTCTCCTCCACTACCACACGGTGCACTACGAGCTAACGGCGCGTTGACTCGGCAAACTGGTAGTGAGGTGGACTCCCCTATCGGTACGATTCGGGCACGTGACGGGGTGGCCGAAGGCCAGGCGAGCTCGGATACGAGTGACCATGGCGCATTCGAGAATTGTCAGACATCGGTGCTGGTCACGGCAGGTTTGGGCAGTCCGATAGTCGACGGGACTCAAACGCGCCTGCGTTGTGAGCGACCCTGGACCGGCCAGTCGCGTCGTCCTCACAGTCCAGCCAGCCTTGAATACGATATCGCCATTTCCACCAAATCGAGAGACCACGGAGATATCAGAACCGTGTGTCGTGAGCTGAACGAACTCTTCCCAGGTCGAGCCCGCGGATAAGCGACAGGAGGTCGTCCTCTCGTTTTGCCGCGCTTACTCGACGACCCGACCTCGCCGAAGGCGATGGGCGAAATCACTGGGGTCGAAATTCTCCGGGTCGTAGGCGCCGCCCACCCAGTCGAGCATCGAGTCATGCTCGGGATGCGCTGGGTCGCTGATAGAGGTGAGGAAGTCGGCGTAGCCCCACACGCCTCCGCAGTCTTCGGGAGGACAGGCACGGCTTCCTGCGATGCAGGCTGGGTAGGTCACACTCGGCACGGCAGCGACGATCTTCTCCACCACGAGACTGTGCTGCCAGTTGTCACCGAAGTCGTAGACGTATTCGAAGGTCGTTGCTTCCTCGGTGACAGCTCCCAGCCGGGCTCGTCGTTCGCTCTTCTGCGATGGACCCGAGGCTTCCCAATCGTCGGTACCGTAGCGGACTCCGTCGATCTCGAACTCGTGCAGGTGGTAGTCCCGCCAGCCGAAGGCGGCCTGCAGTACCTCATGGAGCCGGAGGAGTGTGGCTGTCTCCGGCACGAGCAACCGACGCCACACCGGCG
Source organism: Candidatus Dormiibacterota bacterium (assembly GCA_049799515.1). Lineage (GTDB taxonomy): Bacteria > Chloroflexota > Dormibacteria > Aeolococcales > Bog-877 > Bog-877. The sequence continues at coordinate 33,295 of JBARIA010000117.1, read as the reverse complement.
GCTCGGTGCCAACAATCGTGGCCTTGAGTTGGTAGATCTGTCCTTGCATCGGTCACCTACACCTTGAGGACGTGGAGTGCCCGGTGCGCCTTCGCCATCTGGTCGTAGTCGTCGTCCTGGGTCACGAGCGGCAGGCCGAGGTCGATCGCGGTCGCCGCGATCAGCGCGTCCGTGAGCTTGACCGTCCGTTGGATACCGGCGGCTCGGCAATCGCACACGAGCCGAGCCCACGCCCCCATGATCGACTCGCTGATCGGGACCGGCTCCGCTGTCTTGGCGAGCGCCAAGGTGTCCCCCCGGCGAGCCCGGGAGGCGGCATCGACAGCGCTTAGGACTCCCAGTTCGAGCTCGCCGATGGTGACCACAGAGACTGTCACGCGAGCCGGCAGCTCGCCGAGCGGTCGCTCCACCTCGCGGGCGATGAACACCGAGGTGTCGAGTAGGCCAGCCGGCTCGCTCAAAGCTCGTCCAGGGTCTGTCCAGCGAGGCTGTCGAGATCATCGCTCAGCGCGGGATCGGCCGCCCGTTCGGCGAGCTCCCGCCGCAGACGATCACCTGGCAGCCAGCGAGCTCGCTGACCGTGGGGCACGATGTCGGCGACCGCCTCGCCGTGCACGGTTAGAACCACTCGCTCACCGGCCCGGACGGCGTCGATCACCTGACTCGTCTGATTGCGAAGCTCACGCACGCCGACCTTCATGTGCGACAGCGTAGCACACTCGGTCTGCTCTTCCACGTGAGCGTAGCTCCTGGATTAGTTGCGAGCTCCAAGCCAGTGCGTCGAGGCTGCTCGCAGTTCAGACGGCTTCGACTGGGAGATCGTCTTCTCCCACCAATCCACCCCCACCCGCAGCCGGGTACCATCGCTTCCATGTGCCGCAACATCACGACGCTCCGGGGCCTGGAGCCCGCGGGTACAATCCATGAGATCGAGGCGGCCGCTCGGCAATACGTGCGCAAGGTCAGCGGAGTGCAGCAGCCGTCGATCCGCACAGCCAGTGCCCTCGACCGGGCAGCTCGCGAGGTGGCAGCGGCAACGGTCGAGCTCCTCGCCGAGCTGCCGCCCCGACGCCTGCCCCCCGCCTCGACTCCACCACTTCGCCGTCCCGGGGCCTCCCGGGGCTGAGCCCCTCGCCGACCGAGTTGGTTCAATCCCAATCTGATCCGTGTTAGTATCGAACATATAGTCGGTCTTCACCGACTGCGGCCTTCTGCGGCTCCCTGGTCCTGTCGACACAGCGGCATCGTTAAGAAGCGCTGCCAGCTGCATTGGCGACATTAGGCGCGGGCGGTTCCGCCCAGGGATATTTACATGACTTCGTTTGCCGAACTAGGTGTGCGGCCGCGCACCCTCGATACCCTCCTCCGACTCCGGATCAGCGATCCGACGGAAGTACAATCCGCCGCCATCCCGATACTCCACGCTGGCCGCGACTGCCTGATCCAATCCCCAACCGGCTCCGGCAAGACGCTGGCCTTCCTCATTCCGATGGTTGAGAAGCTGCGGGGCCACCAGCGGGGCGCGCCGCGGGCCCTGATTGTCACTCCCACCCGCGAGCTGGCCACTCAGATCGGCGTGGTCTTGACCCAACTCGATCCCGGGCTGCGTCGTGCTCTCGTCTTCGGAGGCGTGGGATATGGGGGCCAAATCAGCAGTCTCTCGGGTGCCGATGTCATCATCGGCTGCCCCGGGCGCTTGGTGGACTTGTCCGACCGAGGCGCCGCGTCTTTGGGAGGGGTCGAGTTCCTGGTCCTCGACGAGGCGGACGAGATGCTGGACGCCGGCTTTGCAAAGGACGTGGAAAAGCTGGTGTCCCGAACCAGGCAACGCACCCCAACCGGCCAGCGTCAGACCGTTTTGGCCTCGGCCACCATGCCCGACTGGGTAACCCAGATGGCCAGCAAGCACATGATCGACCCGGCCCAGGTCTCCGTCCCACCGGCGGCCGAGTCACAGTTGGAGCATGGTCTGTTTTCCGTACAGCGGGCCCAAAAGGTGGCTGTGCTCAGCCATCTGCTGAAGCGTTCGGATTCAACGATCGTCTTCCATCGCACCAAGCACGGGACCAAAAAGCTTGCCCACGACCTGATCGCCCTGGGTCACTCCACCTCCGAGTTGCAGGGGAATCTCTCTCAGGCGGCGCGGGACCGAGCCATCGCGGCGTTCCGACGACGCGAGACATCAGTACTGGTTGCCACCAACGTCGCGGCCCGGGGCATTGACGTGGTCGACGTCGACCTGGTCGTCAACTACGAGCTCCCCGACACGGCTGATTGGCTGACCCACCGTGTCGGTCGAACCGCTCGCAATGGCGCCAGCGGCCGGGCCCTCACCTTTCTAAGTGAGGACGACGGCGAGAAGTGGCGCAAGCTGCGGAGGCTTGGAGCACCGGCGCTCCAGTTCGTAGATACTGCCCAGCTTCTCAACGCCGGCACGATGACCTTCCTGGCTCACAAACCAGAACACGATCTGAGCTCCGGGCCAAGCGCCAGGGCCTTGAACGGGTCCACTCCCAGGCGCACCTACGGCGGGCCTCCCCGGCCTGGAAGGAATCGTCGCCGGCGCAACGGCTAGGAGATTTGCTCCTACTGCTCCGGTGCGGGCGGGCGCTCTTGGTCGGTCGCGGAGCTGTGCATCACCCTGTTCCCTTTAGAGGAACCGAGCTGGGTCGGTCTCGGGGACTGATAGAGGGGTTGGCCGATCGCCGGGTGCGCTATTCTCGGGCTTTGTCGGGCCCTGGGCAACTGACGTTACATCGGAGTCGATAGCCGGCGACCATGAACTTTCTATCCGGTCTCCACGGCGTGGTCGCGATCGTGTTGCTCTGCAGCTTGCTTTTTGTCGAAGAGGCGGGCGTGCCCCTTCCCTTCGCGCCAGGAGAACTCACCCTGCTGGCCGGCGGGCTTCTGATCGCGGCTGGCGGTCTTGACCCCTGGGTGTTTGTGCCTCTGGCGTTCGCGGTCTGTGTGGCCGGGGCCATGGTCGGCTACAGCTGGGCCAGGGTGGTCGGCGAGCACGGTCTGTCCGGCCTGGCGGTCCGCTTCCATCAGGCTAAAGCGTTGGATCGGGTTTCCCGTCGAGTGCGCTCTGCCGGGCCCCTAGGGATCGGAACCTCGCGACTGATCCCGGGACTGCGCATCTACACGACGCTGGTGGCTGGGGCCTTCGCGGTCCGCCGCCGCATCTTCCTCGAGGGATTGATCCCCAGCACCGCGATCTGGGTCGGAGTGTACGTGACCGTGGGGATCGTGGCGGGCATCCCGGTCGAGCACCTCCTGACCAAGCTGGCCCGCCTGGCGGTTCAGGGTGCCATCCTCTTGGTGATCGGGGTTGGCGGGTACCTCGCCCTGCGGCGTGCGCCGGTTCGGGACCGAGAGCCCCTGGTCAATGTGCCCAGTTGGATCAAGACGATCCTGGCCGCTCTAATCGACCTTGGAGTGGTGGCCAGCATCTTGACCGGCTTGCTGGCGCTGGTCCGCCGGGTGACGGGGACTGGTGTCACCGCCAGCTGGGCCGATGGGGTGGTACTAGTGGCGGCACTTGCCGCGCTCTACTTATTCGTGACCCGGCGGAGCACCGGAGCCACCCTGGGCGAGGCGCTTCTGCACACGGTCTATCTCCCCCGCCACATCCCCAGCGAGATCCCCGGTACCGTCGCACCCACCGTACCGACCGAAGCCGATTTGCAGCCCGCGGCGGATCGCCTGCATGCACTCGGAACGGTGACCCGTCTAGCCGTGGTAAAGGCGCTCTTGGCAGGAGCGGGCACCACCGACGAGGTGGCCAGGGCGGTATCCATCAGCCCAGCCGAAACCACCTACCATCTGGCGGCGCTGGGGCGCGCAGGGCTGGTCAACTCAGAGTCCAGCTCGGGAGCCGGGGAAAGATTTCGGATCGAGGAGCAGTTCCGCCACTGGATTGCGGAGATCCTCGGTCGCAGCTCCCCAGAAACAGGTGGGGGCCCCGCTCCTGAAAAGGCTCTGGGACACCCGGGCAGTCCGGCTTGATCCCGCGTCGACGCGGAGTGCCGCAGCGACACTGCCCACGGCTCGGCTCGACCCTAGTTGTTACTCCCCTGGTCCGATGAGTCCAGTCCGATGTCCTCCGGAACCAGTTCCGGTCGCAGATTCCTGGCCATCAGTCCGCGCACTCCTTCCGCCACCGACGTCCCTTCAAAGAGGATTGAGTGGACAGCCTGGGTGATCGGGATCTCCACCTGATAGCGCCTAGCGAGCACCAGTGCAGCACGCGACGCGTTCACTCCCTCGGCGACCATCGGAGTCTCCGCCTGAGCTGCTTGCGGGCTCTCGCCGCGACCAATCCGCTCCCCTAGGGTGCGATTTCGACTCAACTTGCTGATGCAGGTGACTAGGCAGTCGCCAACCCCCGCCAGTCCGGCGAAAGTGAATGGGTTAGCGCCGGCTCTGACTCCCAGCCGGGTCATCTCGCTCAGGCCCCGGGTGATGATCGCGGCCTTGCCGTTGTCACCGACCTCCAGCCCATCACAAACGCCTGCCGCGATGGCGATCACGTTCTTCATCGCCCCGGCAAACTCCACACCCCGGGGATCGTCGTTGGCGTAGAGGCGCCAACTGGAGGCATCCAGGCGCTCCACCGCCAGTGCTCGAGCCTCCGGACTGTTGGCGGCCACCACCGCCGCAGTGGGCATGTGGGCGGCAACCTCGGCCGCAATGTTGGGACCGCTCAATGCCACCAGTTTGCTTTTGGCCTCCTCCCCCAGGACCTCGGTCAGCAACTCGGTCATGGTCAAGGCTGAGTCTGGTTCAAATCCCTTGCCGGCGCTGACCAGTAGTGACACCTCCTCCACCAACGGTCGGGCCCGCTCCGCCAGCGCCCTCTGGCCATGGGTAGGGGCCGCGAAAACGACCGTGTCCGCTCCGGCGCAGGCCTCTTCAAGGTCCGAAGTTATATGCACCGCCTGGCTGAGCCGCAGACCTGGCAGATAGAGCGGGTGGGCGCGCGTCCGGCTCACCTCCTCAGCCAATTCGGGCCGGCGAAACCAGAGCGCGATGTCCCGCTCCGGAGAATGGAGCAGCTCGGCCAAGGCGAGGCCCCACGAACCGGCGCCGAGGATTGCCAGCTTCACCGGGTTTGCTCGGAACGGCGGATCCGTAGCCGCAAGGGCACCCCCTGGAACCCGTACCGTTCCCGGAACTGGTTCTCGATGTAGCGGGCGTAGCTGAAGTGCATGAGGTCCGGATCATTGACGAAGAGGGCGAAGGTTGGCACCCGACTGCGCGCCTGAACCGCATAGTAGATGTGGAGGCGGCGACCTCCCCGGCCACTCGGCGGGGGCCTCCGATCCACTGCCGCCCTAACGAATTGGTTCAACTCGGCGGTCGGGATGTGGAGGGCGCGGGCCGCGGCCAACTCGAAAGCGGTCGGAAGAACCTTGCGGATCCCGCGCCCCGTCAACGCGCTGGTGAAGAGAAACGGGGTTCCTGGCGCCCAGTCGTAAGCCGCCTTCAATTCCTTCACCAGACCCCGGTCTCGACGGGCATCTTCATCCAGGAGATCCCACTTGTTAAGAGTCACCAAGGTGGCAGCGCCGGCATCCCGGGCCCGCCCAGCAATATGCCGGTCTTGGGCTCGGAGCGGTGTGGTGGCGTCAACCACCAAAATCGCCACATCGGCCCGCTCAACCACCCGGACTGCGCGCAGCAGGCTGTAGTAATCGGCGTCCTGGCTGGCGCCCGGGCGCCGGATTCCCGCGGTATCCACCAACAGAACCTCACCCTGCTCGGTCTGAACCAGCGTGTCCACCGGGTCCCTCGTCGTCCCGGCCACGGTGCTGACCAGCGCCCGGTCCTCGCCCAGGATGCCGTTGAGCAGGGAGGACTTGCCGACGTTAGGGCGACCAACGATGGCGCAGCGCAGCGCCACCGATCCCAGGGCATCTTCGTTCTCCTCTGGCGGCGGCAACAGATCCACGATTCGGTCAAGAAGGTCCCCGCTGCCGCCGCCCGAGAGCGCCGAAATCGCCACCGGATCACCGAGCCCCAGCTCCAAGAACTCGTGGCCCCAGAGCCGGTCCTCCCGGCCCTCGTATTTGTTGCTCACCAAGATCACCGGCTGGCGGGCCCGCCGCAACTCCTCCGCCACTTCGTAGTCGGAGGCCGTCAGTCCGGCCTTGGCGTCGCAGACGAAGCAGATCAGGTCGGCCTCCCGGAGTGCCACCCTCGCCTGGGCTTGAGTGTTGGCCGGGAGGTCGCCACCGTCGCTGCCCTTGATCACCCGCTCCAGCCCGGCAGTGTCGACCACGGTGAACGCGCGGCCCCGCCACTCGACATCGCCGTAGATCCGGTCCCTGGTCAGCCCCGGCTGGTCGGAGACGATTGCTCTTCGTTCACCGGTCAGCCGGTTGAAGAGGGTCGACTTACCAACGTTCGGGCGGCCCACCAAGGCGACGATCCCAGATGGCCGGGGTGCGGGAGCCTCGTCTTCCGCCTCCCGGGCCCGCCGGGTAGCTCGAGCGGTACGAGGCGAGGGGCCGGTCTGGGACGGCATCAGCTAGAACCCCGCTGACATAGGTCCGAACCGGTCATCTCCGATGGAACTTCGAGGCCCATCGCGGTGAGCAGGGTCGGCGCCACGTCCTGCAGGCCGCCACCGCCGGCCAGGTCGCACCCGTCGCTCCCGTTGGCCAGGATGAGTGGGACTCGGTTGGTCGTGTGGGCGGTGAGTTTTGAGCCGTCGTGGGGATCGACCTTGAACTCCGCATTGCCGTGGTCAGCGGTGACCAGCAGTAAGTAGCCCGCGGCGTCAGTGGCAGCAGCCAACTCGCCGATGCAGCCGTCGAGGAATTCGACCGCCGCAGTCGTGGCCGCCAGATCGCCCGTGTGTCCGACCATGTCGGCGTTCGCATAGTTGACCGCGATGAAGGGGCATCCCCCCCGCTGGAGCTGCTCGACCACCGCCTCAGTTATACCCCGGGCGCTCATGGCCGGCTCCAGGTCGTAGGTCGCGACCCGCGGGGATGGTATCAACAGCCGTTCCTCTCTGGGGAACGGCTCTTCGCGCCCACCATTCAGAAAGTAGGTGAGGTGGGCGTACTTCTCCGTCTCGGCGACATGGAACTGCCTCAGTCCGGCGTTGGCGACCACCTCGGCCAGAGTGTCCACCACTAGCGGCTTGGGGAACGCCACCTGGGCCTCCAGGCTGTCATCGAAGCGAGTCAAGGTGCAGAGCTCCGCGACCCGGGGTAGTTCTCCGCGGTCGAACCCGGTGAAGTCTCGGTCCACCAGGGCATGGCACAGCTGGCGACCCCGATCCGGCCTGAAGTTGAAGTGGATCACGACGTCTCCCTCTCCGACGCCAACGACCTGGCCTTCCGGTCCCAGCACTGAGGCGGGTGGGATGAACTCGTCCCCTACGTCCTCTGCGTACTCCGCCTCCAGATACCCGAGGGCGTCCGAGATCTGAGTCGGGCCCCTGCCCAAGATGGTTTCCAGGGCAGGCTGAGTTCGTTCCCAATGGTGGTCGCGCTCCATCGCAAAGTACCGTCCGATGACTGAAGCCAGCCGTCCCACCCCTACCTGACTGAGCTGCTCCAGAACCTCGGCGAGAGCATCCCTTCCACTTCTCGGCGGGGTATCGCGGCCGTCGGTAAAGGCGTGGATGGCGACCCGGTCGAGACCCAGCCGCCCAGCCAGCTGGCAGAGGGCGACCAGATGGCGCTGATGGCTGTGAACTCCACCCTTGGACACCAGCCCCATCAGATGGAGACGGGAGCCCCGTTTCAAGGCCAGCTCGATGGCCCCGGTCAGAACCGGATTCGAGAAGAAGCTACCATCGCTAATCGCCCTGTCGATCCGGGTCAGATCCTGGAGCACCACCCGTCCCGATCCAATCGTCAGGTGACCCACCTCGGAGTTGCCCTGTTGGCCCTCGGGCAGCCCCACTGCCAGACCGCTGGCGGCCAGGGTGGTATGCGGCCAGCGCGCGGACAGGGCATCAAAGTTGGGGGTCCTGGCCAGCGCGATGGCATTTCCGGGGGTCTCCTCCCCACAGCCCCAACCATCGCAGACGCACAGGACTGCCGGCTGAAGGTTCGAGTGGCTCACTTGATTGATTCTCCGGGCCGAGCTTCGCCAGTTGGTGGCAGAGGGCCCAATGTCGCGGCGTGTCCCGCCCGCCGGCGAAGGCCACGAGAAGATGCGGGAGGGCGACTTGAGCCTACCATCAGCCGCGCCAGTCGCCTTTGCGCTGGGTCAGTTGGCGGGCGCCCGGGCCGCCGCCACAATCGCGCAGAATTCCTCCGGATCCAGGCTCGCACCGCCGACCAAGGCGCCGTCCACCTCAGCCAGCCCCAGGATGCTGGCGGCGGACTCGGCAGAGACACTACCTCCGTAGAGCACCCGAAGCTGGGACCCGGCTCCGGAGTCGAGTTGGTTCAGAACCTCCCGGATCTCAGCGATTGCACCCCCGATATCTCCCGCCTCCGCGGTCTTGCCGCTGCCGATCGCCCAAACCGGCTCATAGGCCAGAGAACAGCGGCGGATCTCAGCTGGCGCCAGCCCTCCTAAACCGGAGCGAACCTGGGCGCTTAGCACCGTGCTGGTACTCCCTGAAGCACGCTCCTCGGCTGTCTCCCCCACCGCGAGCATGGGGCTGAGGCCGGCGGCCAGCACCGCCTCGAGCTTGCGCCGGACGGTCTCATCGCTGTCGCCGAAGAGATGGCGTCGCTCGCTGTGTCCGACCAGGACGTGCTGGCACGACTCCCGCAGCATCTCCGCTGAAACTTGCCCGGTGTAGGCACCAGACTTCTCCCAGAAGCAGTCCTGAGCACCGACTGCGATTCGAGAATCGTCAGCCAATAGCTGCTGCACCGGCCAGACCGAGATGAATGGGGGCAAGAGCACCACATCCGACTGGGGGTCGGGATCGAGCCGCTGACGGATCAGGGTGGTGAGGTTGAGAGCGTCGGGGACGGTGGTGTGCATCTTCCAGTTACCGGCCACCATCGGACGACGATCGGGACTGGTCACCTGGCCGCAGGTTTGACGACCCGGGGCGCATCCTGAAGCGCGGCGACACCGGGAAGCGTTTGACCCTCGAGAAACTCCAAGGTGGCCCCGCCGCCGGTGCTCACATGACTGAAGCCGCGCTCTAACTGCAACCCGCAAATGGCTGCTTGCAGGTCACCGCCACCAGTCACGCTGACGGCAGAACTGGCGGCGACCGCCTCCGCGAGACCGAGTGTCCCGCCTGCGAAGAGCGGCTTCTCGTAGAGGCCGAGGGGCCCGTTCCAGACGATGGTTCCGGCCCCTTCCACCAACTTCTTCCAGCGCTGGATCGTGGCTGGCCCGACATCCAGAATCATCTCCTCGACCGCAATCCCCTCGACCGGGGTGACTCTGGTCTCGGTCGCCGCTGCCTCCGGTGACAGGGCGACTACTGCGTCAATCGGCAGCTCCAGCTCCACCTGCCGCTCCGAGGCCCGCTCGACTACCGCCAGAGCCCTGTCCAGGAAGTCGTCCTCGACCAGCGAACTGCCCACCTCGCGTCCAGCCGCTTTCAGGAAGATGGCGGCCATCGCTCCCCCCAGGCAGAGCGCGTCAACCTGTTCGACCAGGTGGGTCAGCAGCCCGAGTTTGGTGCTCAGCTTGCTGCCCCCGATGATGGCCAGCAGGGGGCGCTGGGGATCGTTGAGGATGGCGCTGAGGTGAGCGATCTCACTGGCCATCAGCCGGCCGGCTACCGCCGGCAGGTAGCGAGGCACCCCTTCGATGGACGCGTGGGCGCGGTGGGCGGTACCGAAAGCGTCGTCGACGTAGAGGTCGGCAAGTCCAGCCAGCTGGCGGGCAAACCCGGGGTCGTTGGCCGTCTCCTCCCGGTGAAATCGCAGGTTCTCCAGCAGCAGAACCTGACCAGGCTGGAGCGCCTTCACCCGTTGCTCCACTGCCGGACCCACGCAGTCATTCACCCAGTCGACTGGGACCCCCAGCAGCCGCTCCAGATGGGCCGCGATCGGGCGAGTGCTGAGTCGCGAGTCGACCTTGCCTTCTGGTCGCCCGAGGTGGGTGGCGATGATCACCGAGGCCCCCCGCCAGATCAACTCGCGAATGGTCGGCAGAACCGCCACCAACCGGCTGTCGTCCCGGAGACTGCCGTCTGAGTTGAGCGGCGCATTGAAGTCGACCCGGAGAAAGACCCGCTTGCCGGCCGGGTTGATCTCGTCCAGCCCTGCCTTGGGGCCAGCTCCGCTGTCGGCCATCTCAGTTCGTCCCAGCCGATGGAAGGGTAGTCGCGACCAGCTGGGTCAAGTCCGCCACTCGACAGGAATAGCCCCATTCGTTGTCGTACCAAGCGAGGACTTTGGCGTGTCGTTCGCCGGCCATCATCGTCAGTTGGGAGTCGACTATCGAGGAGTGCGGATCGCCCTTGAAATCGACCGACACCAGGGATTCGTCCTCGACCCTGAGAATTCCTTTGAGGTCGGTCTCGGCGGCGCTTCGGAGAGCGGCATTGATGGCCTCCGGGGTGGTCGGGCTGCCGGTGAGAAAGGTGAAGTCGACTATCGATACATCTGGAACCGGCACCCGCAAGGCGATCCCCCGAAATCTCCCCTCCAAGGCCGGCAGCACCTTGGCCACAGCTTGGGCGGCCCCGCTACTGGTGGGGATCATCGCCATCGCCGCGGCGCGCGCCCGACGAGGATCGGAGTGAGGTGCGTCCAGCAGACGCTGGTCACTGGTGTAGGCGTGGACGGTGGTCATCAGTCCACTCTCGATTCCGAAGCTCTCGTAGATAACCTTGGCCACCGGAGCCAGACAGTTGGTGGTGCAGGAAGCGTTCGAGATGACGTGGTGCCGACTGGGGTCGTAGGCCTTGTCGTTGACCCCCATGCAGATGGTGATGTCCTCGCCTTTTGCGGGCGCGGTGATGATCACCTTCTTGGCCCCGCCCTTGTCAATGTGGGCCCGGGCCAGTTCCGATCGGTTGAACAGGCCGGTGGACTCGATCACCACCTCAACTCCGAGACTCGCCCAATCGACGTCCCCGGGGCCTGCCGCAGAGAAGATCTTCAGCTCCTCTCCGTCCACCAAGATTCGGCCTCCCTCGGCTTGGACCTCGCCCGGAAAACGGCCCAGGATCGAGTCGTAGCGGAGCAGGTGGGCCAGCGCCTCCGGACTGGCCACGTCGTTGGCGGCCACGATCTCGAAGGAGCGGTTTTCGCGAGCAGCCCGGAAGACATTCCTGCCGATCCTGCCGAATCCGTTGATGCCTACCCGGGTCGCCAATCCCCTTCTCCCTCCTAGGCAGGTGGACTGCTGTCAATCGAGGATGGCACGATCTTGAGCGCATCCCGACCGCGAGTATAGGGGCGACCGAGATCCCAGCCCCAGTAAGAAATGGGCAAGATCGGTCAGGGACGCTCCGGCAGGTCGCGGTGCCAGATCAGGGTGTTCACCCCGGCGGCCCTCAGCCGTCGCCCCAGCTCCTCAGTGACAGCCACCGAACGGTGGAAGCCTCCGGTGCAGCCAACCGCCAGCCGAAGGATCCGGCGCGAGCGGGCCCGAAGTTCGGGAAGCAGAGCCTGCACCAGCTCCTCCGTCTTCGCCAACACCGTGCCGGCCACTTCCTGCCCCAGCACGAACTCCTGAACTCTGGGATCCAGTCCTGAGAGCATTCGAAGACTCGGCTCCCAGAAGGGGTTGCGCAGAACTCTGGCGTCGATGCACCAGCCGAGGTCTAGTGGTACACCCCTCGGGTAGCCGAAGGACTCCAGCACCACCACCGGCTGATCGGCGGGCTGGCGCCTCAGGTAGGGCTCCAGCTGGCGAGTCCTGGCGCTGAGAACCTGGGCCGGGAGCTGGGTGCTGTCCAGCAGCAGATCGGCTCGCAGCCGGGCCGGAAAGATGCGGTCACGACTCTCCCTCAGCTCCCGGGTCGCCGCCGCCACCTCGGAAGAGAGCTGGCGGTCGGACCACGGGGGAAGCGACCGCTCCAGGCAGACGCCATCGCTCGCCTCCAGGGCCAGCAGCACCGGCCCCTGGCCCGGGTTGAGATTCTTTGGATTGGCCGCCAGGTGCGGCTCGAGTCCACCCTCCCAGCCTCCCGCCTGGACACCGGCCCGGATCAGCGAGGCGGTCACCACGGGCACCCCGGTCCCCGGTGGTCCGAAGACCAGTATCTCCTCGGGGAGACCAGCCGGGGGTTCGTCGCTCAAAGGATCTCCTTGATGGCGGCCGCTACCACCCGGGTAACCCCGGGTACCGAGGTCAGCTCCTCCCAGGAGGCGCTGCGAATGCCCTCGACCGACCCAAATCTAAGCAGGAGCGCTCGCTTGCGCTTCGGTCCCAGACCGCCGATCTCATCCAATCGTGATCGCACTCCGGCCCTGGCCCGCCTGGTCCGGTGGTGAGTGATCGCGAAGCGATGGGCCTCGTCGCGAACCCGCTGGACCAAGAAGAGGGCGGGACTGGCCTCGGGGAGGTGGATCGGTTCGGGCTGGTCCGGGACGTAGAGCTCCTCGAATCGCTTGGCCAGTCCAACATGAGGCAGGTCGGCCACCCCGAGAGAGGTCATGGCTCGGTGAGCCGAGGCCAGCTGGCCCGCCCCGCCGTCCACGATGATTAGATCGGGGCGGACGCCCAGGCTCTCGTCCCGCTCTTCAGCCTGTCCGATGTGGGCCAGCCGCCGCGAAAGGACCTCCTCCATGCTGGCGAAGTCGTTGGGGCCCTGGACTGTGCGGATGGAGAAGATCCGGTAATCGGCCGACTTGGGCCGGGCATCCTCGAAGACCACCATCGAGCCCACGCTCTGCTCGCCCATGGTGTTGCTGATGTCGTAGCACTCGATCCGCCTGGGAAGCTCGGCAAGTCCCAGGCGCTGGCGAAGGTCCTCCAGCACCGCGGCCACCCGCCCGGTGTCGAAGTCCTGGGCGATCCGGGCCTGCCCCAGCGCGGCGGCCGCGGTCTCCTGGGCCCGGGCCAGCATCGCCCGGAACCGACCGCGCTGGGGCACCACCACCTCCACCTTGGCCCGGCGCCGGCTTTCCAGGAACTCGACCAAAAGTTCCCCGGAGAGTGGGGCAGCCGGCAGGTACAGCGACCTGGGCACATGGGCCGAATTGGCGTAGTACTGGGACACGAAGCTGGTCACCACCTCCTCCACGGTCAGGTCGCCCACCCCCTCAAGCGGGTGACGCTCCATCCCCTGCAACCGTCCTTCCCTGACCAGCAGCACTGCGGCCATCCCCTGGCCCCCATCCAGGGCCACCCCCACCACATCCACGTCCGCTCCCAGATGGTGGACCTGACCCTGCTCCTGGACCATCTTCTCCACGGTCTGGAGCCGGTCCCGGATGGCGGCCGCCCTCTCGAAGTCCAGCTCTTCACTGGCCCGCTCCATCTCCAGACGGAGCCGCTCGGTCACAGCTCCGACCTGGCCCTCCAAGAAAGCGGCGGCATCATCCAGCAAGGCGGCGTAGGGGGCCGGTTTGATCAACCCAGCGCAGGGCCCGGCGCAGATACCCAAGTGGTAGTCGAGACAGACCCGGCCCCTCCGGAAGGTGGTATCGGAGCAGCCCCGGAATGGGAATACGGTCCGGATCTCGCGCACTGAGCGGCGCAGCGTTTTGGCATCGGTGTAGGGCCCGAATGAGCGCTCCTGATCACCACCGAGCCGCCGACCGAAGCTGGGCCGAGGGAAGGCAGCCAGCTTCTCGGCGATATCCTCGGGCACTACCTGGGGCCGCTTCGCCACCGGATAGGGAATCCGGAAGTAAAGGTAATTCTTGTCATCCCGCAACCGCACATTGAAGCGGGGATGATGGCGCTTGATCAGGGTGTTCTCCAAGATCAGCGCCTGCTGCTCACTGCCGGCGGCGATCACCTCGAAGTCGAAGACCGAATCGACCAGCCGCCGGATCCGGGGCGGGTGGGACTCCCAGCCAGTGAAGTAACTGCGCAGCCGGTCCCGCAAGTTGGCCGACTTGCCAACGTAGATCACCTGTCCCTGGGCTCCCCGGAACAGGTAGACCCCTGGCGTGGCCGGCGCCGCCCGGAGCCGGGCCTTCAGCAGAGCCGGGCTCTGGCGGAGCTTGGTCGGCACCGGACTGCTCGACTGCGCCCCGCCCGGCTCAGGCGCCGGGGCCTTTCGCCGCCCCTGGCCCGGAGGAACCATCAGTGAACTCCCACCGCGCCCAGCCCCAGGATGACCAGCAGTAGGAGTGCGAACAGCGCCAACAGCCCGACCGCGATCAGACACGCTCCCCGTTGCCACCCTTGGAAGCTGCCCGGAGGTCGCGGTTCCGGCGGCTCGGCTCTCGCCGCTCCACTCACACGGCCACCCGATCACCAACGGACGAGCCGCGTTGCTTAGCCGCTCTGAGCAGGGGCGCCAGGTAGCTGCCAGTCGACGATCCCGGGGTCCGGGCCACCTCCTCAGGGGTCCCCTCGGCGACGATGGCACCCCCGGCCGCGCCTCCATCAGGGCCCAGGTCGATCAGCCAGTCGGCGGACTTGAGCACGTCCAGGTTGTGCTCGATAACCACCACCGTGTTGCCCTGCTCGACTAGGCGGTGGAGCACGCCCAGCAGCCGGCCCACGTCGGCGAAATGGAGTCCGGTGGTGGGCTCGTCGAGGATGTACAGAGTGCGACCGGTGCTCCGCCGGGAGAGCTCGCTGGCCAGCTTGACCCGCTGTGCCTCTCCTCCGCTCAGCTGGGTGGCCGGCTGGCCCAGGTGGACGTAGCCCAGGCCAACGTCGACCAGGGTCTGCAACTTGCGCGCGATCCCCGGCTGATTGCGGAAGACGGTGACCGCCTCCGCCACCGAGAGGCCCAGCACGTCGGCGATCGAATGGCCCTTGAAGCGGACCTCCAGCACCTCCTGGGTATAGCGCTGACCCTTGCAGACCTCGCAGGTGACATAGATGTCAGGGAGGAAGTGCATCTCGATCTTGATCAGCCCGTCCCCCTCGCAGGCTTCACAGCGGCCCCCCCGGACGTTGAAGGAAAAGCGCCCCGGTTTGTAGCCGCGAGCCCGGGCCTCAGGGAGCTGCGCGAAGAGTTCCCGGATCGGAGTGAAGAGCCCGGTGTAGGTGGCTGGGTTGCTGCGGGGGGTGCGCCCGATGGGGGCCTGGTCGACGTCGACTACCTTGTCAATTTCATCGAGCCCGTCGATGCGATCGTGGGCCGCCGGGCGCTGCTTTGCCGAGTAGAAGTACTGGGCGCAGCGGCGATAGAGGATGTCGTTGACCAGGGTGCTCTTGCCCGAGCCACTGACTCCGGAGACCCCGACGAAGCAACCCAAGGGGAAGGCCACGTCGAGGTTGCGCAGGTTGTTGGCCCGGGCCCCGCGCACCACGATCTGCTCAGCGGCTGGGCGCCGGAACTGGGGAACCTCGATGCGCTGGTCCCCTCGCAGGAACTGGGCGGTCAAGGAGTCCGGACTCTCCAGCACCTCAGCCAGAGTGCCCGCTGCCACCACGTAGCCGCCGTGCTTGCCCGCCCCCGGGCCCATGTCGACCACGAAGTCGGCGCTGCGGATGGTCTCCTCGTCGTGCTCCACCACCAACACTGTGTTACCTAGCTCTCGCAGCCGAAAGAGGGTCGCCAGCAGCTTGTTGTTGTCGCGCTGGTGGAGCCCGATGCTGGGCTCGTCGAGGATGTAGAGGACGCCTGTTAGGCGGCTGCCGATCTGGGTTGCCAGCCGAATCCGCTGGGCCTCACCCCCGGAGAGCGATCCCGCCGCCCGGTCCAGGGTCAGATATTGGAGCCCGACATCATTGAGGAAGCCCACCCGCTCGCGAATCTCCTTGACGATCCGGCGGGCGATCTCCTCTTCGCGATCGGATAGCCGCCAACCGGCGACGGTGGTCAGGACCTCGTCGACCGGCTGGGCGCAGAGGTCCATGATGCCCAGGCCGTCCACGGTGACCGACAGGAACTCAGGGCGGAGCCGCTTGCCTTTGCAGGTGGGACAGGGGCGCTGCATCATCAGCCGCTCGATCCCCTCTTTGACCGCGGTCGACTCGGTCTCCCGATAGCGCCGCTCCAAGTTGGGGATGACTCCCTCGAACTTGGCCTGGTAGTTGTGGACCCGCCCACCCCGGCTCCGAAAACGCATCGGCACCGTCTCGCCCTTGGGCAGTCCATAGAGGATGACGTCGCGTTGGCCAACGGTCAGCCGCCGCCATGGCCGGTCCAGAGGAACTCGGTTCTCCCGGGCAACCGCCTCGATCAGCTCGGACATCCACTGCTGGGCCGGCCCCCAGCTCCAGCCGGAAACGACCCCCTCGGCAATCGACTTCTCGGGATCGGTGACCACCGCGTCTGGGTCAACCTCCATCTTGGCTCCCAGTCCGGTGCAGTCGGGGCAGGCGCCATGGGGGTTGTTAAAGGAGAAGTTGCGGGGCTGGGGTTCCTCCATGGAGAGACTGTCGTAGACGCAGGCAAACTGCTCGGAAAAGAGCATGTCCTGGAGGCCTGCCTGGGGCGCGGCTGGCGCGATCAGCACGGTGCCCCCGGAGAGCTTGGAGGCCTGCTCGCAGCTCTCCCGCAGCCGCGACAGCGAGTCCGGCTCAACCACCAGACGGTCGACCACCACCTCGACGTCGTGCTTCAGCTTCTTGTCCAGGACGGGGACCTCCTCGAGGGAGTGGACCTGTCCGTCCACTCGGACCCGGACGTACCCCTGGCGCCGAGCCAGCTCGAGAATCGCCTGGTGTTCCCCCTTGCGGCCCTGGATCATCGGCGCCAGGACCAGGACCCGGGTGCCCTCGGGCAGAGCCGCCACCTGGTCGGCGATCTGCTCGACGGTCTGGCGGGAGATCTCCCGGCCGCACTTGGGGCAGTGGGGATGGCCCACCCGGGCATAGAGCAGGCGCAGGTAGTCATATACCTCGGTGACCGTCCCCACCGTGGAACGCGGGTTGCGCCCAGCGCCCTTCTGGTCGATGGAGATAGCCGGGGAGAGCCCATCGATGTGGTCGACATCCGGCTTCTCCATCTGCCCGAGGAACTGCCGGGCGTAGGCGGAGAGCGACTCCACGTACCTCCTCTGACCCTCGGCGTAGATAGTGTCGAAGGCCAGTGAGGACTTGCCCGAGCCGCTGAGGCCGGTGATCACGGTGAGCTGGTCCCGAGGAATGTCCAGGTCAACATCGCGCAAGTTGTGCTCGCGGGCGCCGCGGATCGAAATGTAGGCCTGTCCCATGTATGTCTAGGGTACCGTTACTCGACCCCCAACGAACACCCGTACGCCGTCCCCGGGGGAGCAGTCCAGCTGCCAGACTCCCCCGATGGAACCTGGGCCACCGCCACCATCCTCCAGCGAACAAATCCCCTGGATGGGTGTGGCTCGCCTGGCGGAGCTGCTCCGCCGCGGTCAGGTGTCCCCGGCTGAGGTGCTGACCGAATGCCTCGCCGCCATCGATCGTCTCGAGCCCCAGCTGAATGCCTTCGTGGCCGTCCTCCGAGAGCCGGCCCTGACCCAGGCCGGCGACTCGGAGCGCCGCTTGACCGGTGGCCAGCCGCGCCCGCTGGAGGGAGTGCCCGTCGCCATCAAGGACAACCGCGGAGTGGCTGGCTTTCCGGTCACTAACGGTTCGGCGTCCGCTCCCCAGACACCGGCTCCGCGAGACAGTGAGGTTGTGGCTCGGCTGCGGGCGGCGGGAGCGATCCTGATCGGTAAGACGGCACTTCCCGAGTTCGCGGCCATTCCGGTCACCGAGAGCCTGCTGCTCGGTCCGACCCGGAATCCCTGGAACTTGGAGCGCACTCCGGGCGGGTCGAGCGGGGGGTCGGCGGCGGCGGTGGCGGCGGGCATGGTTCCAGCCGCCGAGGGGAACGACGGAGGCGGCAGCCTCCGGATCCCGGGGTCTTGCTGCGGGCTCTTCGCGCTCAAACCCACCAGGGGCCGCATATCACTCGGGCCGGACGGCGGAGACGGCCTGGGTGGCCTGGTGTCGGAAGGTTTCCTGACCCGGAGCGTCGCCGACACCGCGCTCCTGCTGGATGTCGTTTCCGGAGCGGCACCGGGAGATCCTTACTCTCTGGCACCTCCCCGGCTTTCATTCGTGGCGGCGACGGCCGCCGCCCCCAGCCGGCTCCGGGTGGCGTTCACGACGCTCCCGCCGAGCGACGTTCCCCTCCACCCTGCCTGCGAGGAAGCTGTCGCCGCGGCCGCGAGGCTGCTGGAGGGGCTCGGCCATCAGGTAGAGCCGGTCGACCCCCGCTGGCAGCGGGAGGTGACCGCCCTCGACTTCCGCACCCTGTGGGCCAGCTCCATGACGCTCTCTCTGCGCCAGGCAGAGCTGGAGGGCGGCGATCCGCGACAGATCGAACCGCATGTCCGGGCCCTAGCCGATCTGGGCTCTCAGCTGGAGGCGGTGGAGTATCTGCTGGCGCGGCAGCGGCTGCATCTCTTCGGAGCTTCGATCGGCTGGCTCTGGGAGCGCTACGACGTGCTGCTGACGCCAACCCTGGCTCAGCCTCCGTTGCAGGTGGGCGAACTCCTGGCAGGGACCGAGGTCGATCCTCTCGCCGCCATGGACCGCTCGGACCGATTCAGTCCCTTCAGCACCTTGGCCAACGTCACCGGTCGGCCGGCGGCTCAGCTGCCTCTGCACCAGCACCAGGGATTACCGATCGGAGTCCAGCTGATCGGACGCTACGGCGACGAGGCCACCCTGCTCCAGCTCTCCCAGGCGCTCGAGGAAGCCAGCGACTGGACCAACGCCCGGCCGCCGACCGGCTGAGCCCGCGCGCGCCGGGCCCGGATCAGACCAGCTTCGCCTCCAGGAAGATGTCGGTGCCCGCCAGGGCCTTGGAGACAGGGCAGGAGAGCTTGGTCAGGTGGGCATGCTCCTGGAATACCTCGTCGGTGATGCCGGGAACCTCGGCGGCGGTGACCAGGTGGATGGTGGTGATCCGGAACCCCTCACTCAGCTTCTCGATGGTCACCTCGGCCGCCGTCTCCAGCCGGGCGGGCGGATGGCCGGCAGCGGTCAGGCCCCCGGCCAGCGCCATGTTGAAGCAGGCCGCGTGGGCCGCCCCCAGGAGCTCTTCCGGATTGGTGCCGGCTTCGGCGGCAAACCTCGACCCGAAGGTGTACTTGGCGGCCAGCGCGCCGCTCTCGGTGTGGATGGTCCCGCCGCCGCCCTGGTCGCTGGGAGCCCAGCTTGCCCGCGCTTTCCTAACCGGCATGGATCGCCCTCCTGATGTTCGGTCTTGTCCCTGATCCCCAGTTTCCGGCTTCCGTCGCAAAAGTGGGCCCTTTGGCGAAGCAGGCTTCCCCGGTCGGTTCCTAGGCCCGGCGCCGTGGGCGGGCCACCGCTCCCCTGGACCGCGTGGGAGCCGAGCCACCGTCGGCCGGCGCCTGGCCCATGTCGGTGGCCATCCGCCGGAGCCCGACCAAGCGGTCGCGCATCTGGGCGGCTCGCTCGAACTCCAGATTGGAGGCCGCCTTGTGCATCGCCTTCTCGACGTCCTTGGTCAGCCGCAGCAACTCGTCCGGGGGCAGTCCCACCGCGTCCTGGAACTCGGCCGCCACCTCCTGCAGCTCAGCCCGCACCATCTCCTGCTCCCGAACCGCTTTGACGATGGTGGCCGGGGTGATGCCCTCCGCCTGGTTGTGGGCAGCCTGCACCTCCCGGCGGCGGGCGGTCTCGGCGAGGGCCTGGCGCATGGCGTCGGATGTCCGGTCGGCGTACATGACCACCCGGCCGTGGACGTTTCGAGCCGCCCGACCAGCGGTCTGGATCAGTGAACGGAAGCTGCGCAGGTAGCCCTCTTTGTCCGCATCCAGGATGGCGATGAAGCTAACCTCAGGCAGGTCTAGGCCCTCGCGCAGCAGGTTGATCCCGACGATCACGTCGTAGACCCCCAACCGCAGGTCCCGGATGATCTCCACCCGCTCCAGGGTCTCCACATCCGAGTGCAGGTACTGAACCTTGACCCCCGCCTCCCGCAGATAGTCGGTGAGATCCTCAGCCATCCGCTTGGTTAGGGTGGTGACCAGGCACCGCTCGGAGGCCGCCGCGGTGCGCCGGATCTCGGTCAGCAGGTCGTCCACCTGTCCTTTCGAGGGACGGACCTCGATGTTGGGGTCCAGGAGACCGGTCGGTCGGATCAGCTGCTCGGCGACCTGGGTCGAGTGCTCCAGCTCATAGGGTCCGGGGGTGGCCGAGACGTAGATGACCTGACCCACCGACTCCTCCCACTCGGCGAAGGTGAGCGGACGGTTGTCCAGGGCTGAGGGCAGCCGGAAGCCGTACTCGACCAGGGGGATCTTGCGTGAGCGGTCGCCCCCGTACATCCCCCCGATCTGGGGCACCGCCACATGGGACTCGTCGACCACGATCAGAGTGTCCCGGGGCAGGTAGTCCATGAGGGTGAAGGGCCGCTCTCCCTCGCGTCGACCGCTCAGGTGTCGAGAGTAGTTCTCCACCCCGGCACAGGTACCGGTCTCACGGAGCATCTCCAGGTCGAACATGGTTCGTTGGCGCAGCCGCTGTGCCTCCAGCAGCTTGCCCTGGTGATCTAGCTCGGCGCCCCGCCACTCCAGCTCCTCCTCGATCAGGGCGATGGCCTGCGTCAGTTTGTCCCGGGGGGTCACGTAGTGGGAGGCCGGGAAGACGGTGAGCTCCTTCCGGTCATTGAGGAGTTCCCCGGTCAGGGGGTCGAAGTCGACAATCCGCTCGACGACGTCGCCGAAGAATTCGATCCGGCTGGCGATCTCCTCGTAGGCCGGCTGGACGTCCACCACATCGCCCCGGACCCGGAAGCGACTCCGACCGAAGTCGAGGTCGTTGCGGGAGTACTGCAGGTCGACCAGCTTGCGGAGCAGGATGTCCCGCCGCCAGCTGCCGCCCTGGCGGACCTCCAGGGACTCCCCCAGGTAGTTCTCCGGGGAGCCGATGCCGTAGATGCAGGAGATCGAGGCCACCACGATGACGTCGCGCCGGGTCAGCAGGGACCGGGTGGCGGCGTTGCGCAGCCGGTCGATCTCCTCGTTGCGGGAGGAGTCCTTCTCGATGTAGGTGTCGGTGCGGGCGATGTAGGCTTCCGGTTGGTAGTAGTCGTAGTACGAGACGAAGTACTCGACGGCGTTCTTCGGAAAGAATGCTCTGAACTCAGCCCAGAGCTGGGCCGCTAGGGTCTTGTTCGGACTCAGCACCAGCACCGGCCGCTGAACTTCCTGGATCAGATTGGAGATGGTGAAAGTCTTGCCGCTGCCGGTGACCCCCAAGAGGACCTGCTGGAGCTCGCCCTCCATCAGACCCGACCTAAGCTTGGTGATGGCTGCCGGCTGGTCGCCGGTCGGAGTGAAGGGCGACTCGAGCTCGAACTGGGCCACCTCCCGAGTATCGCAGCGCGAGAGGCGTCATACAGCCGGCCAAGGGAGTCCTTCGTGGCCCTCCTGAGCTGCTCCGACGTGGCCGTCGAGTACGCCGACCGGGTGGTCTTCACCGGGCTCGACCTCAAGCTCGAGCCCGGTGACCGGCTGGGGGTCGTCGGCAGTAACGGCGAGGGCAAGTCGAGCCTGCTAAGTCTGCTGGCCGGCGTCCTGCAACCGAGCCTGGGGAGGGTTGACCGCCAGGTCCGGCTGCTGGTCGCGCACCTTCCCCAGGAGTCCCCCGAACCGGTGGCCGAGACGGTCCTGGGCGAGGCCATGGCCAGCCGCACCGACCTGGCTCGACTCCGTGACGAATTGGGCCATCTCGAGCACGAGCTGACGATCCCCGGTCCCGAGAGCCAGGCCCAGCTGGAACGATACGGCGAGGCCCAGTCTGCCTATGAGGGCCTGGGTGGATATGAGCTGGAGGCCAAGGCCCGGGCCGTGCTGGCTGGACTGGGGCTGGGCGACGAGGAGCAGGCTCGGTCTCCGCACGAGCTGAGCGTTGGCCAGATCCGCCGCCTGGAGCTGAGCAAGCTCCTCCTCCAGGATGTCGACCTTCTCCTGCTCGATGAACCCACCAACCACCTCGACCTTGCCGCCATCGAGTGGTTGGAGGCCCACCTCCTCCAGAGCGCCCCTACCTTGTGTCTGGTCGCCCACGACCGCCGCCTGCTGGAGCGAGTCTGCACCCGCATCGTCGAGCTGGCCTCCGGCCGGTCCGAGGTCTACGAGGGCGGGTACACCAGCTATCTGCGCCAACGTCAGGAGCGTCGGCTCCGGTGGCGCCGGACCTGGGAGGCGCAGCAGGCCCACATCAACCACCAGGAGGAATACATCCGCCGGTACAAGGCGGGTCAAAGAGCGCGCCAGGCTCGGGGTCGGCAGACCCTGCTCGACCGGCTGGAAAGGGTCCCCGAGCCCACCGAACTCCAGCGCATGCGGCTGACCCTGCACGCCGCGCCCAGCGCCCAGGTGGTGGTTCGCACCGAAGGTCTCAGCTGCGGCCGGGATCAGACCGAGCTCTTCTCGGTGCCGGACCAGGGGGTCTCCCGTGGCGACCGGATCGCCATCCTCGGACCCAACGGCTCCGGCAAGACGACCCTGCTTCACACCCTGGCCGGCCAGCTCCCTCCGGTTCGCGGTCGGGTGATCCCCGGAGCCAGGGCGCGGATCCGGGAGTACCACCAGGACTTCGCCGACCTGGACGTCAACCGAACCGTGCTGGAGAACCTGCTTGACGACCATCCGGGGTCACTCCCGGAGCGAGCCCGGGCAGTGCTGGGGGCGATGCTCTTCAGCGGAGAACGAGCGCTGAGCCGAGTCAAGGACCTCTCCGGTGGAGAGAAGGCCCGAGTTGCCCTCTCCAGGCTCGGTATGGATGATGCCAACTGCCTGCTCCTCGACGAGCCGACCAATCACCTCGACATCCCTTCCCAGGAGGTCCTCGAGGAGGCTCTGGCCCGCTACCCAGGAGCGGTGGTCCTGGTATCCCACGATCGCTACTTCGTCGATGCGGTAGCCACCACCGTCTACGAGGTCGAGGCTTGTCGCCTCGTTGAGCGGCGCTCCCCCTCCCCCAAAGCGGTGACCAGTCCCAGCCCGCGCCGTCCCAAAGCTCCGGCCGCCAAGAAACCTGCTCCGGCGGCCAGTGCTCCATCCCGTCGAGACGTCGAGCTCCGGATCCAGACCTTGGAACAGGAGAAGAACGCCCTGGAGGCAAAGCTGTCCGAGCCCCAGACCTTCAAGTCAGCTGACCGCGGTCGGGAGGTTCTCCGACGCTTTGAGGAGGTCCGTGGCGAGCTGGAGTCGGCCTACGCCACCTGGCTGGCCCGGGAGCCGAGCACCGAGCGGTAAACCTCCGCGATCTGGGGACCAACTGCAGCCCAGGAGAACCGCCCCACCACCGTCTGCCGGGCCTCCGCCGAAAGCTCCTCCCACCTGGCCCGGTCGCCCAGGATGCTCTCTGCGGCCGCCAGGAGTGCCGGCTGATCACCGAGCGGCACCAGCACCACCCCGCCTCCCTTGAGGTCGGTGAGCCCGGGGACATCGGTAGCCAGCACCGGCGTGCCTGACGCCATGGCCTCCAGGGCCACGATTCCCAGGCCCTCGTAGTGGGAGGGGACCAACATCAGCAAGGAGCGCTGGTAAGCCTTGGCCAGCTCCGACTCGGAAACCCGGCCCCGCACCTGCATCCGACCGCCAAAGCTCTCGGCGGCCGCCTGGGACGCCTGCAGGAGAGGGCCCTCCCCGCAGATCTCGGCCCGTAGGTTAGGGAATTTCTGGCTCAGCTCCCGGAAGGCGGCGATGAACTGGGGCACCCCCTTGATCGGCACCAGCCGCCCCACAAAGAGCACGGTGTCGCGGGCCTCGTAGCCACCTGCCGGGACCAGCCAATCGGTGTCGATCCCGACCGGGATCACCGAGATCTTCTCCGCAGGCACGGCGTAGTCCTTGGCGAGTGAGGCCGCGGTTGAAGGCGAAATCGAGATCACGTGTTCCGAGAAGCGGTACGCCCGGGCCTCGATCGAGCCCAGCGGCCGGGTCGCCAGTCGCCGTCCGTGGGCGGTGCGATAGGTGTGGTTGGCGGTGTACACCAGCGGTGCCGTGGGTGGGTGACGGAAGAGGAGAACTCCACCAGGACCCCCCAGGGCATGCCAGAGGTCAGGTCTGAGGGCGGTCGCCACCTCCGGCAACCGACGCCTCAGCCAGAGCGAGAAGTCGAGAGGCGCCCGCCTGGTGCGCTTGGGGATCCGCAGTCCGGGACCCCAGGGGGTTCGTCGGGCGCTGACCATGTCAATGTCGAACCCGACCTTAGGCATCTCCTGCTCGAGGGCGCCCGCGTACCGGCCCTGCCCTCCGATTGGAGGGACATCGTCGTACGAGAGCAGCGCTACCCGGGAGGTCATCGTTGACATCGGTGGCAAAAGACCGTGGTCCTCCCCCCTACCCGCGTTTGTAGCAGGGTACTGCCGCAACGAACGCACGGTAACCCTCCCCGTCCGTAGACGAAGAGTGCTTCGTAGGCTTCGCCTTTGGCCCCGAAGCCGTCTCGGAAGTCCGAAAAGGAGCTCCCTCTGAGCCGGACCGCCTCCCGCATCACCACCGGCAAAGCGACCAGAAGGCGGTCCGCCTCTCGGCGGGTCAGGGTGTGGGCCCTCCGATCTGGTCGGAGCCGGGCCATGAAGCAGGCTTCATCGGCATAGATGTTCCCGCAGCCGGCCACCATCGCCTGGTCCAGCAGCACCGCCTTGATCTGGCGGCCTGATCCCCGCAGCGCTTCGGCGAATCCGCTCTGCGCGAAGTTGGCCGCCAGCGGCTCCGGGCCGAGGCGGGGCAGCGCGCCGCTGCGCTGGAGCTGGTCGAGGCTGCCGAGCAGAACCCGGCCGAAGCGACGGGGGTCGCGGTAACGGAGCTGGCGCAGATCGTCAAGCTCCAGAACCAGGTGGGTATGGATTTCCCGAGGTTCATCGGCTTGCTGCAGGGTGAGGGTCCCGGTCATCCCCAGATGGATGACTAGCTGCTCGCCTCCGCTCAGGCCCAAGTGTATGAACTTACCCCGCCGCCGAACCGACCCCACCCGACGGCCTTCGATTCGGGACTGAAAGCTGGCGGGGTCGGCGAATCTCAGAACCGAAACGCGGAGCAGCTCGGAGTGGGTGAAGGTTCGCCCCACCAGGTGGGGTCGGAGGTCGCGAACGATGGTCTCGACCTCGGGAAGTTCGGGCAAGGGCGGATCAGCCTTCTGCCCGCCGCAGCGGAGCCAAATCTCGCCAGTTCGGGCCGCTCTTGAGGTCGACGACCAAGGGGACGGATAGCTCGATGGCGCCGGCCATGCCCTCGGCAGCCAGCTCGGCGACCTCAGCGACCGCTTCGGCGGGCGCCTCGAAGACCAGCTCATCGTGCACCTGCAAGAGCATCCGGGCCGGGCTCCCCGACGCGCGCAGGGCCTGGGCGGTGCGGATCATCCCCAGCTTCATGATGTCCGCGGCGGATCCTTGTATGGGCATATTGATCGCCATTCGCTCGCTGGCTTCCCGAACCTGCCGATTGCTGGCGTTGATGTCGGCCAGGTATCGACGGCGCCCCAGGATGGTGCTGACGTAGCCCTGCTGGCGGGCTTCCTCCCGCACCGTCTCCAGGTATCCCTGCACTCCGGCATAGGTGGCGAAGTAGCGCCGGATGAAGTCCTCGGCGACGTCGGGGGCGATCCCCAGATCACGGGATAGGCCATAGCTGGAGAGTCCGTAGAGAATCCCGAAGTTGACCACCTTGGCCATCCGCCGCTGGTCCGCCGACACCTGCTCCTGGGCCACCCCGAAGACCTGGGCGGCGGTGTCAGCGTGGACGTCATCGCCGCGGGCGAAGGCGGCAGCCAGACGGGGGTCCTGGCTCAGATGAGCCAGAACCCGCAATTCGATTTGGGAGTAGTCGGCGGAGACCAGCACCCATTGCTCTGGCCCCGGAATGAAGGCCGCCCGGATCCGCCGTCCCAGCTCGGTTCGGATCGGAATGTTCTGCAGATTGGGATCGCTGGAAGAGAGCCGTCCGGTCGCCGCCACAGCCTGGTTGAAGCTGGTATGCACCCGGCCGTCATCGGGGTCTACCAGCTCCGGGAGGGCGTCCACGTAGGTGCTCTTGAGTTTGGTCACCTGGCGCCACTCGAGGATCAGACCGACAATCGGGTGTTCTTCCCGCAGCGACTCCAGCGCCTGGGCGTCGGTGGAGCGCCCGGTCTTGGTGCGGCGTGAACTCTTCAGCCCCAGTTCGTCGTAGAGCAAGGCGGCTATCTGTGGGGTCGATCCCGGACTGAATGTGCGTCCCGCCAACCGGAACATCTCGCCCTCAAGATCTGAAATCTGCACCGTCAGGGCGGTCGAGATGGTACGGAGTTGAGTGGCGTCCAGACGGACCCCCAGCGCCTCCAGCTCGGCCAGGATCCGAAGTACCGGAAGCTCCAGATCCCGGAGCAGCTCGGCTGCCCCCAGCTCGTGGATCCGGGCTTGCAGGTGGGGAACGATCGCCGCCGCGCAGGCTGCCTCGCCCCCGAACAGCTGACTGGCCTCCCTTACACTCAGCTCCGAGGGGAGCCGGCTGCTAGCCCCCTTCCCCAGGTACAGCTCCCGATCAGGCGCCGGGGGCCCGTCCCATTCCCGGCACAGGGACGCAAGGGTGGGAGTCCGGCTCCTCGAGTCGGCCAGGTAGGCGGCCAGAACGCAGTCGAAGCCCACCCCGTCCAGCTCGGCTCCCGCCCCCTTGAGGGCTAGGATTGTCTCCTTCAACTGGTAGCTGGACTTACCCACCTCCGGAGTCGCCAGGAGCTCGAGTAGGGGTTGAGCCTCCGCCCAGGTCAGGCCCTCCAGGGTCACCGACGCGACCGGACAGTACCAGCTCTGATCGGACCCGGTGGCGACCGCCACACCCGCCACCCGACCTTTGCGGGGTGATCCATCCACCACCACCTCGACCGTGAAGGTGCCGGCGGCTCGCAGAGCTGCCACCATCTGGCTCATCTGCTCCTCGCTCTCGACGATCTCCGTGGGAGCCACTGAGGGGCGGGTCGAGTCGGCCTCGGCCGGACTTCCATCAGTGGTAGGTAACCGACGCACCAGGCTCGGCATCCCCAACTCCTCGAGCAGGGCCGCCGCAGCTTCCCGGTCATACTCATTCAGTCGGCAGTTGGAGAGTTCCAGCTCCACGCCGGGGACTTCCTGCACGATCGTCACCAGCTCCCTGCCGAACCTGGCCAGGTCCGCGTTGCCGCTGAGGGCGGTGCGCACCCGTCCCGGGGGCATGGATTCGATCGCCTCCAGCACGCCGTCGAGGGACCCGTACTCCTGGATCAGGACGGTTGCGCTCTTCTCACCGATCCCCGGGACCCCGGGAATGTTGTCGCTGGTGTCTCCCCGGAGGGCCTTGTAATCGATGATCCGTTCTGGGTCGAAGCCGAAGCGCTCCCGGACCGCTTCGACGTCGTAGATCATCGGCTCGCTGCTGCCCCGCCGGCTGCTCTGCACCACGGTGCTCTCGTCGACCAACTGCAGCAGGTCCATATCTCCGGAGAGGATCACCGTGTCGCAGCCGGCAGCCTTGGCCTGCCGAGCCAACGTGCCCAGCACGTCGTCGGCTTCAAAGCCCGACACCATCATCACCGGGATGTTGAGCCGCTCGGTGATCTGCTGACAGACCGGAATCTGAGCCACCAGCTCCTCGGGGGTGGGCGCTCGGGTGGCCTTGTAGGTCGCCAGCTTGGCGTCGCGAAAGGTGGGCCCAGGGGGGTCAAAGGCCGCCACCGCGCAGTCGAAACCCTGCTCCAGCGCCAACAGCAGAATCGAGGTGTAGCCGTAGGCGACCCGGATCGCCTCGCCCCGCCGATTGGTCATCTCGGGCAGCGCGTGATAGGCGCGAAAGGCCAGCCCGTGGGCGTCGACGAGCAGCAGGCGAGGCCTTGCCACCGGCTCAGCCGACATGGAACCAATTATCCGGGCCAGAGCCGCTCGGCGAGCTGTGAGAAAGCTGGTTGGCGGTCGTAAACTGAACTGATCTACGAGTCCCAAGGGAGGCGCGAGGGGGTGGCTCTGCTGACTATCCGCGCGACTGCTCCACCCCGGACGGGCTCCCAGCGGAGGCAAAACCGGTGCCCAGCCCCCGGGTAACCCTTCGCGACGTCGCCCGCTCGGCCGGAGTCCACCCCGGCACCGCCTCCCGCGCCCTCAACTCAGAGCGCCGGCACCTGGTCAAGACAGAAACCGCCGAGAGGGTGCTAGAGGCCGCCCGAGAACTTCAATTTCGTCCAGACCCCGCCGCTCGCAGCCTCAAGACCAGACGGTCCTACACCGTCGGGGTGCTGATCCCAGACCTCAACAACCCGCTGTTCCCACCGATCGTCCGGGGCATAGAAGACACCCTCACTCCCAAGGGATTCGTGGCCCTGATGGGTAACACCGACAACGATGAAGAGCGCGAGCGGAGAGTCTTCGAGGGGATGCGCTCCCGTCATGTTGACGGCTTCATCGTGGCCACCGCCCGGCAGCGGCATCCCTTGCTCGACCAAGCCGCCGCCGAGGAGCTGCCGGTGGTGCTGGTGAACCGGATTCTTGACGACAACTCACTTCCGTCAGCTTCGGTCGACGATCGCATGGGTGCCCGACTGGCGGTTGCCCACCTGGCGGGCCTCGGGCACCGCCGGATCGCCCACATAGCCGGACCACAGGACGTCTCGACCGGGCGGGGACGGCTCGATGGCTTTCAGACCGGAATGGCGGCCGCGGGTCTCCCGGTCAACTCCGGGCTGGTCAGCTTTGCTCGGGGATTCACCCGCGCTGAGGGACAGCGCTGCCTCACCGAGCTGCTCACTGGAGGCGAGGATTTCACAGCGGTGGTCGCGGGTAACGACCTGCTCGCCCTGGGCAGTTACGCGGCTCTGGAACGGGCCGGACTCCGCTGTCCTGAGGACGTCTCGGTGGTGGGCTTCAATGACATGCCCTTCATCGATCAGCTGCGCCCACCTCTAACTTCGATCCGCATCCCCCACTACCAGATCGGCGCGGCGGCGGCGCTGCTGATGCTCGAGCGGATCGCCAATCCCAGAGGTCCGGTTGACGCACAGCTGTTACCGCCCCAGCTGGTGGTCCGGGGCTCGACGGCGGCACCCAGCAAACCGCACCCTGCCTGAGGCACCGGATGCCGCCCGGGAGGGCTATTGGAGTTGCTCAGCCATCCAGTCCGCCGATCGATAGCGATGCCGGTAGGGAATGTTGGTGCAGACGTGATTACCGTCGTCGAACATCAGCATCTCGACCGGTCCCCCGGCCTCCCGGGCGAGCCGCTCCGCCTGCTGCCAGGGGATCAGGCGGTCCCTCTTGCCGAAGACGATCTGCAAGGGCGCGGTGATCCGCTCCGCAAAGCCTTCAAGTGAGAAGGTGAGCGCCAGCCGGCGGGCATCATCTTCGGACTGGGACCGGGTGCGAACTCGAAAGGCATCCCGGCTGAGCTTGGGAAGGATGTCCCAGCAGGCCCCCCAGTTGTAGGGTCCGGCCTGGGCAACCAGGGCGCGGACTCGGGGGTCGATCGCCGCAGCCCGGGCGCCGTAGTACCCGCCCAGACTGACCCCCCAAAGTCCCATCCGCGATCCGTCCAGCTCGGGGATCTGCTCCAGAGCATCCAGGATGGCCGCCCCCGGTACCTCCCAGTCGGGCCGCGCCGGCAGCTCGTACTCGGCCTCGCCCTGGCCGGGGCCGTCCACCGAGAAGGTCGCCATCCCTCGTTCCAAGAAGAGCTGCTCGGTGGACCGGAACTCCTCCTTGGTGGAGTCGAGGCCGGGAATCATCACCACAACTGGATGGGGCCCTGGGCCAGAGGGAATCCGCAGCACTCCCACCATCTGAGCGTTCTCGAAGGGAATCTCGATCCGGCGGCCAGGCGGATCCAGGTGCGGAAGCGCCAAGGTGAGACATTCCACCGCGTGGCCGTGGGCGACCCGCATCTGCTCTAGGTCCTCCACGAAGACGAACTTGGCGAAGTGGTAGTAGACCGAGGCCTGCGTGTAGTGGACACCGGCCGACCGGCTTCGACCGGCGGCCGCCGCCGCCGCCCCCAGGGCCACGTGCTCCTCGGCTGCCCGGCTCCAGGCCCGACACCACTCGCTCCAATTCTCCAAGGCGCCGGTGACCGTCTTGAAGTCCGAGGGGTCCACCCCATTCACGGTGAACCGAGGCCCCCAGTGCTCCAAGGCGCTGCGGACCCTCTCGTCTGGCATCGGCAGAGTCTTGCACACGGTTGCACCCCAGGGCAACTCGGGCACGGACCGCTCCTTTTAGCTCGCGATCCGGGCCTTGACGCCGGGGCCTAACCAGACAATAATCGTCGGCAAGGAATGACTGCAATCGGTTGTGGCGAGTGGCTCGCCTCGGGGAGGGACTCCGCTGACTGACGGCACAGGCCAGCTTCCGAGGCTAGGCTGGATCGGCACCGGACGGATGGGTGCCCAGATGGTCAGCCGGCTGCTCCAGGGCGGCTCCAAGGTGATCGTCTACAACCGCACCAGGGCCAAGGCCGAGCCGCTCGCCGAGCTGGGGGCCACCATCGCCGACCATCTCTGGGAGCTGGGTGGCTGCGAAGTGGTCTTCGTCGCGGTCAGTTCCTCCGGTGACCTGCACCAGGTGCTGCTTGGAGCGGAGGGGCTGCTCTCGGGTGAGGCTCGACCCAAGATCGTCGTTGACTTCTCCACCGTCGGTGCGGACGCCTCGGCTGTGGTTCGAGAGCAGCTCACCGCCCAGGGCGTCGAGCTGCTGGCGGCTCCGGTGAGCGGGAACCCCAAGGTTGCCAAGGCGGGGCGGTTGACCATGGCGGTGTCCGGTCCCCAGGGCGCATTTGAGTCGGTCGCTGAGCTCTTGGCGCAGCTCGGCTCCGGGGCCACCTACGTCGGTCAAGGGGAGCTGGCCCGGCTGGTCAAGATCTGCCACAACCTCTTCCTCGGGGTGGTCACCCAATCGCTGGTGGAGGTCACCGTGCTGGCCGAGAAGGGCGGGGTGAGCCGTGATGCATTCCTGCGCTACTTGAATGCCAGCGTGCTGGGGTCCACCTTCACCCGCTACAAGTCGCCCCAACTAGTCAACACCGACTACCGGGCCACCTTCACCACCAACCTGCTGCGCAAGGACTTCGACCTGGGGCTGGCCGCCGCCCATGACCTAGGTGTGCCGCTGCCGCTGGCCAGCCTGGTCCAGCAGCTGGTAATGACCTTGATCAGCCTCGGCTACGGTGAGGAGGACTTCGCCACCCTGCTCGAGCTTCAAGGACGCAACTCCGCTCTCGAGGTGGTCAGCGAGCAGGCCAGTGTCCCCGACGGACTGGGCGGTCAGGAGTGAAAAACAAGCGGGAATTTGACGATGGTCGCACGGCCCGGCATTGCGTGCGCGCCATAGAGATGGCCATTCAAGGCCGCATCGTTTATGGAGGGACAGGGAAGACATGAAGGGTCATTTGAGGCGGTTCATAGCCGCCGGGGCAATGGCGGGCTTGATGGGATTGGTGCTGGCCGCGTGCGGCACCACCAGCACTAACAAGCCGATTGTGATCGGAATCTCGCTCTCGCTCTCGGGAGACTTCTCGGCGGACGGCCAGGCCTACCAGCGCGGCTACGAGCTCTGGGCCAGCTACGTCAACGCGCACGGCGGAATCCTGGGCCGCAAGGTGAAGCTGGACATCGTCTCCGACGCCAGCAGTCCGACCCAGGTCGACACCAACTACACCAAGCTGATCACCCTGGACAAGGTCAACCTGGTGTTCGGCCCGTTCTCGACTCTGCTCACGGTGCCAGCGTCAAAGGTGGTCAACCGCTATGGCTACGCCTTCGTGGAAGGGGCCGGAGGAGCACCGTCGGCGTTCGCCAACGGTCTCAAGAACATCTTTGACGTCAGCCTGCCAGTGGCCGACTACATGGTC
Organism: Candidatus Dormiibacterota bacterium; assembly: GCA_049799515.1. Taxonomy (GTDB): domain Bacteria; phylum Chloroflexota; class Dormibacteria; order Aeolococcales; family Bog-877; genus Bog-877. The sequence goes on along the minus strand of JBARIA010000117.1, from coordinate 1,481 downwards.
CCCTTCGTGAACTGGATCAAGTCGATGCCGGCGGCAGACCGTCCCAAGACCGCGGCCTATCCCACCAGCAACGACCCCTTCACCGAGCCGGTGATCAAGAAGGCTCAAACACTCCTGCAGGCCTTGGGAGTCAAGACGGTGTACTCGCAGGTGTTCCCCGCCGAGGACACCGACTACGCGCCGATCGCGCAGAACGTTGCCGCCACGCATGCGGACATCGTGGTCCTGGGCTCGGTGGACGTGCCCACCGTGTCGGCCTTCATGCAGGCCTTCGAGCAGGACCACTACGACCCCAAGGCATTCATCGCGGCGGCCGGCCCAGACCAGGGCGCCGCATTCGTCAGCGCCGTCGGAGCAGCCAACACTGATGGGGCGATGGTCCCCGGCGGCTGGTCCGGCACCTACGACAACGCCGAGAGCAAGGCGATGGTCAAGATGTACATCAAGAAGTACGGCGGAACTCCCGCCGGGGTGAACGCCGATGTCGCGGAGGCCTACTCGGTGGGCCAGGTGGTGCAGCAGGCAGTCGAGCACAACAAGAGCCTGAGCAACGCCAAGATCATCAAATACCTGCACAGCGGGGTGATCCTGAACAGCGTCCAGGGTCAGGTCCAGTTCAACTCCAAGGGGGAGAACGGTAAGGCGGTTGGCTTCATCTTCCAGTGGCAGGGCACGACCGGAACCAAGTTCAGCCAGGTGCTGCCGACCAGCAGTCCGAGCTCGGTGAAGATCCTCTACCCCAAGCCGGATTGGGGGAGCTGATCGCTTGAATCTGACCAGCCTCTACCAGGGTCTGATCGACGGGGTTTTGACCGGAGCCGTCTACGCGCTGATGGCCGCCGGTCTGACCCTGATCTTCGGGGTGATGGACATCATCAACATCGCCCAAGGGATCTTTGTAGTGCTGGCCGCCTATCTGAGTTACGTACTTTCCGTCCACTTCGGTGTGGATCTCTTCGTGGGAATCCTCATCACCATGCCAGCGCTGTTCCTCCTGGGCATCGCGGTGGACTGGGCGTTCATCAGGAGACTGCCGGTCCGAGATCGGACCACCATGTCAATCTTGGTCACCTACGCAGTCGCGATCGTGGTTGAGGGGGTGCTGACGGTGATCTTCGGGGTCGACTACGTCCAGCTGCACGCTTGGTACGTGACCCGGTCGATCCACCTCCTCGGCTTCTACCTCCCCTACATCTATGTCTTCGGCTGTGGCATGGCGGTGGTCCTGATGGGAGCCATCTACCTGCTCCTCTACCGCACCCGCTTCGGCCGCAGCATCCGGGCATCACTCCAGAACCGCCCGGCGGCCCGTCTGGTCGGCATCAATGTCGACCGAGTGGCCACCTTGACCTTCGGGATCGGGGTGGCTGTGACGGCGGCCGGCGGCATGGTGTTCGGAGCCACCACCGCCTTCAGCCCCAACAGCGGGTATGACCTCATCTCCCGGCTTCTGTCGATCGTGATCCTGGGCGGTCTCGGCA